>OMIE01000033.1 GCA_900299025.1 Burkholderiaceae bacterium
AAGCAACTTATCACCGAGCGCTGCGCCGATATGGCCGCAGAGGGGCGGGGTAGCGCTGATATGAACATTCCTGAAAATCAGCAAAGGCTGAAAATGGGCGAATTTCCCTTAGGAGCATCGATCATTCCTAATCCCTACAACAAGATTCCAGGATTTTCGATCCGTAATCATTACTTTGTACCGGGATTTCCAGTGATGGCCTGGCCAATGGTTGATTGGGTGCTTGATCAGTGCTGGCGAGCACTGCATCATCGAGTTCAACATGAGGAACGTTCGTTTATCGTCTATGAACTACCGGAATCATTGGCAACGCCTGTGATGGAGTCCGTGGAGCGCAGTTTTCCTGGTGTCAAGGTTTTTAGTCTTCCTTCGATGGGCAGCGAGGGGGAACGGCGCCATATAGAGCTTGGCGTTAAGGCCGATCCCGCGCACATCGATCAGGCCTTTCGAGCACTCAAGGAAGGCATTGAGGCATTACGGTCAGGCTCACGCTAAGCCTTCGTTTTATGGGAGTAATCGAAGCATGAACCACCCCAATGAGCTTCGCATGAAGCAAATTTCGCTTGACGACCGTTACGAGGCAACTGAGGGCCTTGTCTATTTGACCGGCACGCAGGCCCTGGTGCGCTTGCCGATGATGCAAAGGCAACGTGATCAGGCTGCTGGCCTCAACACAGCGGGCTACATCAGCGGTTATCGAGGGTCGCCTGTCGGCGGCTATGATCAGGCGCTCTATAAGGCTGCCAAACAGCTCAAAGAGCATCACATCAAGTTTCAGCCTGGGCTGAATGAGGATCTTGCGGCGACTGCCTTGTGGGGTACGCAGCAGTTACATATTCACGGCGACGGAAAGTACGACGGCGTTTTTGGCATCTGGTACGGCAAAGGCCCTGGGGTAGATCGTAGTGGCGATGTGCTCAGGCATGCTAACCAGGCGGGTACCTCCCCGCATGGCGGCGTTTTGGCAATTGCCGGTGATGATCACGGCGCCAAGTCCTCAACTGTTGCTGCTCAAGTTGACCATATCTTCATCGCCGTATCGATGCCGGTGCTGGCACCGGCAACCGTGCAAGACTATATTGATTTCGGTTTACACGGCTTTGCGATGTCTCGATTTGCCAGCGTGTGGGTGGCGATCAAGGCGGTGACCGATACCATCGAAGCAGCGGGTATTGTGGATGTCAGCCCTAACCGGATCATGCCTGTTTTGCCTACAGGGATCGAATGGCCAGCAGGGGGGATTCATGGACGCTGGCCCGAAGAGCCATTTCCAAAGCTCGAGGAACGTCTTGTCCGGTACAAGGTGCCCGCGGTACTGGCCTATGCGCGTGCTAATCGCCTTGATCGCAATGTCTTCGGTGTTGCCGATCTCGAACGCGGCGGCGCCCCAGCACGCCTTGCCTTGGTCTCAAGCGGTAAAGCATGGCTAGACAGCATGCAAGCGCTTCAAGATCTTGGCATCGATCAGGCGAGTGCTGAGCGTATCGGGCTTAAGGTCTATAAAGTTGCCATGCCTTGGCCGCTTGAGCCAAGTGGCGCTGCAGCCTTTGTGGAAGGCGCAGAGGAAGTCATGGTGATCGAAGAAAAGCGCTCGCTTATTGAAAGCCAGTTGAAGGAGCAGTGCTATCGCAAGGCCCAGGCGCCGCTCGTTGTGGGTAAACGAGACGGTGATGGTCAGGCCTTGGTGCCAGAGGCAGGCGAGTTATCGCCCGCTCTGTGTGCGAAGTTGATTGCCCAGCGCTTACTGCCCAGACTTGACCCGTCAGATCCGCATCAGGCAGCAGTGATTGCCAGCGTTAATCGGTATTTAAAGGCCTTGCAAACTCGTGAGCAAGGGAGCGGGAAAAGCTTTCAAACCATTGAAAGAATTCCTTATTTTTGCTCGGGCTGCCCACATAACTCCTCCACCAAAGTACCCGATGGTTCGCGTGCTCATGCAGGCATCGGCTGCCATTACATGGCGATGTGGATGGATCGTTCAACAAGCACCTTTTCGCAAATGGGTGGCGAGGGGATGACCTGGGTAGGTCAGGCACCCTTCAGCACCACTGAACATGTCTTCCAAAACCTCGGCGATGGCACTTTTTTCCATTCGGGATCCTTAGCGATTCGTCCCGCCCTGGCGAGCCGTACCCGCATCACCTTTAAGATCCTCTTTAACGATGCGGTGGCGATGACCGGTGGCCAGCGTCACGATGGGCTTCTCAGCCCGCAAATGATTGCTCAACTTGTTCGTGCCGAGGGTGTTAAACGTATCGAAGTTGTGAGCGACGAACCCGAGAAGTATCCGGCTGGCTACTTCCCATCGGATGTGTCGGTACATCATCGTCGCGAGCTTGACGCGGTCCAGCGAGGGCTGAGGGAATTCGATGGTGTTTCGGTGCTCATTTATGACCAAACATGCGCTGCGGAGAAGCGCCGTCGACGCAAGCGTGGTGCGTTTCCTGATCCACAACGCAGAGCCTTCATCAATGATGCAGTTTGCGAGGGCTGTGGTGACTGTGGTGTTCAAGCCAATTGCGTGTCGATTGAGCCGCTTGAAACCGACATGGGCCGCAAGCGGCGGATTAATCAAAGCAGTTGCAATAAGGACTTCTCCTGCGTCGAGGGCTTTTGTCCCTCCTTTGTAACGGTTGAAGGTGGCAAGCCGAGGCGAGGTAAAGCAAGCAAAGTCGCCGAAGATGCTCTTCGTTTGCAACTTCCTGAGGTCAAACTGCCGGTATTGGACAAGCCTTACGCCCTGCTCGTCACAGGTATTGGCGGCACCGGGGTTGTCACCATCGGTGCCTTGCTCGGTATGGCTGCTCATCTTGAGGGCAAGGCAGTGACCGTACTCGATATGGCCGGGCTTGCACAGAAAAACGGCGCAGTCATGAGTTTTGTGCGTTTTGCTACGCAGGTTGATGCGCTTCATGCGCCACGCATTGGCCTTGCTGCGGCCGACGCGGTACTAGGTTGCGATGTTGTGGTGACTTCGGGCAAGGACGCGCTTTCCAAACTTCGGGCCGGCACTCGAGTTATCGCCAATGTTGCGGCAACGCCTACCGCCGATTTCACGCGAAACACTGATTGGAAGTTTCCGCTGGGCTCCATGGAGTCGGCAATTGTCGATGTCGTCGGGGAGGGGCAGGCTGATTTCGTGGATGCTAGTCGTTTGGCCACGGCCTTGTTGGGTGACTCGATCGCTGCAAACTTGTTTTTGCTCGGCTATGCCTGGCAAAAGGGCATGATCCCAGTGAGCGCCGAAGCCATCGAGCGTGCGATCGAGTTAAACGAAACCGCCGTTGAACAAAATAAGCAGGCCTTTTTGTGGGGGCGTCGTGCGGCGGTTGATCTTTATGCTGTCACTTCGCTTGCACTCAACGCAAGGTCGGGCAGCCATGTCGCAGGTCAAGCGAAAGCGATGGCGTCATCGCTAAGTCACAGCGAGTCCTTAACGAGTGTTTCGAGCTTTGCAGCGCTGATGAATCACCGAAAGGCGCATTTGCTGGCCTATCAAAATGAAGCCTTAGTCGCTCGCTTTGAGGCTTTGGTTCAACGCAGCGTGGATGTGGAGGCGAAGCTACGTGTGCTTGCCAAGCTCTCGCCTGCAAGTCCGCTTGATGCGCTCGACTCCATTGACACAAGACCTTTGGCCGCGGCGGTGGCACGCTATTTTTCAAAGTTACTCGCATATAAGGATGAGTACGAGGTGGCAAGGCTGCATGCTGACCCATTGTTTGCCGCCAAGCTTAATGAGCAATTTGAGGGCGACTTTCAGTTGCGATTCCATTTGGCGCCCCCCTTGTTTGCCAAGCGTGATCAACAAGGGCGCCTGCTCAAGGCTGAGTATGGTCCTTGGATGATGAAAGCCTTCGGCTTATTGCAGCACCTCAAATGCTTGCGTGGTACGGCGTTTGATGTATTTGGTCGCAGTGACGAACGACGCAAAGAGCGAGCTTGGATCGAGCGTTATGAGGCGAGTCTTCAGTCTGCATTTCAAAAGCTCGAAGCTTCACTCGATGATCTGGTGTCCCGTTCGCGGTTGACGGAGGCTTACCAGGCACTTGTTGTCCTTGCCCAGGTGCCCGAGCACATCAGAGGTTTTGGGCATGTTAAGGAACGTCACTTTGAAGATGCTCAGCGCCGGTGGCAGCAGGCCAGTGATCGCTTTGCGAAGGCCTTTGAAGCTGAGCCGTCGTCGAGCCAACACAGTGAAATAGGTGCATTACATCGCCAAGCGAAAGCTCAGGTGGTCGAAATTCGTCGAACCAAAACAAGCGAACAAGCTTAAGCTATCGATCAGGTTTTGTATGAAAAAAAAACAGCGAGCTTGCTCGCTGTTTTTTTTCGGAGCGACAGACTTGTCGTTCTGAAAGCTACACCGACGATGAACCGGTGCGGCCTGCCTCGACGCTCGCTTGGCGGAATTAAGCGGCCTTACGAGCACTAGGACGGGGTGCCTTGGTCACTGCAGCAACATTGGCCTCAGCCATTTCAACGACTTGGCGGGTGGTTTTGCTAACCTGGTCCCATGCGCTATTCGAAGCTGCCATCGCGCTCTTGACAAAGGAAACGACACCTTCAGAACCTGCGGGGGCATTCTTTGCCATGCTTTCGATCGAAGCGAATACATGCTTATTGGCTTCGGTCATCTGGGTTTCATAAAGCTTAGCGATTTCAGTGCTGGTTTCGCGAGCGATGTCATACACATGCTTGGCATAAGTCGTTGCTTTGTCAGAGGCAGGTTGCATGCCTTGCGATGCGAGATCGGTGAGCGCTTTTGCATCTTTTGCGGCGAGTAATGCTTTTACTTGCTCGTTACTTTCAGCCATTGTTGCTTTGGTCGCTTGGAGTTGCAATTCCATCATGCGCTCAAAGCCTTCAACCGATTTCATGGCAACAGCGTGCAAGGTATCGATAGCTGCTTTGTGGGCGGCGAGGTACTGCTCGGGCGTTGTAAACATGGCATAACCTTTCATGAATGATTTAGTAAATACGAACTGTGAACAAGAAGAGAATCGGAACTAATCGAATCGGGAGCGAAGCAGGTAAAACCGAGAAGGGGAGAGCTTTGGAGCCGTTTTTCTTTATTGCTGCATTGCACAAAACTGAGTTTACGCTTCTAACGCAGCTTGTCAAGCGCTTTTGTTGCAATGCAACAGCAATCTGTTTTGTTGCGACGCCGCAGAACCGGTCAAGAGGCTTGATATGAAAGCTTTCTATAGTGACCACTTTGTCCTGCCGCTACCTCAAGGCCATCGTTTCCCGATGCAAAAGTACGGCCGACTACGAGAGCGGATCGCCCACGAATTGACCGACGTAAGTCTGTGCGAAGCACTGCCGGCTACTGATGGGCAATTGGCGCTTGCTCATCACCCTTTGTGGATCGAGAAAGTTAGCCAGGGTGGGCTCTCTGCCCAAGAGCAAAGGCTATTGGGCTTTCCTTGGTCACCAGCGATGGCTGAGCGCTCGAGGCGATCGGTCGGGGCCACCATCGGTGCTTGCGAGGCAGCGCGTCATGATGGCTTTGCGGCTAATTTGGCCGGGGGTACCCATCACGCTTACGCGGATCGCGGTGAGGGCTTTTGCTGTTTTAACGATCTTGCAGTTGCAGCTCGTTGGGTACAGGCAAGATCTTGGGCGCGGCAGGTTTTGTGTCTTGATCTGGATGTTCACCAGGGCAACGGGACGGCGCGTATTTTCAATAATGATCCGAGCGTTTATACGCTTTCGCTGCATGGCGCAAAAAACTTTCCGTTCACGAAAGAAGTGAGCGACTCAGATTGGCCTTTGGAGGACGGGACTGGCGACGATGCTTACTTGGCTTGCCTACAAGAAGCTTTGTCCGAAGTATCGAGAAGATTTCAGGCAGACTGGGTGCTTTACATCGCAGGCGCTGATGTCTTTGCGGGCGATCGCCTAGGGCGACTTGCGCTCAGTAAGATTGGGATTGCAATGCGTGATCGCATG
This sequence comes from Burkholderiaceae bacterium, assembly GCA_900299025.1. Classification (GTDB taxonomy): domain Bacteria; phylum Pseudomonadota; class Gammaproteobacteria; order Burkholderiales; family Burkholderiaceae_E; genus UBA3064. The sequence goes on from OMIE01000033.1 coordinate 5,953, forward strand.
GTCTTTGACTGGTGTAGCGATCAAGGATTGCCTTGCGTGGTTACGATGGGTGGCGGCTACGCAAGTCCTATCGATGACACGATTGAGATTCATCTTGAGACGATTCGGCTTGCGACGAAGGCGGCTTCGCAACATCGTGCGAGAATAGCAGCCTATTAAGAACTGTCGATTTGCCCACCGAGCTTATAGGGGCCGTCTCGCTACGGTTGATTGTTATAACGTCATGACTTCAAGAACAGAACGAAGCTTACGCAGCGACTACCCGCATCTACACCTAATCACCACGCGATGGCATGACAACGACGTCTACGGACATGTCAATAATGTCCAGTACTACGCCTTTTTCGACACGACCGTGAATCATTTCTTGCTAGAAAACAAGGTGTTGGATTTTGAGCGCGGGGAAGTGATCGGCTTAGTGGTTGAAACCGGTTGCCGCTACTTTGCTCCTATCTCATTTCCAGAGCGGGTTATAGCGGGCTTGCGGGTTGCAAGTATTGGTCATAGCAGCGTTCGCTATGAAATTGGGCTCTTCCGTGCTGAAAAGGGTGACGAACGCGATGACTTCGCTGTTGGACAGGAAAGGGCCATCGCTGAAGGCCATTTTGTGCATGTTTATGTCGATCGGCATCAAAGGCGCCCGAAAAGCCTGCCACAAGCTTTGCGGCAGGTTCTTGAATCTATTTTGATTAGGCCTTGAGAAAGGACATCTCTTGAACGACACGCAACATCCGGTTGACCAGGCGCTCCTTACGCGCCGTTCGATACGCGCTTTTTTGCCCAGGGAAGTTCCTGACGAATTGATACGCCATTTGCTGGAACTTGCAGCGCGTGCCCCCTCTGGCACCAATACGCAGCCCTGGCAGGTTCACATCCTGAAAGGCGAAGCGCTCGATCAATTGGTCCAACGTGCACAGGCCGCCTTTAACGATCCTCAAGCGATGGCGGCGCAGCCCCAACCCTACGACTACTACCCTAAACAGTGGGTATCGCCTTATCTCGATCGTCGACGCAAGGTCGGGTTCGATCTCTATGCATTATTGGGCATTGGTAAAGCCGACAAAGAAGCAATGCATAGGCAGCATGCGAGGAATTATTGCTTCTTCGATGCTCCAGTAGGCTTGTTCTTCACGATTGACAAAATTCTTTCGCAAGGCAGTTGGCTCGACTACGGGATGTTTTTGCAGTCGTTGATGATCGCCGCCCGTGGCCATGGACTCGACACCTGCCCGCAAGCAGCATGGCTCAGTCTGCAAGCGGTCGTTACTGAATTTTTGGGCCTCGACGATAGCAAAGAACTGGTTTGTGGCATGGCGCTTGGATATGCCGACGAGGCTGCTATTGAGAATCGATTGGTTACTGAAAGAGTGCCTGCAAGCGAGTTTGCACACTTTGTTCAAGCCCACCAAGCCGCCTGAAATCAAAAGACCAACATGATGCTTGTATGTCGTTTGCTCAGTTCGCTTTTCATAGCGATTTCTGTGATCACGCTTGCGCCAACGCTAGAGGCGCAAACCCTTCGCGCCAATGAGCGCGCAGGAGCCATCCAGCCAAGGGTGAAAAACCAGGACAGTGGGAAGAAAAAGCCAGCACAGTCAGCCGCTAAAAAGTCTGGTTCGTCCACTCGAGGATTTGCTGAAAAGCCCGCGCGCAAAGACGTCAAACGTGGCGGCCCGAGCATGCTCAATAAGAAGAAAACCCTGGCTGCCGCCGCTGCGGGTGCGGCCGCAGCAGGTGCTGCTTCAAGCGCATCCCAAGCGAGTTCGGCTAGCCAGTCGGCTGCTGCTTCGGGCCAGTCTGCCGATGCGCCGGTTGCAAGGCCTTCGAATGGGCAAAAACTCGGTTTGCACGCGACCGATGATCCACTCGATTTGCGTTCGTCGGTCGCCTACGTCATGAACTCAGACAGCGGCAAAGTCATGTTTGAAAAGAATGCCGATGTGGTCTTGCCGATTGCCTCGATTAGCAAACTTATGACCTCGATGGTTGTTATCGATGCGCAGCAGGACTTACATCAAGTGCTTGAAATCACCAAGGACGATATCGATAGTGAGAAGGGGACGCACTCTCGGCTTCGGGTTGGTACCAGGCTTAGTCGCGCTGAGTTGCTTCACCTGGCTTTGATGTCATCGGAAAACAGGGCTGCAAGCGCTCTGGGGCGCAATTACCCAGGGGGCTTGCAGGCATTCGTGTCGGCAATGAACGCCAAATCACGCATGCTTGGCATGGCTGACACCCGTTTTGTTGAACCGACTGGTTTATCGAGTAGAAATGTTTCGACCGCCAGGGATCTAGCCAGGATGGTCCAAGCAGCGGGCGATTACCCTCTGATTAGGCAGTACTCAACATCGCCTGGGCTGCATGTTGGATCGGGGAAGTCAACGCTCGCTTACCGCAATACAAACCGGCTCACCCACAATCCCAAATGGGATATTGAATTGCAAAAGACCGGCTATATTTCCGAAGCAGGCAATTGCTTAGTCATGCAAGTGCGCATTGAAGGCAAGGCCATGGTCATGGTCTTGCTCGATGCGAAGCAAAAGCTCGCTCGCTTTGCCGACGCGCAACGACTTCGGCACTGGATCGAATTGAAATACTCGTAAATCAAAGCCTAGTCTTGACGAACACGAGAAGGGCCGTCGTAGCCTAGTGAAGCGGATATTTTGCGAGCCGTTTCACAAATCCAGGTCACCCAAGCATCTTGGCCCTGATTTGCAGGCGCTGAAATCGACAGGCCTGCGACCAGTCGCGCGGTGTCGTCGTAAATCCCTGCTGCAATGCATCGCACGCCAGGCTCGAGTTCTTCGTTGTCACGAGCAAAGCCCATGGTCCTGACTTGTGATAACTCGAGTTCAAGACGACTGAGGTCAGTAATCGAATTCGCTGTCTGCCCCATAAGCTCGGTCCGCATCGCGTAAGAGCGCAGGGTTTTGACATCGTCGGCAGCAAGAAAGAGCTTACCCACCGAAGTCAGGTGGAGTGGTGCCCGGCCACCCACGGCACGTACCACCTGCATCCCAGAACGTTCAGATACAGCACGTTCAATATAAACAATCTCGTCGCCTTGCCGAATTGATAGGTTGATCGGTTGGCCAGTTTTTAAATGCAACTCACGCATGGGACCCATGGCCGCGTCGCGAATGTTGAGTCGCGCTTTGACCAGGTTACCCAGCTCGAGCAAGCGCATGCCCAGCTGATAGCTGCCTGTTTCGATACGCTCAACAAAACGCGTGCCTACCAGGTCATTCAGAATCCGATGAGCTGTCGACGGATGAAGTCCCGTTGAGAGGCTAAGGGTTTTGAGGGAAACCGGTTCGCTGGATTGCGAGAGCACATCAAGCAGGCTTACCATTCGGTCAATCACCTGAATAGCGCTCGATTTGCACTGCGGCTCATTGAGCGCAGAGGTGAATTGCTTGCTGCGTGCCATGATCGGCCGGACTATATATCATTCAGCTATGGAACAACGCATAAACCAAACCGATACGGCATCAACGGCGCCAAGTGGCGCACGAAGATCAAATGAACCAACCCTGGGTATCGAAAGCACGACATCGCCTTTAGCCAGCCTCCGGGTCGCTCTGTTTTACACCTGTCTGGTGGACATGATGCGCCCGGAGATTGCTTTTGCAAGCGTAAGGCTTCTCGAAGACGCCGGTTGCAAAGTAGAGGTGCCGCTTGCACAAACCTGTTGCGGTCAACCAGGTTTCAATGCAGGCGACCAACATGTTGCGCGCGATCTTGCACTGCAATGGCTCGGCATGTTTGAATCCTTTGACTATGTCGTGGTGCCGAGCGGTTCTTGTGCTGGTATGGTTCGCAAACACTACAGTGAATTGTTTCGGCACGATCCCGATCTGAGGGTTCGAATGCAAAGGCTTACCGAGCGGACTTGGGAACTCAGTAGCTTCTTGGTCGACGTCTGTGGCATGCAAAAGCCACCGGGAAATTTTCGAGGTGAGATCACTTATCACGACGCTTGCAGCGGCTTACGTGAATTAGGCGTTCAGGCCCAACCTCGACAATTGCTCAACCATATGCCCGACCTGACAATCAAAGAGATGCAGGATTCGCGCGCCTGTTGTGGGTTTGGGGGCAGTTTTTCGGTGAAATACGGCGCAATTAGCGCATCAATTGCCGATGAAAAAATCGCACAAATCCAGCAAACAGGTACAAAGTGTGTGGTGATGGGGGACCTAGGCTGCATGTTGCATCTCGAGGGCCGATTGCGGCGATGCGGTGATGAGCAAACTCGCGTCATGCATGTGGCGGAAGTTCTGGTTGGAGACTATCAACAAGCTGCCGGCACGACGGCCGCCAGCCGAGGAGAGGGTTGATGCAAGTCCAATCGATGCATTTCAAGGCTCGCAGCGGTCAAAAGCTCGCTGACCAAAGGCTTCAGGCTAATCTGAGGAAGCTTTCGACCAAATGGGTGGCTGGTCGCGCAGCAGCGATTGCCGAGTTAGATGACTTTGAGGCAACGCGAGACGACGCTGTTCAGCGTCGCAGTCGGGCCCTGGCTAATCTTGACATTTGGCTTGAGCGTTTTGAACAGGAAGCCACCCGTCGGGGTACGACGGTGTTGTGGGCCGAAACGCCAGCCGAGGCCTCGAAATTGGTTGTTGCCATCGCAAGGCGGCACCAAGTCCGCAAGGTCACGAAGTCAAAGTCGATGGTTTCCGAGGAAATGGCGCTAAATCGCGCGCTTGAGGCGGCGGGCATTCAGCCTGTTGAGACCGACTTGGGCGAGTACATCCTCCAAATCAACAACAATGAGCCGCCATCGCACATTGTTGCGCCAGTGCTTCATAAAGATAAGGATGAGGTTTCTGATCTTTTTGCCAAAGTCCACCAAAAGCCGCGACTGACCGAAGTCAATCAAATGACCCGTGAGGCAAGAGAAGTCTTAAGACCTCATTTTCTGAGCGCTGATATGGGCGTATCGGGTGGCAACTTTGTGATTGCCGAAACCGGCTCGGTTGCACTGTTTACCAACGAGGGTAACGAAGGCATGTGCACGATCGTTCCGCGTGTTCACGTTGCTGTGACGGGTATTGAAAAGGTTCTTCCTACCTTGGAGGATCTGGCCATGGTAGCCCGTTTATTGCCGCGCTCGGCAACGGGTCAGTCAATCTCTAATTACTTTTCGATTCTTACCGGTACCCGTGCTGCGGGCGAGCTTGATGGTCCCGAACACCACTATGTGATTTTGGTCGACGGTGGCAGAAGCGGATTGATAGGTGGGGATTTTGAGGCAATGTTGCGTTGCATTCGTTGTGGTGCCTGCATGAATCACTGTCCGGTTTATCAAAAAGTCGGCGGTCACGCCTATGGTTGGGTCTATCCGGGGCCGATGGGCTCAGTGCTAACGCCAGCTTATGTTGGGGTCGAAAAGACCCTCGATCTACCACAGGCGGCAACCCTATGCGGTGAGTGTCATGTGGTTTGTCCGATGAAAATTCCATTGCCCGACCTACTCCGTAAATTACGCGAGAGGCAGTTCGAGCGGGGTTTGCGCCCACTCGGAGAGCGGCTCGGTCTGGCAGCGTGGGGCTTTTTAGCACGACGACCAAGTCTTTATCGACTGAGCACGCGAGCTGCGTCGCAAGTGTTGCGCTGGTACGCAGGTGCTAAAGCGCACCTACGCCATGTTCCAGGCGCGGGTGCTTGGACAGAGCATCGCGATTTGCCTGCGCCCAAAGGTAAGCCCTTCAGTGTGCAATGGGCTCAACGCAAGTCCACAGGTCATTCCCCACGATAAGGTCGCCGAGTAAACATTCCCCACGATAGGGTCGTCGAGTAAAGTTTTTTGAGGTTTTAAGATATGGGCAGCACACAAACTCACCAACACGATGAACGCCCTTTAAGCGATATAGAAATTAGGGTCAAGGCTTTAGAGAGTCTTTTGGTCGAGAAGGGCTACGTGCACCCCGAAACACTCGAGCGACTGATTCAAACTTATGAACACGAAGTTGGACCGCATTACGGGGCCAAAGTCGTAGCGCGCGCTTGGACAGACGAATCGTTTGCTCAGCATTTGCGAGACGATGCGACCGAAGCGGTGGCTTCGATGGGCTATCGTGGCCGTCAGGGTGAGCATCTTGTTGCCGTGGAAAATACCCCCGAGCAACACAATCTTGTTGTTTGTACACTTTGCTCCTGCTACCCCTGGCCGGTGTTGGGACTCCCGCCAGCCTGGTACAAGTCATCGGCCTTTCGCTCTCAGGCCGTGATAAGGCCGCGCGAAGTGCTTCGCTCCTTTGGCTTGGATCTGCCTGAATCGACACATATTCGTGTCTGGGATTCGACCGCAGAGATTCGATATTTGGTGATTCCGATGCGCCCAACGGGCACCGAGGATTGGTCCCTTGAGGCATTGGCTGGTCTTGTTCATCGCGATGCCATGATTGGCACTGCGCTTGTTAGGACTTGATGATGAATAGCATTCACGATATGGGTGGTATGGATGGCTTTGGCCCACTGGTGCTCGATCAAGACGATGCATGTTTTCACGATGAATGGGAAAGGCGTGCCTTTGCGATGACGCTTGCCATGGGTGCGACTAAACAGTGGAATCTTGATCAAGCGAGGGCTGCGCGCGAGTCATTGCCGATGCTTCGTTATTTGCAGGCAGGCTATTACGGTATATGGTTTGAAGCGCTCGAAAAATTATTGCAAGATCGTGGACTCCTCCAACCTCAAGCCAATGCAGTTGCACTCGGCCTAAATCAACTCGCTCCGCAGGATGTGAAGCAAACCCTGTTGAGGGGGGCGCCCACCGAACGCGAAGGCAGGACTAGTCCTGTGTTTAAACCAGGTGATGCCGTCATGGTGAGGGCCATGAACCCACCAACCCATACCCGTTGTCCGAGGTATTTGCGCGGAAAGCAGGGCATGATCGATCGATGTCATGGCTTTCATGTTTTTCCCGATCGCCATGCAGTGTCTGGTGAAGAGGCTCCTCAAGCGCTTTATACCGTTGTGTTCAAGGGCAGAGATTTGTGGGGCGACGATGGATCAGCTGATCTTGTAAGCGCGGACTTATGGGAGTCCTATCTTGTGCCCTTATGCTAAGCGGCAACGTTAAGCCGATCGATTGAGCCGATATCGTGAGCGACTGTATGGAGCCTCCACAGGTTTTCAATGAGCCATGGCAGGCCAGCGTGTTTGCCATGGTTGTTTCGCTTCACGAACAGGGCTGCTTTTCCTGGCCTGAGTGGAGCCAGACACTTGGAACAGTCATCCGTGACCAAGAGGCAAAGGGTGACACCGAAGCGTGGAGTCACTGGTTACACGCCCTAGAGAGGCTTGTTCGCGACAAGTCGTTGGCCGCTCCGCTCGAGTTAGCGAGGCTACGTTCTGCTTGGACACAGATTGCCGAGACAACCCCTCATGGACAAGCTCTTGAACTTCCTGCTCGCATGCGTCCGCGGATGATGAGGTCATAGACCAAAAGGCTTGCAGTCCTTGTGTTGGTGAAGGCTTAAGCCAACAGGCCTGCAGGCCTTGTCAGTGAATGGCATCTGCTGCTAACCCATCGCCTTTGAGCTGTAATCGCGTAGATACTTTGCTGTTTCGTAGATGAGCTTGGGTCCTTTATAAATCAGACCGGTATAGATTTGTACAAGGTTCGCACCTGCTTTGATCTTTTGCAATGCGTCTTCTTTGCTAAGAATGCCCCCAACACCAATAATCGGAAAGTCTGGCCCAAGCGCAGATCGAAGGCGGCTAATAACCTTATTTGAAGCTTCAAGCAGCGGCGCTCCGGATAATCCACCGACCTCAGCGGCATGGGCTGAATCCTTAACTTGCTCTCTTGCTAGCGTTGTGTTGGTTGCAATCACGCCATCGATGGCATGCCTTTGCAGCAATCTGGCAATCTCATCGATCTGATCAAACTCAAGATCAGGCGCGATTTTTAAAGCGATCGGTACTTTGCTGCCTTTGCGCGCATCAAGCGCATCGCAGGATTTACGTAATTTGTTTAATAATGATTCAAGCGCATCGCTTGCCTGCAATTGACGAAGGTTCTTCGTGTTCGGTGATGAAATGTTAACGGTCACATAATCCGCGTGGGCGTGCACTGCATCGAGACAGCGCAGGTAGTCCTCGTCAGCTTGTTCGATGGGCGTTGAAGCGTTTTTACCGATATTAAGTCCGATCGGACCTTGCCATTGTCTCGCGCGCACATGACAAAGGAAGGCGTCAAGGCCTTCGTTATTAAAACCAAGTCGGTTGATAAGCGCCTGGTGATTTTTGAGCCTAAACATTCTAGGCTTTGGGTTGCCGGGTTGTGCGCGTGGGGTCACTGTGCCGACTTCGATAAATCCAAAGCCAAGGCGCGCGAAGGCATCGATATGGGCTGCCTGCTTGTCTAACCCTGCTGCAAGGCCCACGCGGTTAAATAAGCGCAAGCCCATTACTGTGATTGGGTCAGCAACAGGCTTATCAAGCAGGTGCTTTAAAAGTCCACTCGATTCGAGGGCCTGCAGCTGCGATAAAGCGAGGTGATGGGCGGCCTCGGCCTCGAGTTGAAACAACAGGGTTCGCGCAGCAGGGTAGAGGTTAATCATGGTTTGTTTGCCACCTGCGTACGCAAGTCCTTAGTCCGAGTTGAGTGCAGTCCAGCGACCTTGTCTTAGGCCCTGCATCGGCTGAAAGGCCGATTTGTAGGACATCTTTGGGCTTTCGCGGATCCAATAGCCTAAATAAAGAAAGGGAAGGCCACATTGTCGCGCCCACCGAATCTGCCAAATAATGTTGTAAATACCATATCGAGCGCTGACTTCAGATGCGTCATAAAATGTGTATACAGACGATAAGCCGTCGGCAAGCTGGTCGACGATCGACACCATGCGTAATCGTTGATCCGCGGGTTCGCGAAACTCAATGAGATGGGTGCGAACGCGGCTTTGTAATAGAAATTGAGCGTATTGATCACGACTATCCTGATCCATGCCGCCGCCGGCATGGCGAAGACTCTGGTATTTAAGATACAAGGCGTAGTGCTCGGCCGAAAAAGTAAGCGGAACGAAAGACACCGACAGGTTTTCATGAGCTCTCCATGCTCGGCGCTGGCTTCGGTTCGCTTTGAATTCACCAACCTTGACCCTGACGGGGACATATGCCTTGCAATCATCGCACCATGGGCGGTAAGTGAATACACCACTTCGTCGAAAACCCACGCGGACTAAATCGCTATAAACATCGTGGTGAATCAAATGATTAGGTGTGGCAACCTGCGAACGCGCTGCCCTTCCCGGTAGGTAGCTGCAAGGGTAGGGTGCAGTTGCATAGAACTGCAGCGTTGAGAATGGTGCTTCATGCGGGTGAGTCATGGCCAATCCAGTTGGCAAGTCGACCAATCGGGTGGGCTGAGCCTACACAAAACATCGATCTTTTCGAGATAACGTTGTCGAGGTATTGGACGAGCGCCCATGAGTGCTAAGTGTTCGGTTTGCTGTTGGCAGTCTATCATTGTGAAGCCCTCGCGGACGAGCAGAGCGACCAGTGCGGCAAGCGCGATCTTGGAGCCATCGGCCAGGCGGGTAAACATCGATTCGCCAAAAAACATGCGTCCAATACTCACGCCGTAAAGACCAGCCATGAGATTGTCCCCGTGGCGCACTTCGATGCTCTGAGCTCTGCCGCTGAGATGAAGTTGGCTGTAGGCCTCGATCATGGGTTCTGTGATCCATGTGCCGTCTTGGCCAGGCCGTGGGGCTGCGCAAGCACGCATCACTGCGGGAAAATCCTGATTAAGCCTAAGCGACCATGCCTTGTCCCTCATGAGTACGCGGCTACGTTTTTTAAGTGAACGGTGAAAGCGAAACTCATCACAAAAGAGCACCATGCGTGGGTCTGGACTCCACCATAAAACTGGCTGGCCTTCGCTGTACCATGGAAAGATGCCAGCCTCGTAGGCCTCAATAAGCCGCGGTGCGCTGAGGTCCATACCCGCGCAGAGCAAACCCGAAGGCTCATCGAGCGCATCAGCCGGATCAGGCAGTGCTTCGTTGGCGTGAACCCAGCGCAATCGCATCGTAGTGAAAGGTTGATCGTTCAAACATAGGATCGGTTTGCTGATCCTCCAGGAACCACTTTAGTGCCTTGTAAACCGTCCGAAATGCAATGTGGTCCCAAGGAATATCTTGAGCGCTATAAAGTTTTGCCTCAAGACTTTCCTCGCCAGGATCAAGATCGGGGCTCAACATTTCCGCACGATAAAACACATGAACTTGATTGACATGGGGCACGTCGATCATTGCAAAAGGTTTGAGTGCGGTGATCTTCGCCCCGGCTTCCTCTCGGGTTTCTCTTTCTGCGCCTTGCTCAGTGGTTTCGTCGTTTTCCAGAAAACCGGCAGGTAAGGTCCAAAATCCATAACGCGGTTCAATCGCTCGACGGCATAAAAGGATTCGACCATCCCAGGTGCTCACGGTACCAACGACCATGTTCGGATTTTGATAATGGATCGTCTTGCAACCGCTGCAAACCCAGCGCAAACGGTTATCGCCAGCAGGTATCGATTGTTGAACAGGACTTGCACAACTTGAACAGAATTTCATAAAGATCAGTCTCCCGGAGGGCATCAGTGCTTGGACCGCGTTCTCTGCGGCAAGGACGCCAAAGGGTCATCGCGAAGACACAGTTTAGCTCGCCAGCAGTATCTCTGTTACACTCTCGACATCTGACGCGGGGTGGAGCAGCCCGGTAGCTCGTCGGGCTCATAACCCGAAGGTCGCAGGTTCAAATCCTGCCCCCGCAACCAATCAAGATTTTCGTCGCGCAAGTCAACGCAGCAATCCGCTTGCAAGTCTGGACTAGCGTGCGCCCGGATAATCTTGAACCCATCTGAATTTGTCTGGTCGCGGCATAAGTTCGTTGACACGGCCTGCTAACTCGGTTTTTTTGGCTCTTGCTTCGGCTTGAGCACGCGTGAATGGCATGTGTAACTTGGAAATCAACAGTCGAGCATGAACACCAACCAGGTGATGAGGGTTTTGGAGGCGGCCTTGCTAACAAGCCGTGAACCCCTCAGCGTTTCGAAGTTGCGTACGCTCTTTGAGGATCAGGTTGGTCCCGACACCCTTAGGCAATTGCTTGAGCGTTTGCGTGAGAGCTGGAAGGGCAGGAGCGTGGAGCTTGTCAGTCTTGCCAGCGGATGGCGCTTTCAAACGGCTGGTGATGTGTCGGTATTTCTCGCAAGTCTTCATCCTGAGAAGCCACCCAAGTATTCGCGTGCTGTGATGGAGACACTTGCGATTATTGCCTACAGACAGCCTGTTACACGCGGCGATATCGAGTCGATCCGAGGCGTGACGGTGTCGAGCCAGGTTATCAAGACCCTAGAGGACCGAGGATGGATTGAAACCATAGGCCACAAAGAAGTACTTGGACGCCCCGCTTTGCTCGGCACAACGCGTCAGTTTCTTGATGATATGGGGCTCGAAACACTGAGCCAATTACCTACGCTTGAGGCGCAGCGGGGTATGAGTGACTTACTTGAAGCAGCTCAGCCGCTTCAAGCACGTGAACCGCCTGCAACAGACCTTGTTACAGGTATGCCGCCTGCAGCAGACGTCCTTCTTTCAATCACCGATCCTGACGAGCAAGCCGCTGAGGAGTCTGAAACCCATGAACAAACCCGAGGATGACCTTGTTCCGGCTGATTCAGGAGCGACAGCTGCTGCGACAGCCAATGTCAAGCGGAGGACCAGGCGTGTAGCAGTTGCGGAAAGCTCGGAGGTCGCTGCGGTTAGCTCGGACCTCAGTGCCGGCAACTTGGACATCAATCGTTCGGACACTAATCCGACCGGTTCAGAGGCTCCTGTAACGTCTGAGGTAAAGAAGCCACGCAAACGCCGCACGCCTGCGCCTGAAGCGCTTGCGCAAAGCGAGCCTCATAGCGAGCAGGTTCCTCTAGGGGGCATCCAGGCTCAAGGACAAGAAGAGCGACGCATCGAGGAGCAAGGACGGGGGCGCGGTGAAGGTGCAGATATGCCACCGGAAGAGCGGCCTGTTGGAAGTGCAGAGACAGGACTGGATGAAAAGCGCGTTGGAGCAGGGTATAAAGAGCAACTTGAAGGGCGGGATGAAGCCCTTGAGAGACCAAAGTTTGATCCATCAAGAAGTCCTCGGCGTGGCCCTAGAGGTCGTCGACCACGACGAGATCGCGATAGATCAGCGGATGCTTCGATAGAGGCTTCGAGCCAGGACGCCCATCAACCCGATGCCCATAGGGATCCAGGCTACGCAAAGTCTGATCCTGAGGTGAGAGTCTCGCAGGGCCAGCCCCAAGTGCCAGAGGCAGAGGCTTTGCCCTTTCGGAGTGAAGTAGCGAGTATTTCTCCTGTGCCGGGCGCCAAGCATGCCGTTGACCCAGATTTCGGTAGCTTGAAGCTCCAGAAAGTACTCGCCGACGCCGGCATTGGGTCGCGTCGCGACATGGAAGAGTTAATCCTTGCTGGGCGCGTGTCGGTAAACGGTATGCCCGCCCACATCGGACAGCGTATAGGGCCTAGTGATCAGGTGAGGATCAATGGGCGAATGTTGCAGCGAAAGTTTGCCGAGCTACCCCCGCGTGTTTTGCTCTATCACAAGCCTTCCGGTGAGATATGTTCGCGTGATGATCCCGGCCATCGACCGACGGTCTTTGGTCGTCTGCCACGATTGAAGGGCGCCCGATGGGTTGCGGTGGGACGTCTTGACTTCAACACTGAAGGCCTTTTGATCTTTACGACTTCAGGCGATATCGCAAACCGACTGATGCATCCTCGATATGGCTGGGAGCGTGAATACGCTGTGAGAATTCTCGGCCGAATCGATGAGGCTACGGCAAAACAGCTTCTCGAGGGCGTTAATCTGGAAGATGGATCGGCGCGGTTCAACAGTCTGGAGGATGTCGGCGGCGATGGCGCAAATCACTGGTACCGCGTCACACTTTCAGAAGGTCGGAATCGCGAAATTCGAAGGATTTTTGAAGCGGTCGGCTTGGTCGTCAGTCGATTGGCGAGGATCCGCTTTGGGCCCGTGGGGCTTCCCGAAGGCTTGGTTCGTGCTCGATATGTCGAGCTTTCTGAGCAGGAAGTAAGACGCCTGCAGCAATTGATGCGCGAAGCTGACCCTCATCGACCCAATAAGCAGGCGCCCAACAGGCCCGCGGACGATTTCCATGCCTCGGATCATGATCATGACGACGAGGAACATGACGATGAGGACGATGAAGGGCCGCCGCCTGGTTTTGACCCATCGGCTTACCTGCCTCGCTACGCGGATGAACCGGTCGATCGGCCAGAACTTCAAGACGACGAGTGGCAGCCGCGTAACGCGAACGCCCATCTTGAGGGCATTACCCGATCGGTCCGCAAATCAGTTCGTGCACCTTCTGCGCTTGCTCCCGGCTTGCGACCTCCCGGTCAAAGTGCCGGAGGGGGTGCTGGGGCGAAAAACAAACGCCGAGGCGGGAAAAACGTCGCAAAATTTAACCTCACGCCGGGCATCTACCAGCCTGGATTCGACGGCCAAGCGCAAGCAGCTTACCCAGCTGGCAGGCCAAAATCGGCCAAGCGACGTGGACCGCCAGGTGGGCAGGGTGGAGGGGCTGGATCGGGTATGGGCAACCAGACAGGCGGCGCAAACCATCCTGGCGGCGCAAGGGGTGGTGCTAAACCTCAACGTTCTCGACGAAAATCGCTGAAAACGACGTCAAAAGCAAATTAAACGGTTATAATCGCAGGCTAATCATAAGCCTGTGTTCCGTGGGGCTTGTTGAAAAGTTTCATAAAACTCCCGGTTGTTTGCGTCGTCTCGATCCAAGGTCGAGGGTGCGAGGCGCGGGAAAACAATAACGAAATGGGCTGGACAGCAGCCCATTTTTTTTTGTTTGTTTTGCGAGCGATTTTTGTGGCTTACAAGCGTTCGAGCATTGTGCGAGTCGGTTGTTTGCTTTTTGCGGGGCGATGGTTTGCTTTTTGGAGGTCTTAAGTTCGGTGAGCGTGCATTTGTTCAACTTGATTGAACAGTCTGTCGTGCCACTCGGGTATGAGCTCGTTGACGTGGAGCTTTCCGGGGGCATGATTCGCGTATTCATTGATTGGCCTGCTGAGAAGCAAGCAAGAATCACCATCGAGGATTGTGAGCAAGTCTCAAGGCAGCTCTCGCAGGTGATGATGGTCGAAGAGGTTGATTACAAGCGTCTTGAGGTGTCGTCGCCAGGCGTGGATCGCCGTCTCAGGCGTGCGAGCGATTTCCAGCGCTTCGTTGGCCATCGGGTTAGCCTGCGGCTTAGGCTCCCATTTGGTGGTCGGCGACATTGGGAGGGTGAGCTTGCCCGCAACGAGGCAGACGATGGTTGGTTGTTGCTATTGACTGAATCATCACCTTCGGGGAAAGCTGCGCAAAGGCTCGGTAGCAGAAAGAAGTTGAAGCCGCCCAAGCAGCAAGCGGGTCAGCCGAGCAAGGCCATTGAAGCTCAGGATGAGACGACAAAAGCTTTGACGGTATTGAATTTTAGTTTGGATGAAATTGAACGCGCGCACCTTGTGCCGCAGTTGGTGTTCTGAACGATGTTTGAGGAGAGTAGGTCATGAGTCGCGAAGTTTTGCTGCTGGTTGATGCTTTGGCACGAGAAAAAAATGTGCCCAGAGAAACCGTTTTTATAGCGCTTGAACTGGCATTGGCTTCGGCGACCAAGAAACTATTCAAGGACGAAGTCGATGTTCGCGTTCAAATTAATCGTAGTTCTGGCGACTACGAGGCTTTTCGCCGTTGGCTGATCGTTCCTGACGGCGAACTTGAAGATCACGACTTGCAAATCATCATGAGCGAGGCGCGCAAGCAGGTCCACGATGTTGAGTTGGGTGATTACATCGAAGAGGGACTTGAAGCGATCGACCTCGGTCGAATCGGCGCTCAGGCTGCTAAGCAAGTGATCTTGCAAAGGATTCGCGACGCAGAGCGTGAGCAAATTATCAGTGATTACCTGGCTCGAAACGAACCTGTCGTATCGGGGACGGTGAAAAGGGTCGATCGAGAGGGTGCGATTGTTGAATCGGGCAAATTGGAAGCGCGTTTGCAACGCGACCAAATGATCCCGAAGGAGAATTTGCGCACCGGTGATCGCGTGCGCGCAGCGATTTTGCGAGTCAATCGCGAAGGTCGTGGGCCACAGCTACTCTTATCACGAACCTCGCCCGAGTTCATCAAGTATTTGTTCTCCAATGAAGTGCCCGAGATTGAGCAGGGTTTGCTAGAGATTAAGGCAGCTGCGCGAGATCCCGGAGTTAGGGCAAAGATTGCGGTACTGAGCCACGACCGCCGTGTTGATCCGATTGGAACCTGCGTTGGTGTTCGAGGCTCACGAGTGCAAGCGGTCACCCAGGAACTTGCCGGCGAGCGTGTTGATATTGTGCTTTGGTCAGAAGATCCCGCGCAGTTTGTGATCGGCGCTCTAGCGCCGGCTAACATCAGCTCGATCGTAGTTGATGAGGAATCACATTCGATGGATGTGGTGGTTGATGAGGATAATCTTGCCTTGGCTATTGGAACGGGCGGGCGTAACGTCCGTTTGGCATCAGAGCTGACCGGCTGGACCATCAACATCATGACCGCAGAAGAATCGGCACAAAAATCCGAGACCGAACGGACAGAGATTCGCCAAAACCTTATGAGTAAGCTCGATGTTGATGAGGAGGTTGCCGACATCTTGATCGACGAGGGTTTTACCAGCGTTGAAGAAGTAGCCTATGTGCCGATCAATGAAATGCTCGAGATCGATGCTTTTGACGAGGAAACCGTCAATGAGCTTCGTACTAGAGCTCGCAACGTTCTTCTAACTGAAGCCATTGCTAAGGAAGAGAAGATCGATCAATCGTCTGACGACTTACTTTCACTTGAAGGTATGGACAGCGATTTGGCTGCCAAGCTATCCGACGCAGGTGTTCACAGCCGCGACGATCTTGCCGAACTTGCAGTCGACGAGTTACAGGATGCGACAGGTATTGATGAATTGCGCGCAAGAGCTTTGATCTTGAAGGCGCGTGCGCACTGGTTCGCTGATCAGAACTGACTGGAGCCTGACCTGGTCTGGCCGGGTCAGCGTTTTAAATTCAGTGGGTTTTGCATTTTTGCTGTTATCGTTCTTTTTTTAGGAAGTACACATGTCCGCAAACAACGTCGCTAATTTCGCTGCCGAGCTCAAAATGCCGGCCGACGTGCTGTTGCAACAACTCAAGGCTGCCGGGGTTGCTAAGCAATCAGTCGATGACTTGATCTCAGAGTCTGATAAAGAGCATTTATTAAACGCGTTGCGACGCGCCCATGGTTCAGACGAAGCACCGAAAAAGAAAATAACGCTCACGCGAAAGCAGACAAGCGAGATCAAGCAGGCTGACGCAACCGGTAAGGCCCGCACGATCCAGGTTGAAGTGCGCAAAAAGCGGGTCTTCGTGAAACGCGATGCACCTGAGGCTCAAGAAGTCGCGCCGCCAGCGCCTCAAGACTTGACCCCTGAGGAAAATGCAGCGCGTTTAGAGGAAGAGCAGCGACAGCAGGAATTGCTCGAGCGGCAAGCTGCAGAGCTTCGTGAGAAGCAAGAACGACTTGAGCGTGAGCGCGAGCGCGAGGTACAGGCAGCAGCTGAGGCTGCTGCACGCGAAGAGGCGGCGCGCCGGGAGCGTGAGCGGTTAGCTGCGCTCGAGTTTGCACAAAAAGAAGAGGACAAGGCGCGCGCGCAGGCGGAAACCGCTGCAGCGCTCGAAGAAGCTCGACGAGCCAAAGAAGCCGCCGAGGCTCAAGCTCGCGCACGACGAGCCGTTGAAAGCGAAGTTGCCGAAATTAACCGCTTAATGAGCCTCCAGCGTAAGCCTGCGGCCAAGCCCGCGCCGAAGCCGCCAGAGCCTGAGGTCAAACCCGTTGAGGTACCGAAAAAAGAAGGGCCATCGGGGACCTTACACAAACCCAGTGCGCAAAAGGCTGCCGAAAGTAAAGAAGTCGCAGCAGTTGCAAAGCCTAAGGAAAAAGATAGCAAAGATCCAAAGGACGCCAAAGACAAAAAGCACCTCAAATCAGAGAAGCTTTCCTCGAGCTGGGCCGATGAGGCGAGCAAGCGCCGTGCGCTTAAGACCAGAGGCGATACCAGCATGGGTAATAACAGCTGGCGCGCATCGAAGGGTGGCGGAAGACGTGGTCACGGCGATCGACAAGAGCAGGTACAGGTTCAGTCTGAATTCGTGGCTCGCGAGATTCATGTGCCCGAAACCATAACGGTTGCCGATCTCGCTCACAAAATGTCGGTTAAGGCTGCCGAGGTGATCAAGCATTTGATGAAGCTCGGTCAGATGGTCACGATTAATCAGGTGCTTGATCAAGAAACCGCCATGATTGTTGTCGAGGAGATGGGGCACAAGGCGCTTGCTGCCAAGCTCGACGACCCGGAGGCATTGCTTGAGGAACCCCCGAGCCACGACGCGATCCTGCTGCCAAGACCGCCGGTTGTAACCGTCATGGGCCACGTTGACCATGGCAAGACCTCGCTGCTTGACTATATCCGCAGGGCAAAGGTGGCGGCCGGTGAGGCGGGCGGTATTACTCAGCATATCGGTGCCTATCATGTGAAGACCGACCGTGGCGTTATCACTTTTCTCGACACGCCAGGCCACGAAGCCTTTACCGCGATGCGTGCACGCGGCGCGAAGGCCACCGATATCGTTATTTTAGTGGTGGCGGCAGACGACGGGGTAATGCCTCAAACGGTTGAAGCAATAGCACACGCAAAGGCGGCGCAAGTACCGTTGGTGGTTGCGATGAACAAGATGGATAAGCCCGAGGCGAATCCTGATCGGGTCAAGCAGGAGCTGGTCGGGCACGAGGTCGTTCCAGAGGATTACGGCGGCGAGTCGCCTTTCATCGGTGTATCAGCAAAGACAGGTGCGGGCATCGACGATTTGCTAGAAAACGTTCTGCTTCAAGCAGAGGTACTTGAACTGAAGGCACCCAAGGATGCTCCGGCGAAGGGCTTGGTGATTGAGGCCCGTTTGGACCGTGGGCGTGGTCCGGTTGCGACGGTGCTTGTCCAAAGCGGTACCCTGCGCAAAGGCGATGTTGTGCTTGCCGGAAGCTCATGGGGTCGGGTTCGGGCGATGCTCGATGAAAATGGTCGGCCGATCGATGAGGCGGGTCCTTCGATTCCCGTTGAGATTCAGGGTTTACAAGAGGTGCCCTCGGCTGGTGAAGAGGTGTTATCGCTTGCGGATGAACGCAAGGCCCGCGAGATTGCACTATTTAGGCAGGGCAAGTTCCGCGATGTCAAGCTCGCGAAGCAACAGGCCGCAAAACTTGAGAATATTTTTGATGCGATGACTGAGGGTGAAACCAAGTCCCTGAATCTCATCATCAAGTCGGATGTTCAGGGTTCACAGGAAGCCTTGGTTCACGCGATGCAAAAACTCAGCACCGATGAAATCAAGGTGCAAGTGGTTCATGCTCAAGTCGGTGGTATTACAGAAAGTGATATCAACCTTGCCATGGCTTCAAACGCCGTTGTCATTGGCTTTAATGTGCGTGCCGATCAGCAGGCCAAGCGCGTTGCTGAGGGCAACGGTGTTGATATTCGGTACTACAACATCATTTACGATGCGGTCGATGAGATTAAGTCAGCAATGGCAGGGATGCTGTCACCGGATCGCAAGGAAGAGGTCATTGGACTCGTAGAGATTCGCCAGGTATTTAGGGTGTCGAAGGTCGGTAATGTAGCCGGTTGTATGGTGCTTGAAGGGCTTGTTCGCCGGGGAGCACGGGTTCGTTTGTTGCGTGACTCGGTGGTCTTATTTACCGGTGAGCTCGATAGTCTTAAGCGCTTTAAAGATGACGTCCGCGAAGTCAAGGAAGGCTTTGAATGCGGCCTATCAGTTAAGAACTATGACGACATCAAAGAAGGCGACCAGCTTGAGGTCTTCGAGATCAAAGAGGTTGCTCGCAGTCTTTGACTGTTTGGCGACTGATCACTCCCATGCGGCGACATTTTTCATCAGGGTCGGGCGGTGCGCGAGGTGCGCGTATCGCCGATCAGATCCAGCAGGAGTTGGCTGAGCTGATTCAGCGAGACATCAAAGATCCGAGAATTGGCTTCATCACCTTGACCGGCGTTGACCTGACGCCTGACTATGCCTACGCCACGGTCTTTTTTACCGTACTTCCGGATACCGAAGCCCAAATAGCCAACACCTTGTCTGGTTTGCGATCGGCTGCCGGATTTATGCGAGCCGAACTTGGGCGACGCATCCGGATCCACACCACGCCTGAGCTTCGATTTCGCTACGATCAATCGACCGAGCGAGGCATGGCGATGTCGCGACTTATTGATCAGGCCCTGGGTGATCAGCCTGCAGCTGTAGACGACAACAAGGTATGAAACGCCGCAGCGAGGGCGGCGTCGACGGTTTAATTCTTCTCGACAAATCGCTAGGTAGTTCGTCCAACCATGCCTTACAGCAGTTAAGGCGTCTCTTCGCAAGAGCAAAGGCAGGGCATGGGGGAACGCTCGATCCGCTTGCAACAGGCATGTTGCCGATTGCACTCGGCGAGGCAACCAAGTTTTTACATGGACTGCTCGATGCCGATAAAACTTATGAAGCAAAACTACTGCTCGGTCGCTCAAGTTCCACCGGCGATGCTGAGGGTGAGCTTAGCGAGTGGTCAGATCCGCAACCACACATAGGACGCCTTTCACAGGTTGTAGAACGGTTTAAAGGGTCGTACGATCAAATGCCTCCAATGTATTCGGCGCTTAAGCATCAGGGTAGAGCCTTGTATGACTGGGCACGCGAAGGTATTGAGGTTCCGAGACAGGCGCGACATGTTGCCATTCATCAATTAGACATCTTGGACATGGTTCAATACGCGGCGAGCAAGCCAGCGATGATTTGCCTTCACTTGAGAGTTCGTTGCAGTAAAGGTACTTATATTCGTAGCCTGGCACAAGACATAGGGGAAGCGTTAACTTGCGGGGCATACCTTGCAGGCCTTCGGCGAACCGCGGTGGCTGGCTTCAGGGAAGAGCAAATGTTATCGCTTGAAAAGCTTGAACCGCTCGATTTTTTTGAGCGGAAAGCACGATTATTACCCACCGATTCTTTGCTACTACATTTGGATCGTATTGATCTTGACCTTAATGCAGCCCAACGCCTTATTCAAGGCCAACGACTTCCCGCGGCAGCACACGGTGCACGTGCAAACACCGGGTTGGTGCGTCTCTACCGCCCGGACGGCCAATTGCTGGGTACGGGATCCATCGATGAACGCGGCGTTCTTGCTGCCCAACGACTCATCGCTCAAACAAGCTTTTCATTATAGGAAAATCAAATGAACCTCGTCCCCGCCATACGCAATGTCGCAATCATTGCGCACGTCGATCATGGAAAGACTACGCTGGTCGATCAGTTGCTGCGCCAGTCAGGAACATTCCGAGTCAATCAACAGGTTGCCGAAAGAATCATGGATTCGAATGACCTCGAGCGCGAACGCGGCATCACGATTCTTGCAAAGAATTGTGCGGTAACATATAACGATACACGAATTAATATCGTCGATACACCAGGGCATGCTGATTTTGGTGGCGAAGTTGAACGTGCGCTTTCAATGGTTGACGGGGTTGTCTTGCTTGTGGATGCGGTCGAAGGTCCGATGCCCCAAACACGATTTGTTACCCGAATAGCGCTGGCCCTCGGACTTCGTCCAATTGTTGTTGTCAATAAAATTGATCGCCCAGGGGCACGACCCGATTGGGTCGTTAACCAGACCTTTGATTTGTTTGATCGTCTTGGCGCGAACGAAGAGCAGCTTGATTTTCCTGTCGTGTACTGCTCAGCGCTCGCAGGCTTCGCAAGTGAAGCGCTCTCAGACATTGAAGCCGGCGCTGCGAAGGACATGAAGCCCTTGTTCGATGCGATCTTGCGTCATGTGCCTGCACGCGCCGACGATATTGACGGCGCTTTGCAATTGCAGATTTCGGCGCTGGATTACTCAAACTATGTTGGCAAGATTGGGATTGGCAGGATTCAACGCGGACGCGTCCGAACCGGACAGCTCGTGCTGCTTTTGCAAGGTCGCGATGAGGACTACCCCGAGTCCAAGGCTCCCGAAGCAGTGAGCGGAAAAATCGGGCAAGTTCTTTGTTATCGGGGACTTGAACGGGCCCCAATGGACGAGGCTTTCGCTGGGGACATTGTTGCCATCACGGGGATCGATGAATTGGGCATTGGTAGCACCATCGCTGATCCATCAAACCCTCAGGCGCTACCCATGCTTCGCGTCGACGAACCCACCATGACGATGGAGTTCTTGGTCAATGCCTCGCCGCTTGCTGGACGTGAGGGTAAGTATGTGACTAGTCGCCAGATCCGCGATCGACTCGAGCGCGAACTAAAAAGCAATGTTGCACACGGGTCGAGTTCAGCCCCGATGGCGAGTCCTTTTTAGTCTCAGGGCGAGGTGAATTACACCTGACGATTCTTCTTGAAAACATGCGCCGCGAGGGCTATGAGCTTGCAGTATCGCGTCCCAAGCCCCGCTTGCGAACAGTCAACGGCGAACGCCTTGAGCCCTATGAGATGCTGACGATGGATGTCGAGGAAGGGCATCAGGGCTCGGTCATGGAGTTTATTGGCCAACGCAAAGGCGAGCTGCAAGATATGGTGCCGGATGGTCAAGGGCGGGTCCGCCTTGACTATCGCGTCCCTGCACGCGGATTGATTGGCTTTCACGGTGAGTTCTTAAACATGACGCGTGGCACGGGAATCATGAGCCATGTGTTTGATGACTACGCAAGTTGGGCAGGCAACATCGAAGGCAGACGAAACGGTGTTTTAGTCTCGCAGGATGACGGACAGGCAGTCGCGTATGCCTTGTGGAAGCTTCAAGATCGGGGTCGCATGTTTGTGTCGCCTGGCGAGGCGCTGTACGAGGGCATGGTGATCGGCATTCATACACGCGACAATGACTTGGTGGTCAATCCAGTTCGGGAAAAGAAACTAACCAATGTGCGTGCTTCCGGAAAAGATGAAGCGATTGTGCTAACCCCACCGATTGCGCTCACCCTGGAGCGTGCCGTAGAGTTCATCGAAGACGATGAACTTGTTGAAATAACGCCTCAAAGCATCCGTCTGCGCAAACGCTTCTTAAAAGAACACGAGCGCAAGCGGGCATCGCGTGAAGAGGCCGCCGCATAACTTGGAGGTTGCACCATGTTCCCAGTCATTGATGTTCGCTCAATCGATTCGGCCCGAGCCCGTGGTGAACGTTATGGAAGTCGTGCAAAGGAGCGAATTCTTCACTCGGTGCAGACCTATGCGCGACTATTTGCAGACTGTGGACTTGACTGGACCGAGGCGGGTCGGCGCGCCATGCAATATAGGGATGCAATTCACGCGACCGATCCCGAATTGCTTGAGGAAATGGAAGGTATTGCTCACGGTGCAAAGCTGGTATTCAGCGATATTCTCGCGCTCAACTGCCGTACCGAAATTTTGCCGTCATCGTTTTTGGCCCAAGTGAGCGATAAGGCGGCGCAAGCGCGACGCCACAATCAGGCCTTGGGTTTGCTGGACTGGGGCGAATGTACTGCGATGGCTGTTTCGGCTCGTGCTTCGAAGGATGGCCATACGTGGTTGGCGCAAAACTGGGACTGGATAGGGCGGCAGCGTGCTGCTCTCGTCGTGTTGCACACGCTTGATGTGCAGGGTAGGGCGATTGCAACCCTCACTGAAGCCGGGATGCTCGCAAAAATCGGATTAAACGATCAAGGTATGGCTGTAGGCCTCAATATTCTTCGCTCAGTAGCAGACGGCTCAAAGCCAGGCGTACCGGTTCATGTCCTGTTGCGCCATGCGCTTTCGTTTGACAGCTTGAAGGCATTTCGCATGCGCTTGCACGAATTAGCCAATGGCCCAGGCTTCGGCGCGGCCTCTAATATACCGGCCGCCGATGCGAGTGGCGATATTGGTTCATTTGAGATCGCGCCTGCTGCCTGGTCGGAGCATTCGGCCCATGAACCGGTCTTGGTTCACACCAATCACTTCTTGTGTACACCCTTGCTCGATCAGCAAGCGGTCATGGCCTCTTCGTTGTCTACCGAGGCCAGACTTCGCTGTGCCCAGCACTACGCCGCACAAACGCCTATTAGCGTGGCAACCATTGAAGCGCTGCTGCGCGACGAGTCCGACGGCTTGCTGTCGGTGTGTCGAAAGCCCGACCCGACGCTCCCCGAACAGGCAAGGGTTGAGAGCGTTGCGGGCATTCGCATTGACTGTACGGAACGACGTTGGTGGATCGCGCCGAATGTGCCAAGTCAGGTCGAATTTGAAGAAGTGGCGACAGGTTTTGCTGCTAACCAATATGCCGGGCTTGCGTAGCTTCGTTTGAGGTAGTCGATCAGTAAACGGGTCCTAAGTGGCATATGCCGCATCTGGGTCACGACGGCGTAAATGCCGTGCTCGGGCGCTCGAAATGCATCGAGAATACTGACTAACTGCCCCTTGCTGAGACTTTCGCCAACTTCCCACATCGATCGCCACGCGATGCCTCGCGCGGCAATCGCCCAATCAAGGAGCACAGCCCCGTCGTTACATTCGAGTGGACCTTGTACTCTGATTGTTTGTAATTTTTGATCGATCAAGAATTCCCAACCTCTAGCCTGATTGCCACTGTTGCCAAAAGTAAGGCAGTCGTGCTTTAGTAAGTCGCTAGGATGCTTGGGTGTTCCGCGGCGTTTCAGGTAGTCAGGACTTGCAACAACAACTCGTTGCATTTCGGCAAGCTTGACGGCAATAAGATTTGAATCGTTCAAAGTACCAATGCGCACTGCAAGATCAAAGCCTTCGTTGACCATGTCTGCTAGGCGGTCGCTTAACTCAAGAGAAATACTCAGCTCTCGATGCTCAGTTACAAAGCCGGGAATCAAAGGTGCGACATGGCGTTTTCCAAAGCCTGCAGGGGCTGTCATCCGCAAATGCCCGCTGGCTTTCAAGCCGCCTGCCGATACCGAAGCCTCTGCATCGCGCATGTGGTGCAAGATTCGTTGGCAGTCTTCTAAAAAAGAGCTGCCTTCGAAGGTAAGTGAGATACGCCTTGTAGTGCGGGTGAGTAGTTTCACACCCAATCTTGACTCGAGCGCATCGAGTCTGCGGCTGATCATCGCGGGGGCTACGCCTTGAAGTTGCGCCGCCCCGCTGAGACTGCCCCGCATGGCGACCGCAACAAAGCTTTCAATTTCCTTGAAGCGGTCCATGGACGATGTGCTTCATTAAATTAGAACGATCTGGGAAGTCCAAGGACATGTTCGGCAATATACGAGTAAACCAAGTTGGTCGAAATTGGCGCAACCTGATAAAGCCTTGTCTCACGGAACTTGCGTTCGACATCGTATTCGCAAGCAAATCCAAAGCCACCGTGAAACTGCAAGCAAGCATTGGCCGCTTCCCAGCTTGCCTTTGCTGCAAGATACTTTGCCATATTAGCTTGCGCACCGCAGGCCTGGCGCTGGTCAAAGAGATCGCAGGCAGCATAACGCATCAGGTTTGCCGCTTCGACTTCGATGAAGGCATCCGCTATAGGAAATTGCACACCTTGATTTTGACCAATGGGTCGTCCGAACACCTGTCGATCCTTTACATAAGCGGTGACCCGATCGATGAACCAGTAGCCATCGCCGATGCATTCGGCCGCGATCAGGATTCGTTCGGCATTAAGTCCATCAAGAATGTACTTAAAGCCTTTGCCCTCTTCGCCGATGAGATTTTCTTCCGGTATCTCAAGGTTTTCGAAAAAGAGCTCATTGGTTTCGTGATTGACCATATTCTTGATAGGGCGCACAGTCATCCCGTGCCCAATCGCGCGCTTTAAGTCAACCAAAAAGATCGACATACCCTCTGATTTTCGTTTGACTTCTGATAATGGGGTTGTTCTCGCAAGTAGAATCATCAGGTCGGAGTGTTGAATCCGAGAAATCCAGACTTTTTGCCCGTTGACGATGTATCGGTCACCCTGTTTTCGCGCCGTTGTTTTCAAATTTGTGGTGTCAGTACCCGTCGTGGGTTCGGTAACCCCCATCGACTGCAAGCGCAATCGCCCCGCAGCGATCTCAGGCAGGTACTGACGTTTTTGCGTCTCCGAGCCATGGCGTAAGAGTGTTCCCATGTTGTACATCTGACCGTGACACGCGCCAGCGTTGCCACCACAACGGTTGATTTCCTCCATGATGACCGATGCCTCAGACAGACCCAGACCCGAGCCACCGTACGCTTGCGGGATAAGCGCGGCGAGCCAGCCGGCTTGGGTAAGCGCATCGACGAATGCCTCGGGGTAACCGCGCGCTTCATCAATGGCGCGATGGTATTCGTCTGGAAAGTTCTTGCAAAGGTCACGAATTGCATCGCGGATCTCAACATGTCGATCTAAAGTGGACTGCATGGGTGATTCCTCATAACTTTCTGCAAGCGTCCCCACGACGAGTCTCAGCTTGCATCGATTAACAATCGCTGAATACTAAGGCTTTAAGGCTTTGCATAAACTTCAATAGGGTTTTGCGCGGACCGAAAACCGGATTGTTTTCATTTGGCGATGGCTAGGCTTTGGGACAACATGCGCTTGGCTTGATCAAGGAATAGTTATGGATTTTTCACTTTCTCAAGAGCAGTTGGCGATTGTTGACGCCGTCGCGTCGCTTTGTCGAGACTTTGACGACGAGTATTGGGCCTCGCGCGACCGCAGCGGCCAATTCCCAAGTGAATTTCATCAGGCAATGGCCAAGGCAGGTTGGCTGGGTATTGCTATGCCGAGCGCTCATGGTGGCGCTGGGCTTGGGATTCTTGAGGCTGCACTGGTGGTACAAGCTGTGGCGGCTTCCGGTGCCGGGATGAGCGGGGCATCGGCCGTTCACATGAATATCTTTGGCTTGCATCCAGTGGTCGTTTTTGGATCAGCAGCGCAACAGGAACGCTGGCTGCCCCCACTGATTCGCGGCGAGCAGAAGGCTTGTTTTGCAGTGACCGAGCCCAATACAGGTCTAAACACCCTCAAGCTCAAGACCATGGCTAGGCGCGAGGGTGATCACTATGTCGTTCACGGTCAAAAGGTGTGGATTTCAACAGCGCAGGTGGCTGACAAAATGTTACTGCTTGCTCGAACGAGTCCTGCCGAAGCGTCAAGTGGCAATCATGGCTTAAGCCTTTTTTATACCGATCTGGATCGTGAGCGGGTTCAAGTCCATGAGATTGACAAAATGGGTCGTAAAGCGGTTGACTCAAATCAGGTGTTTATCGATGGATTACGCATTCCGATCGAAGATCGGATCGGTGAAGAAGGTGAAGGCTTCCGTTATATATTGCATGGCTTAAATCCCGAACGTATCTTGATTGCGGCCGAGGCTGTAGGATTGGGCCGAGTCGCGCTCGGACGAGCGCAGCGATACGCCAATGAGCGCGTGGTCTTTGATCGGGCCATTGGCAAGAATCAGGCCATTGCCCATCCTTTGGCGCAACGCTGGATGGAATTAGAGGCGGCACACTGGATGACGATGCGTGCTGCCTGGCTTTATGATCAGGGGCAATCATGCGGCGCCGAAGCTAATGCTGCGAAGTATCTTGCGGCTGAAGCGGGATACCATGCATGCGAAACAGCCGTGATGACCCATGGGGGTATGGGCTATGCCAAGGAATATCATGTTGAGCGTTATTTTCGCGAGAGCTTAATTCCAAGGATTGCGCCGGTAAGCCGTGAGTTAATTCTTAGTTTTATTGCGGAAAAAGTACTTGGATTGCCAAAGTCGTACTAAGGCGCTTTGGGCACTGATGATGCCTGCCAGGTCATGCAAAGATGCTGAAAACGTGGCGAGGCCTGGCTTAGAATCTCAAGCTGGTATTGTGCGAGAGATTTTTTTGCGAGCCTGAGTAATTGGCGGTCTTTGCTGATCAAGTGCGATGCTCGGGCTTCAAGCGCTAAGTCCAGAAAAACTTGGTCATCCGGGTCCGAACAGGCCAGTGACATAGCCTTCGAATGAGGTGTGGTCTGCATCGATGACAGACGATCATAGTCTTGAATGACCGCATCGGGATCGCACCGCTTATGAATCCAGGGCCTGCTGAGCACTTGAATCAATTCTTGCCGCATCCCGCTGCAAATCGCAACAATGACTTCGCCGCGCTCAAGCAAAGCCCGTAAGGTCTCGACGCAAGGATCACGGAAGACAAGTAGATCCAACCAGCAGTTGCAATCAAGGACTATAGGTTGACGTGCAGGCATGGCCGTCGATCAGGTGCTGACAATAAGCGTCGGTCTAGCCCACCGAGACGCCGATCGTATTGGGGGCTTTGTGCCTCGGGCTTTCTGACAAGTCATATCATGAATATTCTATCGAAGACATCAGCGGTTTTTGCTGATCCAACAAAATCTCAGGCTGAATGAGGTGCTATTGATGTTGATGGTGTTGTCCCCAGCAAAGTCACTCGATTATGAATCTTCAACGATCGCAGTTAAGGCGACGAAGCCTCGATGGATGGCCGAATCGAGCAAGCTCGTGGGTCAGTTGCGAGCGCTTGATCCTGATCAGCTCTCGGCGCTGATGGCTATTAGCGAACCCTTGGCGCAATTGAATTACGAACGATACAAGGTATGGAGCGAAAAGCCCAAAGCCTCAGCATTGAGACCGGCTATTTTTGCCTTTGATGGTGATGTATACGATGGGCTCAGAGCGCGCGAACTCGACCCTGAGCAAATTGGCTGGGCACAAGATCACGTGAGAATTCTCTCCGGTCTTTATGGTGTTTTGAGACCCCTTGACCATTTACAGGCCTATCGCCTTGAAATGGGTACACGCATGGCCAATGAGCGGGGTAAGGACCTTTACGCCTTTTGGGGATCGACGCTCGCAGCATCGCTCGATCAAGATCTGAGAGGGCATCGATGCAAAATGCTGGTGAATTTGGCCTCTGAGGAGTACTTTAGCGCTGTGCAACAGCAGCATCTAAAGGCGAGAGTCTTACATATCGTCTTTCAGGAAGCGAAAACAGGGCCCTACAAAGTGGTTAGTTTTTCAGCCAAACGTGCAAGAGGTGCCATGTGTCGATGGGCCATCGAACACCAAGTCGAAGAGCCTGAAGCACTTAAATCCTTTGATCGCGATGGTTATCAGTACTGCCCGGATGTCTCTGAGCCGCTGCGCTGGATATTTAGAAGAAAGATATAAGTTTCGTAGCAACAATGCATCGTTATGAAAGCAAGATTCGCGGTTCGATGCTCATTGTGATGCCAAATTTCGCTTCGACAGCTTGAATAAGCCTTTGTGCAAAGTCAAGCAGCTTCTCACCGGTTGCAAGCCCATAATTGACCAGCACCAAGGCATGCTTTGCAGACACACCCACATCGCCGTCGCGTTGGCCCCTAAAGCCACATTGTTCGATCATCCATGCTGCAGAAAGCTTGTGATGCTGCGCACCGTCAGGGTAAATTGGCAGTTCAGGATAACGGCGCTTTAAGGCAATGGCTGCATCACTCGGGATGCTTGGGTTATGAAAAAAGCTGCCTGCGTTGGGTTCTGTATGGGGGTCGGGAAGCTTGCTGGCGCGAATGTCACGAATGGCCTGGGCAAGTTCGAGCGCGCCGCTTGGCGCCTGCTGGCTGAATCGTCGTTGTAAGTCCGGATAAGCGTAGTTTAGTGACGCTGTGACAGGCGATGCACCTGATTCATTCAAATGAAATTCAACGTCGGTGATGATCCAGGCCTGATGATTCGCTTTTTTAAAAATACTTGATCGGTATGCAAATAAGCACTCATCGGCTTTGAATCGCCTACGCGTCATGCTGTCCCAGTGAGTCGCTTCAACGGCGTGGCAATAGTGAGAAAGTTCAACGCCATAGGCTCCGATGTTTTGAATGGGCGCAGCACCCACAGTGCCAGGAATCATGCTCAGATTCTCCAGTCCCTGCAAATCCTGGCATAGGCTCCATTGGACCAACTCGTCCCAATGCTCGCCAGCTTTGGCGCGGATGAAACCCGCTTCCATTCGTTCGCAGCCTCGCCAGGCAACTTGCAAGAGTGTGCCTCGAATATGTGATCCAAACACACTATTGCTACCTTCGCCAAGAAGTCCGCGATAGGGCCCTCGAAGGGCCTGTTTGGCCTCGATCAACTCCGCTGGGTGATGAACACGAATCAGCCTGTCGACATGGCTTTGAAGGCGCAGGCTTGTGCGCTTTGACAAGTCAGCGTTATCAATAACTTCAAGCAAGCTTAGCTCGGTGTATAGCTGAGCCGAACATAAATCGGCGCATAACACTCAGCTTGGGTCAACTCAACGAGTGACTCCTTGGTGAGTTCGAGCAGCGCTACAAAGGTAACGACGGCGTGGGGCAGGCCTTTTTCAGGCTCAAACAACTCCTGGAATTCGGCAAAGCGGCGCTGTTGCAGCTGACGCAGTACAACCGTCATAATTTCGCGAACCGACAACTCTTCGCGACTGATCTTGTGGTGCTGGATTAGCTTTGCTCTGCGAACGATGTCCAGCCAAGCAGCTCGCAAGTCCTCAGCGTTTACCTCAGGCAGTCGCTCTACCACGTCCTGATCGAGATGGGCTTGGGCTGAAAAAAATTCTCTGCCAAGCTGGGGAAGTTGGTCTAGGTGTTGTGCGCCTTGCTTGATGGCCTCATATTCGAGTAAGCGCCTTGCAAGCTCTGCGCGCGGATCTTCAGGTTCTGATTCGCCATCGCGCTTTTGCACGGGCAATAACATTCTTGATTTGATATCAATCAACATGGCAGCCATGAGTAAATACTCGGCTGCTAATTCGAGGTGATGGCTGCGGATCTCGTCGACATAGACGAGGTATTGCCGCGTGAGTTCGGCCATGGGTATATCGAGGATATTGAAGTTTTGCCGGCGAATTAAATAAAGTAATAAGTCCAGCGGCCCCTCAAAAGCCTCCAAAAAGACCTCAAGCGCATCTGGCGGAATATATAAGTCCTGCGGCAGCTGCAGCATAGGCTCGCCATAGAGCCTGGCTATGCCCTTCAACTCGAGTTGTTCACCTGAAACCATAAAGGCTTGTCGTGGGCCGCTTAAATAGCTTTTCGTCGGTCTCTTTCGCCTTAAGCGTTGTGATAGACGTAGGGCTTTTGCGCTACTTTTGCCGACTGCCGCTCCTGGCTCGTTTCGAGATCCTGTGGCTTATCCCACCAAATGCTTCGCCCTTGTTGTTGTTGTTGCTCCAGATGCGGGCGCTGTGTCTTGAGTTGCTCGATAAATAGGGTTGCTTCAGAACGATAACTGCGCTGTTTCATGGCAAAAACTCCAAAAATGGCTGAGCGTTGATTTGCTAATCCGTTATTGTAATGACTTGCCCTAGCTCGATAGGCTTTGCCCGCGGTTAATGGGGCCAAGCCGCGTCAAAGGCGCTTTTTGCATCGCCTAAATTTTTATAAATCGTTTGCCCAACTAAATCCTTTAACAGGCCGCTACGAGCGATCAGCGAGGCAACGTTATCAGGCGCCCCGCAGATCGCCAGGCCACCGCCGAGCGTTGCCAGAACGTCCTTGTACTGGGTCAACACCTCAAGCGCGCTTGTGTCTAGGTAGCTAACTGCTTGCATATCGAGAATAATGTGTTGTGCACGAGGCTCGTTTGCGTCGAGCACCGCTTCCATGCGATCAACTGATCCGAAAAACAGAGGGCCGCTGAGTTGGCACAGGGCAATGGTTTCTCGCCGCTCGCCTCGCAAGGGCTCAAGCCATTGCAAATTCGTCAGGCTTGCCATCCGATGAAGAAAGAGCAAGCAGGCAAGGCCAACCCCCACTTGGACCGCGATCGTCAGGTCGAAGACGACCGTCAATGCAAAACTGCCGATCATCAAGGTGCGATGAGGCACGCTGAAAGCTTTCAAACGGGCAAAGGCCTGCCAGTCACCCATATGGTAAGCAACAAAAAGTAGAACAGCAGCAAGTGCCGCCAAAGGGATATTGGCAGCCAATGGTGCCGCAACTAAGACGATGAGCATCAGTGTGATCGAATGAACGACTGCGGAAATTGGCGACCGTGCCCCACTGCGGACATTGGTGACCGTTCTTGCAATGGTGCCGGTCGCAGCGATGCCACCAAACAAGGGGACGAGCATGTTGGCGACCCCTTGCGCAATCAATTCCTGATCGGCATTGTGCCGTTCACGAATCAGGCTGTCTGCCATTCTTGCGCAAAGCAAAGATTCGATGCCGCAAAGTAAAGCGATAGAGATCGCTGGCACGAGAATTTCCCGGACCTTGCTCCAATCAACATCAGGCGCAGTTGGATAAGGAAGGCTTGCGGGAATACCGCCAAAGCGACTGCCAATGGTCGGAACCTGGATTAGATCGCAACTGATCAAGACGATACCGAGTAGCAAGACAATCACCGTACCGGGAATCTGCTTGGCAACTTCTTGCCAGCGAGATCCGTATTGCCGAAATGATTTGGGCCACCACTGGAGAATCAGCAAGCTAAAAAAACCCAAAAGAAGAGCGGCAACGTCGGCTTGTTGGGCGTGACTTGCAAGCGTGTGAATTTGGGCAAAAAAGTCTGCTGGCATTTTTTCAATGGGCAGGCCAAAGAAATCGCGAAACTGTTGCAAGGCGATGATCACCGCAATACTGTTGGTGAATCCGGTGATGATTACGACGGGCACAAATCGGATGATCCGGCCCAATCGAAGCGCCCCGGCCAAAACGAGCAAGACACCGGCGAGCATTGTTGCCAAAAGCAAATTGCCAGCACCTATCCGCTCGCCAAGCGTGTAGAGAAGGCCTACAAAAGCGCCTGCAGGGCCTGCGATTTGGACTTTGGAGCCCCCGAGTAGTGCAACAATAAAGCCGGCAATAATGGCTGTTACAAGGCCTTGGGCGGGGCTCACGCCCGAGGCGATACCAAAAGCCATCGCAAGCGGGAGCGCAACAACCCCAACCGTTACGCCTGCCGCAAGATCAGCTCGAAAGTCGCTTGCCTGATAGCCGCGAAGCGAGTCGAATAATGCAGGTCTAAAGGGGGTCATGGCTGAGCCTGCATTGACGCGTTGTGTCTATCGGATTTTCATGCCTGGTACGGCGCCGACTTCGGCTTCAAGTACAAACATGCCCGGTACCT
The DNA here is from genome assembly GCA_900299025.1 of Burkholderiaceae bacterium. Lineage (GTDB taxonomy): Bacteria > Pseudomonadota > Gammaproteobacteria > Burkholderiales > Burkholderiaceae_E > UBA3064. The sequence continues at coordinate 38,108 of OMIE01000033.1, forward strand.
TACCTGTCTCGTCGGCAGCACTCAGCAACATACCCTCTGAGATGCCGAACTTCATTTTTCTCGGTGCAAGATTGGCAACGACTGCAGTCAGTTTGCCTACGAGGCGCTCTGGCGGGATGGAAGCTTTAATCCCAGAAAATATTGTTCTCGGCTTGGACTCGCCAAGGTCGATGATGAGTTTGAGCAATTTGTCCGATCCTTCAACCGGCGCGGCCTCGAGGATGCGACCGAGCCTCAAATCCAGGCTGGCAAAGTCATCGATGCTTATCCATTGGGTCTTCTTGGCTTCGCTATGTTGTTGTGCCTGCTGATCACTTCGATTGGCCTCGAGCAAAGCATCAACCTGCTTACGATCAATACGGGTGATTAAGTGTTGGAAGGCCTCCATGCGATGTCCAGGGGGCAAATCACCATCGCTATCGAAGTCGATCGAGGACCACTGACGCTCCGCAGCCGAAAGCCGATCAAGCGCAAGCTTACTGGTAGCGGGCAGTATCGGTTGGAGCATGCGCATCAATTGCGCAAAGGCGCGGATAGCGGTGCTACAAACCACTTGCAAGCGGTCTTGTTGGTCGGCAAGCTTTGCAAGCTCCCAGGGTTTGTTCTGATCGATATATTGGTTTACGGCATCGCAGAGTGCCATCACTTCGCGCATGGCGCGGCCATACTCCCTATGTTCATAGTGCTGGGCAAGGGTCTCGGCACCGCACCAGGACTTAGCAAATTCGGCCATTGCTGCGCGGTCTGTTTTACCCAAGCAGCCATCAAATTTTTTGATTAAAAATCCCGAACAGCGCGCTGCAATATTAACCAGCTTACCGACTAAATCAGCATTCACACGTGCAATGAAATCATCAAGATTGAGATCGATATCTTCCATCGACGCATTCAGTTTGGCTGCAAAGTAGTATCGCAACCATTCTGGATTAAGGCCTTGGTCGATATAGCTTTTAGCATTGATAAAGGTGCCTCGCGATTTGCTCATCTTCTGACCGTCGACGGTCAGGAATCCGTGTGCAAACACATTGCTTGGTGCTCTAAATCCTGAAAAGTGCAGCATCGCTGGCCAAAACAGCGTATGGAAGTACAAGATGTCTTTGCCGATGAAATGGTATTGTTCCCAGGGGCTGTCTGGCTTCGTGAAGGCATCGAAATCCAGACCGATATCACTAGCATAGCGTTTGAAGCTTGCGTAATAGCCAATCGGTGCGTCAAGCCACACATAAAAGTACTTGCCCGGGGCGTCGGGGATTTCAAAGCCAAAGTAGGGGGCGTCGCGTGATATGTCCCAGTCGGCAAGCTTGCTGCCTTTTGCTTGCATATCGTCCGTCGTTTGGCTGTCGCTGTTGGAAGTTTGATCATTGTCGGCGAACGTTTCGCTGTCGCCGAGCCATTCCTTAAGCTTATTACGAGCCTCAACTTGCAGCCTGTCATCGAGCAACGCCCATTGCCTTAAAAATCGACTGCATCGCGGATCGGATAGTTTGAAAAAATAATGATCTGAAATTTTTCGTATGGGCTTTGCGCCTGATACCACCGAGCGTGCATCGATCAGATCGGTCGGGCTATAAGTTGCGCCGCAGGCTTCACATGAGTCACCGTATTGATCAGGTGCTTTGCAGCGCGGGCATATGCCTTTGATAAAACGATCGGGTAAAAACATCGATCGTTCGGGGTCATACATTTGCTCGATCGATCGCTTCTCGATAAACCCTGAGTTGCGCAGTGCCAGATAGATCTGATTGGCAAGCGCCTGATTCTCGGGGCTGTGCGTGCTGTAGTAATGGTCAAAGGCAACGCCAAAGGCAGCAAAGTCTCTTGTGTGTTCTTGCCAGACCCTGTCGATCAAGGTTTCGGGTGAGATGCCTTGCGACTCAGCACGCAGCATCACCGGGGTGCCGTGGGTATCGTCCGCGCAAACATAATGAACTTCATGACCACGCATCTTTTGGAAACGCACCCAAATGTCGGTCTGTATGTACTCAACCAGGTGACCGAGGTGGATGTCTCCATTCGCATAGGGTAGGGCGGAGGTGACCAGCATTTTTCGCTGTGGCGCTGGCCCTAGATCTTGAGGCGGCGTGAACTTGGCGTGGCCGGGAGTCGTCATGGCTTCATGGGTAAAGCGCTGAGTGTAGCAAGGCGATCGATTAGACTGCTTGCGGTCAGTAATAAAGCCTACCCTACAGACACAACTTATGTGAACCGTTCATCATGAGTCCGACTGAAGATGCCCTGCGGGAAGTACTGCGATCGGTCATCGATCCCAATACCGAGAAAGACCTGCTTAGCAGCAAGTCGCTTAAGAAACTCAGATTTGACCAGGGCGAGGTAAGCCTTGATGTTGAGCTCGGTTATCCGGCCCGCACCCAAATTGAGGTAATCCGGACAGCGGTTGAGCGAGCGCTGATGGCGCAAGAGGGCGTACGACGCGTTAGCGCCAACATCTACCAACGTATCGTCGCCCATGCGTTTTCCCCGTCAGCGAAGCCGCTCGAAGGTGTTCGCAATGTAATTGCAGTCGCTTCGGGCAAGGGCGGGGTGGGTAAGAGCACGACGGCAGCCAATCTCGCACTAGCCCTCGCCTCGGAGGGTGCCCGCGTCGGTATGCTCGACGCCGACATTTATGGTCCTTCGCAGCCAACCATGCTCGGCTTGTCGGGTAAGCCCCAAAGTCGGGATGGTAAGTCGATGGAACCGCACCTTGGTCACGGTTTACAGGTGAACTCGATTGGTTTTCTGATCGGTGAAGACACACCGATGATTTGGCGAGGGCCGATGGCAACCCAGGCGCTTGAGCAACTCATTCGCGACACGCGATGGCAAGATCTTGATTACCTGGTGATCGATATGCCCCCAGGGACAGGCGATATTCACCTCACGCTTGCTCAACGTATGCCGGTCACTGGCGCCATCATTGTCACCACCCCTCAAGACATTGCCTTGCTCGATGCGCGCAAGGGCCTGAAGATGTTTGAAAAAGTCGGTATTCCAGTCCTCGGCATTGTCGAAAATATGGCTATGCACCAGTGCAGCGCTTGTGGAAAGATTGAGCATATTTTTGGCGAAGGTGGTGGCCGTCGAATGGCCGACCAGTATGAGGTTGCCTACTTGGGTGCGCTGCCCTTGGAGTTGAAGATTCGTCAGCAAAGCGATGAGGGCTGCCCCACCGTGGTCGCTGAGCCCAATTCGCCGATCAGTGATCTCTACAGGGGTATTGCACGAAAACTCGCCGTAGCCTTGGCAGCTCGTGCAGTCAGCCACGCGTCGAAGTTTCCGAGCATCGTGGTGCAAAACACTTAGTTAAGATAGCCCCGAAAGGGGCTTTTTTCTTCTGCCAAGGGGCATTTATGAGTGTGAAATCAGATCACTGGATCAGGCGAATGGCCAAGGAGCATCGCATGATTGAGCCCTTCAGTGCTTTGCAAGTGCGAGAGGGAGCGGACGGGCAGCGGATTGTGTCTTACGGTACATCGAGCTACGGCTACGATGTCCGTTGCGCCGACGAATTTAAAATCTTCACCAATATCAACGCCTCGATTGTTGATCCCAAGGCCTTCGATCAAGGCTCTTTTGTCGACTTCAAAGGTTCTGTTTGCATCATTCCGCCCAATTCTTTTGCGTTGGCCCGAACCATGGAGTACTTCCGAATTCCAAGGTCAGTGCTCACGATTTGCCTGGGCAAGAGTACTTATGCGCGCTGCGGCATTATTGTGAATGTGACCCCGCTCGAGCCCGAATGGGAGGGCCACGTCACCCTGGAATTTTCGAATACCACGCCCTTACCGGCGCGGATTTACGCAGGCGAAGGCTGCGCACAAATGGTATTCCTCGAATCCGATGAGGTTTGCGGCACCAGTTATGCGGATCGAGGCGGCAAGTATCAAGGGCAGCAAGGCGTAACCCTACCTCGCACTTGAGTTGACCCCGCCTTTTAGGCCCGGTAATGCCCCAGCAAAGTGAGCAGTCGAAGGGCTTGGCTGTTTGGTTCGCACTGTTGACTGGTGTGGCGGTGGTTTCAACCGCGGCCCTTTTGATTCGCTGGGCACTTCAAGCTGGTGCAGCGCCGATGGAGATCGCTGCTGCAAGGCTTTTTCTTGCAGCACTTGTGATGTGGCCGATAGCTATCTGGACGATGGGCTTGCATGCGGTCAAAACCTTAATCGAACAGGTTGATCACTCACTCATCAAGTGGACGATGATTGCAGGCGTGTCGCTTGCCGCTCATTTCGCGCTATGGATCAGTTCGCTCGATTACACAAGTGTTGCCTCGAGCGTTGCCCTGGTAACAACCAATCCGATTTGGGTGGCGCTTGCTGCCTGGCTTTGGTTTGGTGAAAAGCCCCGCCTCAAAGTCTGGATGGCCATCACTTTATCGATTATCGCAAGTCTCCTGATCTCATGGAAGGATTTGCAGGCGGGTGCAGCGGGTGGCTTTCTCGCTGAGCGCTCGGCTTTATGGGGAAACTTGCTGGCATTGCTCGGCGCGATGGCTATGTCAGGTTATATGCTTGCTGCCAAAGCAGTGCAACAGCACAGGCCCGATTGGCCATTGTTGCCCTATGTCGCAACGGTCTATAGCGTTGCGGCACTGGTATTGAGTCTTGTGGTGGGCTATTTAACGGGGCCCTGGTGGCAGCTTAGCCCTGCAGCCTGGCCTGCGCTGTTGCTACTTGCTCTCGGTCCACAGGTGATTGGCCACACCTTGATCAACCACGCATTGCGAAGGCTCTCCCCAACGATTGTCGCGATTGCCATTCTTGGCGAGCCGATCGGTGCCGCCTTGCTTGCCTGGTTCATGCTCGGCGAATCGCTTGCGCTGACGCAGTTGGCAGGATTTACACTGGTGGTCGTTGCGGTTTTGCTGGCTCGATGAGACCCTATGCGCTTCGTATGGGTATGTGCCTGTGTTATCGTGAACCGATGGGTGAATTTCACATGCCAAGGTTGAGCGAATCGAAGCGGATGCCGCAGAGCAATGCCACAATGCTCGGTCACGTCTGTTTTGCGCCCTTCGGCATGTCGAGGGCATTTGTTTTGCTTTCAGGCGCGGGTGGCCTGCTACGACTGCGCCGCGCGCGCTGACTAAACCACCGACTTTGCGCCAAGCTTGGCGCTCAGGCTGATCCCAGCCTCCATGCCCAACAAAGACCCAACACTAGCTATTTTCAGAGAGATTCCCATGAGTGATCGTTTAATTATTTTTGATACCACCTTGCGCGATGGTGAGCAAAGTCCTGGCGCATCCATGACGCGCGACGAGAAACTTCGTATCGCCAAGCAGCTTGAGCGTCTGAAGGTCGATGTGATTGAGGCTGGGTTTGCTGCTTCATCCAATGGCGATTTTGATGCCGTGAAGGCCATTGCTCAACATGTGAAAGATTCGGTGGTTTGTTCACTTGCTAGGGCAAACGATCGAGATATTGCAAGGGCTGCGGAAGCACTCGAGCCAGCACGCGCCAAGCGCATCCACACCTTCATTGCCACCAGTGCCCTCCACATGGAAAAGAAGCTGCGCTTGAGCCCTGATCAGGTGTACGAGCAGGCTCGCTTGGCTGTACGTTTTGCCCGAAAGTTTACCGATGATGTTGAGTTTTCTCCCGAAGATGGCAGCCGGTCTGACCCTGATTTTCTCTGTCGTGTGCTTGAGGCCGTCATCGATGAGGGCGCTCGGACCATCAATATTCCCGATACGGTGGGATATGCGGTACCCGAGCTCTTTGCCCAGATGATTATCGATTTGCGTCGTCGAGTGCCGAATTCAGACAAGGCTATTTGGTCGGTGCATTGTCACAATGATTTGGGTATGGCTGTCGCCAATTCCTTAGCGGCTGTCAGGCAGGCTGGTGCTCGCCAAATCGAATGCACGATCAACGGGCTTGGCGAACGCGCCGGTAATACCTCGCTTGAAGAGGTGGTGATGGCGGTCAAGACGCGTCGTGATTACTTTGATCTGACGCTCGGTATTGACACCAGCCAAATCGTACCCGCGAGTAAGCTTGTCTCGGGTATTACTGGTTTTCCGGTCCAGCCCAATAAGGCAGTGGTTGGCGCAAATGCATTCGCGCATGCCTCAGGTATTCACCAAGACGGTGTGCTCAAAGCGCGTGACACTTATGAAATCATGCGAGCCGAAGATGTGGGCTGGACAACCAACCGGATCGTGCTTGGTAAATTATCAGGCCGAACGGCATTCAAACAGCGGCTGCAAGAGTTGGGTATCGCGATGGAGAGCGATCAGGATGTCAATGCCGCCTTTTTGCGTTTCAAAGAACTCGCTGATCGCAAAGCGGAGATTCTTGATGAGGATATCCAGGCATTGGTCTCCGATCAGGCGATGCAAATGGCCTCCGACGATAGCTACCGGTTACTGTCACTAGCCCAGTCGTCAAAGATGGGTGGGCGTCCCCATGGGGAGGTGGTGATGACCGTTGAAGGCCGAGAAGTTCGCAGCGAGGCAGACGGCAATGGTCCTGTTGACGCGGTCTTTAAGGCGATCGAGTCAGAGATTGGGTCCGGAGCCGAGCTTTTGCTTTATTCGGTCAATGCTATTACGACGGGTACCGAGTCTCAGGGCGAGGTCACAGTGAGGCTCTCGCGAGGTGGGCGGATTGTGAATGGCGTTGGTGCCGATCCCGATATCGTCGTTGCCTCTGCTAAGGCCTACATCGGTGCGCTCAACAAACTTCAGGCCAAGCAAGAGCGGGTCAACCCTCAGGCATAAGCGGCCTGGGTTATACTTGCGGGTTACGCACGTCTTAGCAGTCCCAGCTAAGGCGCAAGTTCAATCAAGGGCATCCGAGGCGCGTAGGCGTCTCGGTGCGCATATATAAGGGGAATTCGTATGTCCGTTGCATCGATCGACAAACAGAAAATCATGGGCGACTACCAGCGCAAAGCTGGTGATACCGGGTCGCCTGAAGTACAAGTTGCGCTACTGACAGCACGCATCGTCGAGCTGACGGAGCACTTTAAGCAGCACAAGAAAGACTTCCACTCCAGAAGAGGCCTGTTGAAAATGGTGAGCAGGAGGAGAAAACTCCTGGATTACCTGAAGCGAACCAATTTGGCGAGCTACCGAGCACTGATCGAACGATTGGGCTTGCGTAACTAAGCCAAAGCAAAACCCGCAAGCCAACTTGCGGGTTTTTTGTTGTGTGGCGAACCGCGCCGCCTGAGGATTCGCGCGGGCACTTATGAGGATGTTAAAACGTGTTTGAAATTGCAAAGAAAACATTTCAGTACGGTTCAAATACCGTAACGATTGAAACCGGCGAAATCGCTCGCCAAGCTGGCGGTGCCGTGATCGTCAATGTTGACGATACCGTGGTTTTGGCAACCGTCGTAGGCGCCAAAAATGCAAAACCAGGGCAGGATTTTTTCCCGCTGACTGTTGACTATGTCGAGAAGTTCTATGCAGCAGGCCGTATTCCGGGCGGGTTCTTTAAACGAGAAGGGCGTCCTTCAGAACGCGAAACCCTGATTTCCCGCTTGATTGATAGGCCGATTCGGCCTTTGTTTCCTGACGGATTTTATAACGAAGTGCAAGTGGTCATTACGCTCATGTCAAGCAATCCTGAAGTGGATTCAGACATTCCGGCGATGATCGGCGCCTCGGCAGCACTGGCTATTTCAGGAATCCCCTTTCATGGCCCGTTAGGTGCAGCACGTGTTGGTTATATCGATGGTCAGTTCGTGCTAAATCCTGCGGTCTCGAAGATGCCCTCCTCGAAGCTCGACTTGGTGGTGGCTGGCACTGAGGCTGCTGTGCTTATGGTTGAATCGGAGGCGCATGAGCTTTCCGAAGAAGTGATGCTCGGTGCGGTGGTCTTTGGACACGATCAAATGCAAACCGTGATCAATGCGATTCACGAGTTAGTTGAGGCCGGTGGCAAAGCCGAATGGGAATGGCAGGCTGCACCGCGCAATGAGGCTTTGATAGAAAAGATTAATCAACTGGCTGAAGCCGACATGCGCGCGGCTTATCGTGTTCGCGACAAACAAGCGCGTACGGCGCAAGTATCGGCTGTCGAGAAGTCGGTGGCGAAGACACTTGCCGAAGATGCAGCTAGCAAGGGTGAGTCAGCGCCCGACAGCACCGAAGTCGGCAATCTACTCTTTGAACTGCAATCGCGAATTGTTCGTTCACAAATCCTGTCGGGCGAGCCTCGCATTGACGGTCGCGATACGCGAACAGTCCGCCCGATTGCGATCCGAACCGGCGTATTGCCGCGTGCGCACGGATCGGCACTGTTTACTCGAGGCGAAACCCAGGCACTTGTGGTGGCAACGCTTGGCACCAATCGCGATGAGCAGGTGATCGATGCGATCAATGGTGAATATCGAGAACGTTTTATGCTTCACTACAATATGCCGCCTTATGCGACGGGTGAGACCGGACGCGTCGGTAGCCCCAAGCGACGCGAAATTGGTCATGGCCGTCTGGCTAAACGGGCGCTTGTGCCCCTGCTGCCTGATGTGGCGAGTTTTGGCTATTCCATTCGCGTTGTCTCGGAGATTACCGAATCTAACGGGTCATCGTCGATGGCTTCGGTTTGTGGCGGATGTCTTGCGATGATGGATGCTGGCGTACCGATTAAGGCACACGTGGCCGGCATCGCCATGGGTTTAATCAAGGAAGGTGCGCGATTTGCAGTCCTCTCCGACATTCTCGGTGATGAGGACCATCTTGGTGATATGGATTTCAAAGTGGCCGGTACCGAGCAAGGTGTCACTGCGCTACAAATGGACATCAAGATCCAGGGCATTACCAAGGAAATCATGCAGGTTGCGCTTGCGCAGGCAAAAGAAGGCCGCTTGCACATCCTGAGCAAGATGCGCGATGCGGTTTCGGGCGCAAAGACCGAGCTTTCTGATTTTGCACCGCGTATGTACAACATGAAGATTAATCCCGAACGTATTCGCGATGTGATTGGCAAGGGCGGTGCAACGATTCGCCAGATCACCGAGGAAACCGGTACCCAGGTCGATATTCAAGATGATGGTTCGATCACGATTGCAGCCGTCGACGCTCAAGCGGCACGGCGGGCACAGCAAATGATCGAAAATCTGACTGCCGAAGTTGAGGTTGGAAAAATTTACGAGGGGCCGGTTCTTCGCATTCTAGATTTCGGTGCAATCGTGCAAGTCATGCCTGGGCGTGATGGTCTTTTGCATGTTTCACAAATTGCACAGGAGCGCGTCAATAACGTTGGCGACTATGTGAAGGAAGGACAAATCGTTCGGGTAAAGGTCATCGAAGCGGACGATAAGGGACGGCTTCGCTTATCGATGAAAGCTGCTGCCGCTGACGATGCTGCACAGAGCGCGCCGCCAAGCGACGTAACGCCCGCCTAAGTCAGGATCGCTTCGTGGCTGCCGCCCTATTGCTGCGTGAAGTTGGCCCGATTGCATGGATGACGTTCTCGAATGTGGAGCGTCATAATGCAGTCAGTTATGAAATGTGGTGCGAAGTTCCTCAAGCCATCGCTCGGTTCGATGCCAACCCCGAGATTCGAGCCATCGTCTTGACGGGTGATGGCGAAAAGGCCTTTGTGTCAGGTGCTGACATTTCAGAGTTTGAGAAGAAGCGTGGGAGCTTGGATGCTTCAACGATTTATAACGAAGCGGTCGATGCTGCCTATGCTGCGGTGCTCGCTGCAAAAAAGCCAACGCTTGCAATGATTCGAGGGATTTGCATGGGAGGCGGACTTTACCTGGCCGCCTCCTGCGATTTGCGAATTTGTAACGATAAGGCGCGTTTTGCAATGCCCGCGGCGAAGCTAGGTCTGGGCATTCGCTATGAAAGCGTTCGCAGACTGATGGAAGTGCTGCCGTCGGCACATGCAGCCGATATTGTTTTTACCGGTCGAAGCTTTGATGGTCACGAGGCGCTACGCCTTGGATTTGTCAATCGATCAGTCCCTGAGGATGAACTCGACCAGGCAGTGAGTCAATATTTAGAATGGTTGGGCCAGGCTGCACCGCTCACCGTCAAGGCAGCAAAGGCTGCAATGCGAGTATGGTCAGCGGGTGAGTCCTTCGATGATATTGCCGCCGTTCGAGCTATGACCGATGCCTGTTTTGCCAGTGCCGACTACCAGGAAGGACGCAAGGCTTTTGCTGAGAAGCGAAAGCCGCAATTTCGAGGAGCATAGTGAATGAAAGCATGGATGCTTGATCCGGTTGCGCAGATCTTGAGTTTGGCCGAGCGAGCGATGCCAGAGCCAGGCCCGCAGCAAGTTCTGGTCAAGGTAAAGGCGGCATCATTAAATCGAGGCGAATTTCTTGTCGGCATGGGTATTGGTGGCGCAGGTAGCGCGTCAAAGCCGTCGGGTATGGAAGCCGCAGGTGAGGTGGTGGCCATCGGCGAACAAGTAGCGCAACACGCAAGCTGCCCTATCGCCATCGGCGATCGCATCATGGGGCGTGCGCCCGGTGGTTTTGCTGAGTATGCCCTGCTTGATGCGCAAGACATCTTAGCGATTCCTTCATCGATGGACTGGATCGACGCAGCCTGTGTGCCTATTGCTTATCTGGTCGCCTATGACATGGTAGTTGCCGGCGGGGAACTACAAAAAGGGCAGAGCTGCCTCATTACCGGAGCAAGTTCGGGTGTTGGTGTGGCCTCGATGCAAATTGCCCAGGTGATTGGTGCACGAGTCATCGGGACATCAAGCTCGCAGCACAAATTAGATCGATTAACGAGCCTTGGTCTTGATGAAGCTTTGCTGAGTCGCGGACCCGACTTTGTTCAGGCGGTACTTGAACTTAGCGGACATAAAGGTGTTGAACTCGCTATCAATAATGTGGGTGGGTCGGTTTTCGAGGCGTGTTTGCAGGCACTCGCCTATCAGGGGCGACTCGCTTTGGTAGGTTTTGTTGATGGCGTTAAACAAACGTCGATTGACTTGGACAGGGTTCATGCCCAGCGCCTGAAGATTTTTGGGGTGAGCAATAAGTTTCGGCGTGCGGATCAGCGGGCGCAAACGGTGAGTGGTTTCGCTAAAGACATGTTGCCCCATTTCCATTCGGGCAAACTCAAACCCGTTATTGAACAGATTTTCGATTTTGAAGATTTACCCAAGGCTCAAAGCGCCATGCAGTCCAATAGCCATCTCGGAAAACTTGTTCTCAAGGTCGCATGCTGAGGTCTATTTGCTCATCGTCGTCGCACGAGCGATGGCAACCCGAGCAGCCTAAATGGTCTCGAGTGACCAAGCTTTTCCATCGGTGAATACCTTGCCGTCTTGTTTTAGCTTGAGCAAATGCGCAAACAGTGAGCGTGCAGCTAACCCATGCAGACTCGTAGCAACATCTTGGTAAGCACCGGGTACGATATCTTCAACCGTAAAGCCGCTTTCACTGGCTTGGTCGGGGGGATCAGTGCAAAGCCGTTTCAGTGATTCAAGAACCTTGCTTTCGCGCAAAAGCCTATGCCTGATGAGTTTGCGAATTTCTTGGGCTGGCTTACCCAAAACATAACCGTGAGCGGGAAGCATGTAATTTAAATGCATATGTTCTAAGCGCTCGAGCGATGCGATGTATGCAAACATGTCGCCATCGGGTGGATTGATAACCACGGTTGAACCATTCATGACATGATCGCCGGATAGCAGGATGCCATCTTCCTCGAGCAAAAAACACAAGTGGTTCGATGCATGACCTGGTGTGTGAATTGCTCGAAGATGTACATCGTCGCAAATCCTCAAGCGATCACCATCTTCAAGCGTTTGATCCGGAATGAAAGCCTGATCAGCCTCGATCGAAGGCCCGGAGGCTCTGCCTAAGATCGGTACGCGAACGCCAAGCGCCTTCTCAATAGCCGACTGTAAGGCGAATGCTGCAGGTGAGTGATCCAAGTGGGAATGCGTACAAAGTATGCGAGTAATCTTGTCCTTGGTAAAGGACCGCAGGCGATCGACATGTTCGGCGATGGCCGGACCTGGGTCGACCACGGTCCAATCGCCTTCTCGTCCCAGAATATAAGTATTGGTGCCAGGACCTGTCATTCGCCCTGGATTGGGCGCTGTATAACGATATAAATAACGCAGCAATCCAATAGGACTCTCGTGCTGCCAATCGAGCTTATGTACCAGTTGACCATCTGGACTCACGAGTTCGAGTTCAGCAAACTGCATATCATCTTCGGTAAAACGCTCGTCTTTGCCCAACACGAAGCCGCCTCGCGGGCAACTTCTCCAAAGCTTTCCCTGCTTGAATAAACGATCCGATTCCGATAACACATCGTCAACGTACTTAAAATGGCTTAATTGTTGTAGCGTACGGATGGTTGGAAAGATCATATAAAAAAGCCCCTTGCTGTGGCGCTCGAGCGCTTCGCGGGGCTGTACCCAACAAGGTTCAAATTGTTCGCCCTCATCGGCCACTGGCATTTGACCCATCGGTGCCCGCGCAACAAGGAAGCGGACGTCAAAACGCTTGGGCAAATCGCGGTCGGTTGTCCAGTGGGAGAAACTGCGAACCTCATCAATCGCGGCCACTAAGCCTCTCGCACCAAGGGCTTGAGCGAAGCCCTCCGGTGGATGCCTTCCAAGGCCTTCTTTCAGCGAGGCAAGAGCATGCTGATCAAGCTCGTGCGCTTCACGCTTGGGGCGCACGAGCAATAAGTGGACCTCCTCATACGATTCCCGCAATGCGGCCTGCGCGTAAATCCGATGGAGCTGCTCTTGCTCATCAGGCGAGAAATTTTGCCAATTGGCGAGTCGGTTCGGACTAAGTAGGGCTGGATCCAAATCGAGTGCTAGAGCGTCTGCGTGGTCAACCACACCTCCGGGAAACACAAAAGCCCCTGGCGCAAAGCTAGCCTTGGTCGATCGCCGCGTCATGAGGACTTCAAGCCCCGCTTCACCATCGCGCAAAAGCAATACGGTTGCTGCTGGCTTTGGCGCAACGGGTTCACGCCAGGGCAGTAAATGCTGTGCAGGTCGAACGCCTAAGCGCTTGTTATCGCCATGTTCCATCGACGTATCCCTTTTCTTTGACTTGCCGCGATCACGAGGTTTGATTCTTGGCGAGTTGGTGCAATAGCGCGGGTGGGCTGAAGCGCTCACCATAGCGCGATTGAAGCTCGAGCGAACGATCCAAGAAGGCTTGCGGCCCAAAATGGTGTATAAATTGTAACGTACCGCCTGTGTAAGCCGGGAATCCCCAGCCCATGATCGATCCAATATTTGCATCGTGATCATGCTCTAAGACCTGTTCTTGAAGGCATCGTAGCGTCTCAATCGACTGAATCATGCTGAGGCGATCCCGGATATCCTCATCGCTTACTGGTTTTGCGCCTCTCATGAAGACTGATAAACCTTCCCAAAGCCGCTTGGGCTCTCCCTCGGGGTATTCGTAAAAGCCCGCACCAGCAGCGCGGCCAAGGCGCTTAAAGCCATGGGCCATTTTTTCCAGTACGTATACCGCTGATTCGGCCATTCGCTTTGACTTGACCTTATGCGGGTGATGATGCTTATGCTGATGACCGTGATCATGCTGATGGTCGTGGTCGTGGTCGTGGTCGTGGTCGTGGCTGTGGCTGTGGCTGTGGCTGTGGTCGTGATCATGACTGTGATGATGACCGTGATCATGCTGATGGTTGTGGCTGTGGTCATGCCCATGGTCATGTTGATGGGCATGGGCGAGTGCATCTAATTCTTGGTGTAGGACATCATCTGCGAGCTTGAGCGAAACTTCATCGAGTACCGCGAGAGGGCCGACGGGCATACCGAATTGCATCGCTATATTTTCGATTCTTGCGGCACTGACACCTTCGCCAAGTAGGGCCATACCTTCATTCACATAGGTGCTAAAAACCCTGGAGGTGTAAAAGCCGCGCGCATCATTGACAACAATCGGTGTTTTCCCAATTTGTTTGACAAAATCATAAGCTTTAGCAAGTGTTGCATCGTTCGTTTTTTTACCGCGAATAATTTCTATCAAAGGCATTTTCTCTACGGGCGAGAAAAAGTGAACGCCAATAAATTGCTCGGGTCGAGCGCTCGCCTTGGCCAGCTCGGTAATTGGAATCGTTGAGGTGTTTGAGGCGAACACAGTGGCCTCGCCAAGCACGTCAAGAGCCTCTCGAATGAGCTTTGCTTTGAGGGCCTGGTCTTCGTAAACCGCTTCAATGACCATATCGCAGGCGCTGAGGTCCTGCATGGCATCAGTTGCCTGGATACGCTGTAATACGGACTGCGCTTTGTCGGGCGACATCCTGCCGGACTCAACCCGCTTGGCGAGTAAACGAGCGCTATAGGCCTTTCCTTGTTCTGCTTTTTCGCGCGACACATCCTTTAGGACGACCGACATGCCTCGCGATGCCGCAGCCCAGGCGATTCCCGAACCCATCATGCCGGCACCCAAGATACCAAGTTTCATCGTCATGCGTGCTGCTTCGCCTTGGGGCCTGCTCCGATCAGCTTTGATTTCGTTAAGGTGAAAGAAAAAACTTTGAATCATATTCTTGGCAACCTGCCCGGTAGCGAGCCGAGTGAGCCAGCGTGATTCAATGCGAAGTGCCGTTTCGAGGTCGACTTGAGCACCTTCGACGGCGACAGCGAGAATGGCTTCTTGCGCGGGGAAATTACCGCGGGTTTTCTCCACAAGCATAGCGGGCGCAACGCTTAGCATCGAGGCAATCGATGCTTGGCTTGGGCCACCCCCAGGGATGCGGTGCTTGGGATCTTCCCAAACCTGGCGGCAAGCGCCGCTGCGCAAAGCAGCCAAGGCTGCCGGCATTAGCGCGTCTTCGCTGGCAACCACCTGGGTGATCCAGCCCATATCGAGAGCCTCTTGAACGCTCAGTCGTTTTGACTCGCTAATGACTTGTACGGCGGCTTGCAGGCCTTTGAGCCTCACGGTTTTCACAAGGCCCCCGGCGCCTGGGAGCAAGCCGAGACTCGCCTCAGGAAAGCCAATTTCTAAGCCGGCTTTGTTGACCGCAATTCGATGATGGCAGGCGAGTGCAAGTTCAAGTCCGCCACCGAGTGCAGATCCCTGAATCAATGCGACAACGGGTTTGCCAAGTTTTTCAAGCGTCCTAAGGTCAGCTTTGAGGCTTTGTACCTGCTCAAAAAAACTTGCCGCCTGGGAGGGGCCAATCGTGAGCATGGCCTTCAAATCGGCCCCTGCGAAAAAGCTTGATTTAGCCGAATTGATAATCACACCGAGTAGCTCGGGCCGATCCTTCAAGTCAGCTTGAACACGCTTCACTGCCTCGTGTAAATCATGACGAAAGCTCTCGCTCATCAGATTTACCGGCGATCTCGGCGCATCAAGCGTTAGAACGATGACTGCGTCCGGATTAATTTCATAACGAATCGATGACATGCTTTACACCCGTTCAATAATCGTTGCGATGCCCATGCCGCCGCCAACACATAAAGTGGCTAAGCCACGCTTGAGCTTGCGTCGCTCGAGCTCATCAAGTAGGGTCCCTAAGATGATGCAACCGGTTGCACCCAGGGGGTGTCCCATGGCTATTGAGCCACCGTTTACATTGACTTTCTCGTCAGGCACATTCAACTCGCGCATAAATCGCATCACCACTGCCGCGAAAGCCTCATTGACTTCAAATAGATCGATGTCGTCTGCGGTTAAGCCCGCTTTTGCAAGCGCCTTGCGGGCAGCCGGTGCCGGACCTGTCAACATAATCGTTGGATCGGTTCCTGTTAAAGCCGTGGCAAGTACACGGGCGCGTGGCTTTAGGCCAATCTGATTACCCAGCGTTTCATTGCCTAGCAACATCAGTGCAGCGCCATCAACAATGCCCGAGCTATTACCCGCATGATGAACATGGTGGATGCGCTCAACCTGGGGATACTTGCGTAATGCCATCGCATCAAATCCCATAGCGCCGAGTTTTTCAAAAGAAGGCTTCAGTGTGGCAAGACTTTCGATGCTTGTTTCGGGTCGAATTGTTTCGTCCTGGCTCAAAATCGATAGTCCTAGTTCATCAACTACTGGAACGATCGAGCGATTAAAAAAACCTGCGGCCTGAGCCTTCGCGGCTTTGTGGTGCGAATTTGTGCCAAAGGCATCAACATCTTCGCGCTCATAACCGTCAAGCGTGGCAATTAAGTCTGCACCGATTCCTTGGGGCACAAAGCCGGTTTGTAAATTGGTTTCTGGATCTTGGGCCCATGCGCCTCCATCAGAGCCCATCGGAACCCGTGACATCGACTCAACACCGCCGGCCACGACAAAGTCCTCCCAACCTGAGGCAACCTTTTGGGCAGCAAGATTGACCGCTTCAAGGCCCGATGCGCAAAAGCGATTGACCTGAATGCCCGCTGCCTTTAAGTCCCAGCCGGCGCTTAAGGCCGCTGTTCTTGCGATGACCGAACCCTGCTCACCAACAGGGCTTACGCAGCCAATCACGACGTCATCAACCAGAGCAGTATCGAGTTGATGTTTGTGCGCCATGTGTTTCATCAGGCCGCTTAATAGCTTCACCGGCTTAACTTCGTGGAGCGCGCCGCTGGATTTGCCACGGCCACGCGGTGTGCGGATCGCATCGAAAATAAAAACCTCAGTCATCAACATTCTCCAGGAAGTTCGCCTCGATTCCCGTACAAGTCTATCTGAGCAAGGGCTAAGTTGACCTGCTTGGTGTACATTGCGCGCAGTTACAAAAAAAAAGAGCAGCACGTATTTTGCGGGAGAGACAAGCACCATGATTGCACGTGAGCTATTTAGCGACGACCACGAGCTTTATCGTCAAACAGCACGCCGATTTTTGGAACAAGAGGTCGCACCTCATCACGATCAGTGGGAAGAACAAGGCTATGTTGATCGGGCTGTTTGGCTCAAAGCGGGCGAACTAGGACTTTTGTGTCCAACCATGCCCGAGGCCTATGGTGGGGCGGGCGTTGATCGCCTTTACTCCGTGGTTTTAATGGAAGAGATTGCCAGGGTTAATGCCACGGGACTGGGTTTTGGATTGCATTCAGAGATCGTTGCGCCTTATTTGCTGCACTACGGCACTGAGGCGCAAAAGCAGCATTACTTACCTGCGATGGCGCGCGGCGAGATTATCGGCGCGATTGCCATGACCGAACCGGCGGCAGGATCCGACCTTCAAGGGGTTCGAACCACGGCAAGCGATGAGGGCGATCACTTTGTGGTCAATGGCTCAAAAACTTTCATCACGAATGGCTGGCATGCCGATGTGGTCATCACCGTGGTTAAAACCAACCCTGCCGCAGGCGCTAAGGGGACGAGTCTTTTATTGATCGATCGCGGTATGGACGGTTTTGCGAAAGGCCGCCGCTTGAAGAAGGTTGGCATGAAGGCACAGGATACCGCTGAGCTATTTTTTGATCAGGTCAAAGTGCCGAAGTCTCAGCTTCTTGGTCATTTGAATCAGGGTTTTATTTATCTGATGGAAGAATTGCCTTGGGAGCGATTGCAAATCGCCATTAGTGCTGTGAGTTCGGCGCAGGCGGCTATCGATTGGACGATAGACTACACAAGCCAGCGCAAGGCTTTTGGCCAAGCCGTTTCTCAATTTCAGAACACTCGATTCACGCTTGCAGAGCTGCAGACCGAGGTACAAGTCGCCCAGGTGTTTGTCGATCGCTGTACGAATTTGTTATTAGAAAAAAAGCTCGATACAGCAACCGCTTCGATGGCTAAGTATTGGTGTTCAGATTTACAGTGCAAAGTGTTAGACGCCTGCGTACAGCTGCATGGTGGCTATGGTTACATGTGGGAGTACCCGGTAGCGAGAGCTTGGGCCGACGCGCGCGTGCAACGCATTTATGGCGGTACCAACGAGATCATGAAAGAAGTGATTGCGCGTTCAATGGGGCTGGGAGCTAAGGCTCAGGCATGACCGACGTCGCGCAACTGCTCATCTCAGGCGCAGCGATCGGCTGTATTTATGCACTGATTGCGCTGGGATTTGTACTCATCTACAAGGCAACCGAAGTGGTTAACTTCGCGCAAGGCGATGTGATGATGCTCGGTGCTTTCGTGGCCTTTACATTTTCAAGCCTGATGGGTTTGGGCTTTTGGTTGTCCTTGCCTTTAAGTCTGATCGTCATGGCATTATTTGGAGCCTTATTCGATCGTCTATTGTTGCGGCCCATCATTGGCATGCCAACATTCTCGGCTGTGATGGTGACCTTAGCAGCTGGTTTTGCCATGCGTGGCATCGCATCCATGGTGCCGGGTTGGGGAACCGACACCCACTCGCTTAAAGCACCTTGGTCGGATGAAGTTATCCGAGTTGCGGGGATCGTTGTTTCGACCGATCACCTCGCCATCTTGCTGATTACTGCACTCCTATGTGCTTTGTTATATGTATTTTTCAAAGGAACAAGAATCGGCATTGCCATGCAGGCTGCCTCGCAAAATCAGCTGGCAGCTTATTACATGGGCATACCTGTTCGTCGGATCAACAGCCTCATCTGGTCGATCGCCGCAGCCGTCGCCGGACTTGCTGCCGTGCTGCTTGCACCGATTACCTTTGTGCACAACAACATGGGGTTTATCGGCATTAAGGCATTCCCGGCTGCTGTCGTTGGAGGTTTTGGATCGATCCCTGGTGCAATTGTGGGAGGACTTGTGATTGGCTGGGTTGAAGCCTTCGCGGGCTTTTATCTGCCCGAGGGCTTTAAGGACATTGCAGCGTATATCGTCGTTCTCTTAGTGTTGATGGTGAAGCCGTCGGGGATTTTTGGCCAGATGAGGCGCAAGAAGGTTTGAGGCTTCAACATGCTTTGTCGAGGACTGGCGAGGGCTAAAGCTTGGTATAGGAATAATGCGATTTATTTTTAAAACCCGCTACGAGCAGGATTTACTTTTTTTCAAAGATAAGCACACGGCCTTTTGGTATGGCCTTTTGCTACTTTGTTTGCTGCTTGCGCCATGGTTTGTGTCTGAATATTTTCAGACACAGCTAATCTTTATTTTTATCAGCGGCCTGGTTGGGCTTGGACTCATGTTGCTGGCAGGCTTTACCGGTCAGATGTCCATGGGACATGCTGCCTTTCTGGCAATCGGTGCTTATGCCGAGGCCTACCTTCAGGCCAGAGGTTGGCCTTTTTTGTTTTCAGCGCCCATCGCTATGTTGGTGAGTGCGGCTGCAGGGGTTGCCATTGCGCTGCCAGCTTTGCGGCTGACGGGGCTGTATCTTGCCATTGCAACGCTTGCCTTTGGGTTTATCGTTGAGGAAGGCCTGGCCCGGTGGGAATCGGTCACTGGCGGCAACGCGGGCATGATGGTCGCTCCCTTGAAGTTGATCCTTGGGAGCTTAGAGACCGATCAAGGGTTTTACTATTTATGCTTGGGCCTTATCGTCGTTGTTGCGACGGCCCTGAAGAACTTATTACGTGCGCCGACTGGCCGGGCGCTGATTGCCATACGTGATTCGGAGGTGTCGGCGCAAAGTATGGGCGTTAACCTTGCCCGCTATAAGACTTTGAGCTTTGCGCTGTCAGCAGCAATTACAGGTCTGGCAGGGGCGCTCTATGCTCATCAAATTAAATTCTTAAGTCCAGAGCAGTTTACAGTGCTTGTTTCGATTGAGTTTTTGATGATGGTTGTCATTGGCGGGCTTGGGTCATTGCACGGCGCGATATTTGGAGCCATGTTTATTATTCTCCTGCCCGAAGCCATCTCCACGCTCAAGGATTGGCTGCCGGAGTCTTTATCAGGGCAGACCGGTCTCAAGGCGACCTTGTTCGGCTTGATCATGATACTTTTTGTTATTTTTGAGCCGCTTGGGCTTTACGGTGCCTGGGTCAAGATCCGTACTTATTTTTCATTATTTCCACTTTATAAGCGTGGCATGTTCAAGCGCCAGCGTAGCTACACCAAGTCCGAGCGGGTTCATTGAGGTCGGCGATGATGCAAGGCTTTTTTGAGATCGACCATTTGACCAAGCGCTTTGGCGGCTTACTCGCTGTCGATGACGTCAGTTTTTCGGTGAATCAAGGTGAGATCTTTACGATCATTGGTCCGAATGGAGCTGGTAAGACAACGATTTTCAACCTCATCAGTTTGATTTATCCTGCGAGCGCCGGCCAGATTCGTTTTCTTGGAAAGGATCTTGGTCATATGTCGCCGGATCAGGTGGTCCAGCTGGGCATCGGTAGAACATTTCAAAATATTGAGCTTTTTGCGCAGGCCACCGTTCTGCAAAACCTGTTAATCGGGCGCCATGCTCATACGCCAAAGCGTCCACTGGCCGAGATGTTTTTTACGCGGTCGGTGCGAGACAGTGAACTAGTCAATCGTCGCGCCGTGGAAAAAGTCATCGACTTTCTCGATCTTGCAGCCTACCGCGACGCAACGGTTGCAGGCCTTCCCTATGGTGTGCGAAAAGTGGTTGAACTCGCTCGGGCCCTTTGTACTGAGCCTAAGCTGCTGCTGCTTGATGAGCCCTCGTCGGGATTGAATGTCGAGGAAACCGATGACATGGCCTATTGGATTCAGGATATTCGCGATGAACTGGGCATTACGGTTTTAATGGTGGAGCATGACATGTCGCTTGTCTCCAGAGTGTCAGACAGGGTTTTAGCGGTGAATTTTGGAAAGGTGTTGGCACAGGGGACACCGAGTGAGGTTCAAGCCCACCCTGATGTGATCGCTGCGTATTTGGGACAGGCTTGATGCAAAGCACAGAGCCTATTTTGAGCCTCAGCAACGTCGAAGCAAGCTACGGACCTGTTCAAGCGATTCGTGGGGTGTCCTTGAAAGTGCCCCAAGGCTCGATTGTGACCGTGCTCGGGTCAAATGGCGCAGGCAAGACGACCATCTTGAAGACGATCTCTGGCATTCTTGATCCACGCAAGGGCACGATCCAATTTTTGGGTCAATCGATTCAAGGATTGGAGCCTGATGCAATCGTTAGGCTTGGACTTAGCCACGTTCCTGAAGGGCGCGAAGTATTCCCCTTGCTGACGGTGAAAGAGAATTTGCTGATGGGTGCATATACCCGCAGCGATTCGGCGGTCAGTCAGGATATCGAGCGAATGTACGGCTATTTCCCCATACTTAAAGAGCGCGCCGGCCAGGAGGCAGGACAGTTATCCGGCGGACAGCAGCAGATGTTGGCGATTGCCCGTGCCCTGATGTCAAGACCTAAGATGCTTTTACTCGATGAACCAAGTCTTGGTTTATCGCCCAAGTTGGTCAAAGAGATTTTTGCCATCATCAAGCGGGTTAACCAGGAGGAGGGCACAACCATGCTCTTGGTTGAGCAAAATGCACAAATTGCCTTGCAAACGGCCGATTTTGGTTATGTTCTAGAAGTGGGACGTATTGTGCTTGAAGGTGAGACCGCCGCCTTACTCGAGAAAGACGATATCCGCGAGTTCTATCTTGGTATGAAGTCAGACGCAGTTCGCGGAGAACGGCGCTGGAAGAAGAAAAAGCAATGGCGTTGAGTAAAGAGCGATGAATCCATCCAGGCTTGCCGGTGAGACCTTAGGTCAAAAATTTTGGAACGCTGTTGGACAGCGCTCGAATCAGGTCGCCTTGAGGCAAAAGCTCTTTGGCGTTTGGGATGAGATCACATGGAGCGACTACGGTGCTCATGCCAGGCGAATCGGCATGGGGCTTGCTGCGCTGGGTTTAGAGCCAGGTACATGTGTTTCGATTCTTGCCAACACAAGGCGAGAGTGGGCCTATTGCGACTTCGGCGCCTTACTGGTTGGCCTTGTCGTATCGGGGGTTTACCCAACGGATTCTTCAGAGCAACTCGAGTTTTTATGTGCTGACTCGCGTACCGAGGTTTTGATTGTTGAAGATGATGAGCAACTCGATAAAGCCCTCCAGGTTCGTGAACGATTGTCTGCATTAAAGAAGATCATCGTGATGGATATGGAAGGGTTGCGCGATTTGAGCGATCCGCAAATTATGTCGTTACAAGATCTTGAAGCGCTTGGGCAGTTGCATGATGAGCGGTATCCAGCGCTTTTCGAGACTCGCTTGCATGCCCGTTGCGCTGATGATGTGGCAATTCTTGTCTACACCTCGGGCACCACGGGTAAACCTAAGGGTGCGATGCTGAGTCATCGGAACCTGAGAGCAGTGATGGAAAACTTTCCTCACCAACTGGCGCAAGGTCCGGGCGACGATAAAATGTCATTCCTGCCCCTGTGCCACATCGCCGAGCGCATGTTCGGCTCGATGCTCTCGCTTGAGCGTGGCTCAAGAATGAATTTCGTTGAAAATCCCGATACAGTTCCGGAGAATGTTCGAGAAATTTCTCCAACAATCATGTTGGGCGTGCCTCGTGTTTGGGAGAAGTTCTACTCAGCGATCAATTTGCGGATGAAGGAGTCGACGCCCATCCAACAAGCTGCCTATCGTTTCGCGTTGTCTGTTGGCGAGCGGCATGCAGCCTACGCGATGCAAGCGCAGCAAGCGCCTTTGGCATTACGGATGCTCAACGCGATACTGCGCTATGTCGTCTTGGGCAATGTGCGCAGGGCTATTGGACTCGATCGCGTGCGATGGGCCGCGACTGGGGCCGCACCGATTTCGCCTGACCTGATCCGATGGTATTGGGCGCTTGGTGTGCCGCTCTTTGAGGTCTGGGGCATGACCGAGACAACGGGAGGGGGTGCGATTAATCTGCCGGGTGCTTTGAAACTTGGATCGATTGGAAAGCCGCAGGCGGGCATCAATGAGATCAAAATATCAGAACAAGGTGAGATTCTTACGCGTGGCGCTAATGTCTTTGTGGGCTACTTGAATCTGCCCGAGAAGACTGCCGAGGCGATTGACGCTGAGGGTTGGCTTCACACAGGCGATGTCGGTGAAATCGATGCTGAGGGCTTTGTGCGAATTACCGATCGGATGAAGGACATCATCATCACAGCGGGTGGCAAAAATATTACCCCTAGTGAAATTGAAAACGAGTTGAAGTTTTCGCCCTACATCACCGATGCGGTCGTTGTTGGGGATCGAAAGCCGTATTTGTCGCTACTTGTGATGATTGATCATGAAAATGTTGAGCAATATGCCCAGGAGCGAAACATTCCCTTTTCCGACTTTGCAAGCCTGTGCCGAGCCGACGAAGTTCAGGCCTTGATTCAGGCTGAGGTCGATCGTGTCAATGCAAAATTTGCACGGGTTGAACAAGTAAAAAAATTCCGCCTAATCGAGCAAAAACTTACGGCTGAAGATGAAGAGTTAACGCCGACGATGAAATTGAAGCGCAAGCTTGTTCACGAAAAGTATAAAGATTTGATCGGACAAATGTATGCTAGCGCTTAGCGCGCAATCTTTTCGCCTCAACTTAAGGAGACCATCATGTCAAAAGACAAGCAACAAGATGATAAGCAACAAGCATCACTGGCTCTGATGCAATGGGCTAGCGCCCAAAGGGACCGTCGGGCCTTTCTTCAACTTAGCGCTGCAGGAGCCTCAATCGCATCGTTGAGCACAACCGCAGCATTTGCGCAGGCAGCTACCCAAGGCGTTACAAAAGATCAGATCGTTCTTGGTCATATCGGTGACTTATCGGGCCCGCTGGTTTCCTTATCAAAGCCTTCAGTCAACGGCATGCGCATGCGTGTGAAGGAGATCAATGATCAGGGCGGCATTAATGGCCGCAAGATCAAGCTCAACGTTGAGGATTCGGGCTATGACCCGAAAAAGGGGGTTCTTGCTGCGCAGAAGTTGCTCAGCCAAGACAAGGTTTTTGCCATGATCGGCACCCTGGGTACAGTGATTTCTCTACCCACGATTCAACTCTGCGTTCAACGTGGCGTACCTCATCTGTTTCCAATCACGGCTCATCACGGCAACTATGAACCTTTCCATAAGTTGAAGTTTGCATCCTTTCCTCCCTATCCTGAGACCACTGCAGCAGGCCTCAAAGAGATATTGCGTCAGAAGGGCGCCAAGCGCATCGGTATTCTTTATCAAGACGATGAATTTGGACTTGAGATTTTGCGCGGTACCGAAATGGCTCTCAAAGCCATGCCAGGCACCGAATTGGTTGAAAAGACTTCCTACAAGCGAGGTGCTACCGATTTTTCCTCGCAAATGCAAAAGCTTTTGGCTGCCAAAGTTGATTTTATTGTCTTGGGAACCATTATTCGCGAAACCATCGGTGCCATCGCCACTGGGCGGAAGATGGGCTATGCAGGTGACTTCTTCGGATCGTCGGCGGCCTACATGCCAGCAGTTGCTAAGGCAGGTGGCAAAGTCGTCGAGGGCTTTTATGCGATGTCCGAAGCGCCCACACCTTATCGTGACGATCCAAAAAATAACAAGCTATTAAATGACTGGATGGATCGTTATAAAGCAGAATACAAAGAGGATGCTGATCTTTGGTCGGTTGTTGGCTGGGTCCTGATTGATATGTTTGCTAAGGCCGCCGAAAAGGCTGGGGCTGGCCTCAATACAGATAGTTTCATCAAGGCGCTCGAATCGAATCCCTATCCACGTACTTTCCTGGGCACGCCAGACTACGCCTGGGGCCCTGATAAGCGGCTTGGCAATACGCAAATGCGTATCGCGCAAATCCAAAATGGTCGCTGGGTCACGATCAGCGACTTTATCAAGGGCTGACTTAGCTCACGATGTAGCTTGCTGCTCCTGTTGAGAGCAGCAAGCCCTCGTCGTTATGTAATTCCATTTGGGTGGACGCTATGCGCCCGCCGATTCGGGTTACTTTGGCACTTGCCACGAAATACTTACCGAGCCCTTGGCGCAGATAGTCAATCCGAAGGTCAATGGTTCCAACTTTTGAAAATCGAGCAATGACTTGCTGCGCGGTCTCACCGGGATGCTTGTCAGCAATGCCAACCATTACAGCGCATCCACCGGTCGCATCAAGCGTGGCTGAGATCACGCCACCATGTAAACGGCCGTAGGCAAAGTGTCCGACTAGATCTGAGCGCATGTCGAAGCGAATTTGAGTTTGATCGGACCGCAGCTGCAGCACAGACAGCCCGAGCACCTGATTAAAAGTGATATGTTTTTCGAAAATTTCAATCAGTGCCTTTTCAAAGGCTTGTTGTTCCGAGGCGGAGCGACGCATGGTTGCTGACCTTATCGACCCTTAAAGTTTGCAGGGCGTTTCTCAAGAAATGCCGCAATCCCCTCCCGACAATCCTCGGTGGTTGCTGCCTGCGCTTGAAGCTCCGCCTCTCGATCGAGCTGCTCGCTGAGGCTTGCCCCGTGGCTTTGATTCATGGCCTTCTTGATCAGGGCATAGGCCTGCGTGGGC
>OMIE01000034.1 GCA_900299025.1 Burkholderiaceae bacterium
TGCCAATATGGCAGGCGACGAACCGATTCTTGCTCAGCACGAGGTCTCCTATGCAGGCCAAGTGGTCGCACTCGTCGCTGCTCGGAGTCATCGCGAAGCGCTGGCAGCCGCAGCCAAGGTGAAACTGCACATCGAAGTGCTTCCAAGCGTTCTAAGTATTGAACAGGCGATGGAAGCATGTGCATGGATCACACCGCCCGTGTTACTTGAGCGAGGCGATACCGATGGCGCAATGGCAAAGGCAGCACACCGACTCAAAGCACAACGCTGGATCGGTGGCCAGGAGCATTTTTACCTTGAGGGTCAGATCGCTTATGCCATACCTGAGGAGCAGGATGCCATGCTGGTGCACTCGAGCACCCAGCACCCGGGTGAAATGCAGCACTGGATTGCGCACGCGCTTGATGTACCAGCACACCGTGTTCGCGTCTTGTGCAGAAGAATGGGCGGTGGATTCGGCGGCAAAGAGACCCAATCAGGTCAAATCGCGGTCTGGGCTGCAGTGGCCGCGAAGCGCCTCGCTTGTCCTGTCAAAATGCGTCTTGATCGTGACGACGATTTCAAGATCACAGGCAAACGCCATCCTTTCCGAGTGCGTTACGAAGTAGGCTTTGATGACGAGGGTCGCTTGCTGGCACTCGATGCCGAACTCGCCTCCGATTGCGGCTTTTCTGCCGACTTGTCTATACCCGTCAATGAACGAGCGCTATTTCATGTAGACAATGCTTACTACTTGGAGTCTTTGCGTATTCGCTCTTATCGCTGCCGCACAAACAAGCAATCGAATACGGCCTTTCGCGGCTTTGGTGGCCCACAAGGCATGTATTTAATCGAAAGCGCTATAGGAGATGTCGCTCGCTATCTTGGTGAGGATGCGCTGCATATTCGCCTTCGTAATGTTTATGGGATCGCTCCAAGAAATACGACGCCTTACGGTATGACCGTTGAGGATGAGTTTATTGGTGATTTGATGCGTAAGCTTGCCCAGGATTGTCGATATGATTCGCGACGGCATGCGATCAAGACTGGCTGCTTGCCCCGCGGTATTGCCATCACGCCTGTCAAGTTCGGGATTAGCTTTAACGCCACCCATTTCAATCAAGCTGGTGCTTTGCTGCAATGGTTTACCGATGGCAGCTTGGCTTTACATCATGGTGGAACCGAAATGGGGCAGGGCCTGCACACTAAGCTCCTAGGTATTGTTGCTCGTGTCCTTGGTATTGACCCTGCACAAATTCGGGTTATGACGACCGATACCCATGCAATTGCCAATGCCTCAGCCACCGCAGCATCGGCTGGAAGCGATTTAAACGGGCGAGCCGCCGAGATGGCAGCTCATCGCTTGCGTGATCGATTGATTGATTACTGGTCTAAAGCCACAGGCGCACAACCAGCCTCGATGCGATTTGAACAAGGTCATTGTTATTGGACCGATCAAAAGAACATTACTCAGTCGATCCCCCTGCAAGGGCTTGTAAGCAAGGCTTATTTGGCAAGAATTCAGTTATGGGCTGAGGGGTTTTACAGCACACCAAAGATTCACTCTGACCCAACGACAAGGCTGGGAAGACCGTTTTATTATTTCTCATGGGGCGCAGCTTGTACAGAGATTGAAGTTGATCCGAGGACTGGTTGCTATCGCGTGCTTGCGGTTGACATACTTCATGATGTTGGCCATTCGCTTAACGAGCGCATTGATCGAGGTCAGGTGATCGGTGGATTCGTGCAAGGCATGGGTTGGCTAACCACAGAAGAGTTGCGTTGGGACGAGGATGGACGCCTTTTGACCCACGCACCATCAAGTTACAAGATTCCAACCGCCAGGGATTTGCCTGAGCATATGGCCTTGAACTTTTGGCCGATGCCTAACCGAGAAGACAATGTCGGTAGGTCAAAGGCCGTCGGCGAGCCGCCCCTGATGCTCGCGCTGTCAGTGATCGAAGCATTGCGTGATGCCGTGGCCAACATCAGGGCTGCTAGTCATACATCTCAATGGCCTCGCGGCGTCGAAGGACCGATGGTTCATCTTGATGCGCCAGCAACGCCAGAGCGCGTGTTTTTTGCAATCAGACATCGTGCGGCGTGATATGAGTGCTGTCAGGGCTCAGGCTGAATCATGGTTTGCTGCTGGGCTCAGTGCGGTGATCATCGAATTGACTTCGGTTCGCGGCTCGGTGCCGCGTGAACAGGGCACGAGGATGCTGGTCAGTGTAGATGCCGCCCTCGGTACGATAGGGGGCGGTCGCCTTGAGTTTGAGGCCGTTGAGCAAGCGCGTGCCTTGTTGCGGGCAGGTGATCTAGCGCAGTTACCCCAGCAACGAACGATCGCACTAGGTCCATCACTTGGCCAATGCTGTGGCGGATCGGTCGATCTTACTTGGCTGGCTCTTGATTCGAATACGATAGCGATGTGGCCACCGAGCGCTTTTCGATTTGAGTTGCAAATCCATGGAGCAGGGCATGTGGGACAAGCACTGCTTCAAGCGCTACATGGCGTACCCTGTTCCTTAACATGGGTTGACTCGCGTGAGGCGGCTTGGCCTGATCCTCTTCCCAGCCATCCGCTAACCCAACTTCAAACCGTTTACTCGGAAAGTCCTGAAGAAGTGATCCATCAGGCAGCTTCTGGCTCTTATGTTTTGATCGCCACCCACCGGCATGATGTCGATGAACGTATTGCGCAAGTGGCCTTAAAACGTGAAGATTTGGCTTGGGTGGGTATGATTGGGTCGAAAACCAAGCGTGCTCGTATCCTTTCGCGCTTGGAGCAAAGGGGCCTTGCAGCTAGCGCGCTCCAACGCCTCGTCAGTCCAATCGGCTTGAGTAACATCAAGGGTTTCGGCAGCAAGACGCCTGCTGTTATTGCCTTGTCGGTGGCTGCGCAGATTCTGCAAACCAGTTCGCAATCAGTTGGCGTTCATCTTCGCTAATACCCGTTGCGTTGTTAAAGGGCATTTGCCGTGTGATCACGACTTGTTGATAAATCGCCTCTCGTTGGCTAATGACCAGCGTGGGGTCATCGAGGCGTACCTGCTTGCTCGCTTGCGATGCCTGATGACAGCTCATGCATTTAAGTTGTACTAGATTCCAGACTGGTTCTGGTAGTGTAACGAGTTTTGGGGCGGCGACTTCCGGCTTGTGCGTGCTGAGCACAATCCCGCTCACCACGCAAAGGCTTGCGACTAACCACGGCCAGGGCCTTTGTTGGCCTTTATGCCTTTGTACAAACCAGAATCGAATCATTGCTCCGGCTGCCATCAGCAAACATAGCAAGATCCAAGCATATTGCGCCTGATAAACACTTGGATAGTGGTTTGACAGCATGGCAAACAACACGGGCAGTGTGAAGTAGGTGTTGTGAACAGAGCGCTGTTTACCCCGCTTGCCATACATGCTGTCGGGAAGCTTGCCAGCGCGCATGGCCTCAATGACTTTGCGTTGGCCAGGTATGATGACCATCAAAACATTGGCACTCATAATGCTGGCGAGCATGGCTCCGATGATCAAAAAGGCAGCTCTGCTCGCAAACAGATGGCATGCCAGCCAACTGCTAAATACGATGAAACAAGCAATCAGCAAGCCCAGTAAACGCTCTTTAAACAATTGCTCGGCCGCATCATTGCCCATCCCCACCAATCGGCATAACAAATCGTAGACGAGCCAGCCAACGACAAAGAAGGATAAGGCAAGGGCGACAGCAACCCCAGGACTCCAAGCTTGAACCCTTGGGTCGATCAAATAGGTATTGGCTTGGAATAAATAGAGCGCTACGAAAAGTGCAAATCCTGAAAGCCAGGTGCTATAGCTTTCCCAGTAAAACCAGTGTAAGCGCTGCGGCAAACCGGCCGGGGCAAGCATATATTTTTGAGGGTTGTAGAAGCCGCCACCGTGAACAGCCCAAAGCTCGCCATCAACGCCTTTTCGCAATAGTTCGGGGTCGAGCGGCTTTTCGAGGTGATTATCGAGCCAAACGAAGTAAAACGATGCGCCAATCCAGGCAATACCAACGACCACATGGAGCGATCGCAACAGCAGTTGTAACCACTCCATCCACAGGCCTGCGCTGGGAAACCAGGCGCTCGAAAAAAATTCCACCATTACGAACCCCGATAAGTCGCATAGGACCAGGGTGTTACTAAAAGGGGAACATGGTAGGACTGTTTGGGATCGGTAATGCCAAATTCGATCGGAATTTGATCAAGAAACCGATGCACTCCATCCGTGCTTGCAGCCAGCTGCGCCATGTCCGGCTCGGCCTTCGCCGCGCTCGATTCGATGCTTGCCACGCCCGATGCGACCATCGCATCAGTCGATTGCCCGAGTAACGCTCGCTGCTTATCGAAGTACTGGCCGGCCTCAAAGCGCAGGCAGTAGCGACCTGCCTGAAGTGACGCGCCCTCAAGCAGCGGATGATCGACTCTGCCATCCTGATTCGTAATTGCCTTGGTTAAAACTAGCCAGCTTGCATCAGGCTGTTGGCGATAAAGCGTTATACGCATGCCGGCTGCGGGTTTGCCGCAACTGGTGTCCAAAACATGTGTACTAAGTTTTCCCATGGATTTTCATTACCTTGGCCAAAGTCACCCCAGAGGGATCTTATACTCCATCTTATGGATATTTGGATTGATACACTCAACAATGCCAGCGAAGCGGATGCGCTTGCGATGCTTGAGGGTCTGTACGAACACAGTCCTTGGGTCGCTCAAGGCAGCTTGTCGGGGCGACCCTTTCGCAGCCTCGCACATTTAAAGCGCACTTTCGTTGAAGTTGTGCACCATGCTGGTGAGCAAGCACAAACAGCCTTATTGTTAGCGCATCCAGAGTTAGCGGGAAAGGCTGCCATTGCGAAGGACTTAACGGCGTCATCGCTTGCCGAGCAGACAAGGTCTGGATTGCAGTCCTGCAGTCCGGAGGAATATGCAGCGTTCCATGAATTAAATCGGCAGTATCGTGAACGATTCGGCTGGCCCTTTATTCTTGCTATTGGTGGCCCGCAGGGGACAGGCCTAAGTCGTAAGCAAATTCTTGACACTTGGAAGCGACGACTCGGACATCACCCTGCTAGTGAGCGAGCCGAATGTTTGCGGCAAATCCATCGAATCGCCGAGTTACGTTTGCGAGAGCGTAGCAATGCCTATCCAGGCGATGGGAAGCAGGTCATGAAATGGGCCGATGATCTCGCAATTTATAATGATCCGGTTATCGAAGAGGGTGCCGGTTTGCAAGTCCTCTATTTGAGCGATGCACATCAAGCTTGCGCGCATGCACTCAGCCAATGGATGATCGATTGTGGATTCGATAGCGTTACAAGCGACGCAGTGGGCAATGTGATCGCAGTTTATGAGGGCGACGGTGATGGTATGTGTCCCACGCTGCTCACAGGCTCACATTTTGATACGGTACGTGGTGGCGGGCGATATGACGGACGACTCGGCATCTTTCTTGCCATGCAAGCCGTCGCGCGAAAAAAAGCTTTGGGCCAACGCTGGCCCTTTAAGTTTGAATTGATCGCCTTTGCTGAAGAAGAAGGTCAACGATTCCCCAGTAATTTTCTCTCTGCCAGTGCGCTTGTTGGACAATGGGACAATAAATGGCTTGATCTGGTTGATCAAGACGGTGTAAGACTGGCAGATCTGATGAGGCAACGCGGCATGGATCCCGACGCCTGCAGCAAAATCGGACGTCAATCATCCGATGCCTGCGGATTTATTGAGATTCACATCGAACAGGGGCCTGTCCTTCTTGAAGCGGATTTGCCGCTTGGGGTGGTGAGTTCGATCAACGGTTCCTCGCGTTGGTTCATTGAGTTTATGGGTACTGCTTCGCACGCGGGCACCACACCCATGGCGCTGCGGCAAGACGCCGCTTGCGGCGCTGCTGAATTTGCGCTTGCCGTCGAATCTCGCTGCGCATCAGAGCCTGGGTTAGTGGGTACGGTGGGTATGCTCGAGGTACCGAAGGGATCGATCAATGTCATCCCGGGGCGTTGTCGATTTTCGCTCGACCTCAGGGCCCCATACGATGAGCAGCGCGATCGTGCGCTGAGTGATCTGTTCGAGTCGATCGAGGCGATTTGTGCAAGGCGGGGTCTTCATTATGAGGCCAAGCAAGTCACGCTTGCTAACGCGTCGCCTTCTTCGCCGCACCTGCAGGCTCAGTGGGAGCGTGCCGTCGAACAATGTGGTTTGCCAATTTTTCGATTACCGAGCGGTGCGGGGCATGATGCGATGAGGATGGCAGCGCTCTTTCCCCAGGCTATGCTTTTTGTCCGATGTGGTCATGGCGGTATTAGCCATAATCCGCTTGAATCGGTTACCGATGACGATACCCAGCTTGCTTTCGATGCGCTTTGGTCGTTTTTAGAAAATTTTTCACATGGCTAATGCCTTGCGCCTGTCTCTTCAAGCGATCAGCAAGTCCTACGGGAATCTACGTGCTAATGATAAGATCGATCTCGATATAGAGCCAGGCAGCATTCACGCCGTGCTTGGGGAAAACGGCGCAGGTAAATCGACGTTAATGAAGTTGATTTTCGGTTTACTGCAACCTGATGAAGGGCGTATTTTTCTTGATGGCAAGGAGGTGCGCTGGGAAAGCCCAGAGCATGCACGAGCGGCGGGCATCGCAATGGTTTTTCAACATTTTGCCCTTTTTGAATCATTAAGTGTTGCAGAAAACGTCTGGCTCGGGATGGGCAAGTCATGGTCTTTAGGCGCTGTTGCTGAAGCACTCCAGGAATTGACGCAGCACTATGGCCTGTCTGTCGATCCCAATGCTTACGTGCATCGCCTCAGTGTGGGTGAGCGCCAGCGCGTTGAGATAGCTCGAGGCTTGCTCGCAAAACCGAGGGTCATGATTCTTGATGAGCCAACATCGGTACTTTCGCCCCAAGCTGTACAAGCCTTGTTTGCGATGATTCGCACCCTTGCTAACGAAGGTTGTAGCGTTATATATATTAGTCATAAACTACATGAAATCCGTGAGCTATGCGACGATTGCACGGTCTTGCGCCAAGGCAAAGTAACCGGTCGGGTTGATCCTCGTCAATGTAGCGATGAACAACTCAGTACACTGATGATCGGAAGCGCCCCCCCACCGCTCCTACGAGCCACACGGGGCCCGAGCGGTCCCATCCTTAGGCTAGATGCGGTATCGGTCCCAGCGCGCGATCAGGCTGGTGAGCATTTAAACGCTGTAAGTCTTGATTTGGCCTCGGGAGAAGTGCTTGGTATCGCAGGGGTATCCGGTAACGGTCAAGGTCTTTTGCTCGATCTGTTGTCGGGCGAGATAAATAGCGATGCAGCCTTGATGCGACGTATGAAGGGTCATATCTTCTTTGAAAGTCGAGCGATCGACGGCTTGGGCGTCAGCATGAGGCGCCGTTTAGGGATTATGGCGGTCCCTGCAGAGCGCTTGGGTCGTGCAACCGTGCCAGAACTTAGTCTTGCAGACAACATGTTCTTGGCCGAGTCAAAGCGTGCATGGCGGCTTGATCATCAAAGTCTTTATCAGTCAGCACAAGATATTATCGACGCTTTTGCAGTGAAAGCCTCGAGCCCCAAGGCGCTTGCGAGTGATTTGTCAGGGGGTAATTTGCAAAAATTCATCATGGGCAGAGCCCTCGCGTTAAGGCCCAAGGTGCTTGTTGTTAGTCAGCCTACATGGGGTGTTGATGTTGGCGCAAGTGCTCAGATTCGCCAGCAGCTTCTAGCCCTACGAGATACGGGCACAGCGATTTTGGTCATCTCTGAGGAGCTCGATGAACTGTTTCAAATTGCAGACCGCATCCACGTCATGTACGCGGGATGTTTGTCAGCGCCTGTGAAGCGCGCAGACGCGACCGTTGAACTTATCGGTCAATGGATGGGCGGTTCGTGGCTATCGCACGAGCACGCAGCCCAAGCTGAGTCAGCGACGGTTCAATACCAAGGCTAGCAGGACTTGCGAAGCGTGATTCTCTATTTATGATTGTTCTAGAAAAACGTCAACACCCAAGTCTTTGGATGGGCTATTTATCGCCCCTCCTATCGATTGCACTAACGTTTGTGGTGGCTGCAATGGTTGTGGGTGCAATGGGGAAAGACCCCTTGCGGGTGCTTTCGCTTTTTACACTAGAGCCTTTGAATGGGAAGCGTGCCATCGGCGAGGTGATGCTCAAAGCGACACCACTCATTCTATGTAGCCTTGGTTTAGCTTTTTGCTTCCGCTCCAATGTATGGAATATCGGCGCAGAAGGGCAGTTCTTACTCGGTGCGATCGGGGCAGGGGGCATGGCCATGTGGCTGACCGAGACGGGCCTTACGGAGCCTGGATGGTTATGGGTCACGCAGGCCTTGTTGCTTGGTGCACTTGCCGGTGCGGCTTGGGCCGCCATTACCGCCTGGCTTCGTGATCGGGCGCATGCCAATGAGATTTTGGTCAGTCTCATGCTTGTTTATGTGGCCAATCTTTTACTCAGCTACCTGGTTTTTGGGCCTTGGAAGGACCCAAAAGGCTGGAATTTCCCTCAGACCTTGCGATTTGCCGGCAGTTTGAGCATCGCAAGGCTTGGTGCTGGGATGCGTGTGCATTGGGGCTTTGTGGTGGCTGTCATCAGCGCTGGTATTATGGTATGGATTATGTATTTCACAGCACTAGGCGCTCGCCTAAGGGTGGGCGGGCTTGCACCGGGTGCTGCGCGATTTGCTGGATTTTCATCACGTGAATCGCTTTGGACCGTCTTGCTTTGCTCAGGGGCGTTTGCAGGATTGGCTGGTGCCATGGAAGTCCTCGGACCGATGGGTCAACTCACACCTCATGTTTCAACTGGTTATGGCTTTACAGCCATCATCGTCGCCTTTGTTGCTCGTTTGCATCCGTTGGCCTGCGTACTGGCAAGTTTTTTGCTTTCTATGATGATGATAGGCGGCGAGTTAGCTCAGTCGCGGGTTGGCTTGCCGGCCTCAGTTTCGAGTATGTTTCAAGGCGTTCTGCTCATGATGTTATTAACTTTTGATAGCTTGATTCAATACCGGATCAGGTGGCGTGGGCGACCCTCCAAGGAATTAGCAAAGCATGCATGAACTTGCGCTTTTGATTGCTGCTGGTATCGCCTCGGGTACCCCCTTGTTGCTTGCAGGTTTGGGCCTTTTGCTCAACGAACGAGCCGGTGTGGTCAACCTCGGTGCAGAGGGATTAATGCTGATTGCGGCGGTCACAGGATTTGGTCTTGCTTTTTATACCGGACAAACTTGGCTAGCGCTCTTGGGTGGTGCAGCGGCCGCCGCATTGTTTTCGGCGCTACTTGGCTGGATGGTGGTTTATCTCAATACAAATCAGTATGCGAGCGGTCTTGCATTGAGTCTGTTTGGCGCAGGCATCAGCGCTTTTGTCGGCGCCGCCTTGGTCGGAAAAAAGCTTGAGATCAATCAAAATCAAGGACTACCTTTTTTGGCTGATCTGCCCTTCGTAGGACCTGCTTTGTTTCAACAGCATCCGATGGTCTATCTAGCGGTGGCTTTGTGCCTTGGGATGGTACTTTTTCTATATCACAGTAAATCGGGCCGCTTGTTGCGTGGCATCGGTGAGTCGCCGGCATCGGCCCATGCGCTTGGCTTTCCGGTGCGACGGATTCGGTGGATTTCAGTCGTGGTGGGTGGTTCTTTCTGTGGACTTGCCGGTGCATATTTATCGGTTGTCTATGCGCCACTTTGGGTCGAGGGCATGGTTGCAGGACGGGGTTGGATTGCTCTTGCGCTTACGGTGTTTGCAACCTGGCGGCCTTGGCGCGTACTCGTGGGCGCTTATCTTTTTGGCAGTGTGACCATGTTGCAGTTACATTTGCAAGCCATTGGGATTGAGATTCCCACACAATTCATGTCGATGCTGCCTTACCTCGCGACGATTCTTGTGCTGGCGTTGATTTCTCGCAATCCAAGCTGGATTCGCGCCAATATGCCTGCGTCCTTGGGCAAACCTTTTCACCCCGGGTAGTCGGGCGGTGATGGCATCATGTGCAGTCCTCCCAATATTCAATTCAAAACAAAGGAGTTTTTATGAAGTCGACTTCCAAGCGTATGTGGATGCGTGCTGGTTTTGCGGTGTTTGCACTATCTGCAAGCACCTTAATGGTCTCTTGTGGCAAGAAGGAAGAGCCCAAAGAGGTTGCTAAAGAGGCGCCTAAGGCTGAAGCGCCAAAGCCCGAACCGCTCAAAGTCGGCTTTATTTATGTCGGACCTGTCGGTGATGCAGGCTGGACCTTTGCGCACGACATGGCACGTAAAGCGATCGAAGAAAAATTTGGCGAAAAAATCAAAACCAGTTTTGTAGAAAAAGTACCCGAAGGTGCAGACGCCGAACGGGTGATTCGTGATCTGGTGGCTCAGGGTAATAAGCTTATTTTCGCAACTTCGTTCGGTTACGGCGACGCCATGGAGAAGGTTGCTAAGGACCATCCCGAGGTGAAATTCGAACACGCAACCGGCTATAAGACGGCCGATAACCTTCGAGTCTATGAAGGGCGTTTTTATGAGGATGCTTATCTCGCTGGTGTGATTGCCGGCAAGATGACCAAAAGCAACATTCTTGGCTTTGTTGGCTCATTCCCCATCCCCGAGGTACTTCGAAATATCAATGCATACACCTTGGGTGCACAGAGTGTGAATCCCAAAATTCGTACCAAGGTCGTGTGGGTGAATACCTGGTTTGATCCCCCGAAAGAAAGCGAGGCTGCGCAGTCACTGATCAATCAAAAGGCTGATGTGCTTTTACAAAATACGGATTCAACCGCTGTGCTTCAGACCGCTGAGAAGAACGGTAAGTTTGCTTTCGGTTGGGATAGCGATATGAGTGCATTCGCGCCAAAAGCCCATCTTGCTTCAGCTGTGTTGACCTGGGCGCCTTATTATGAAAAAGCGGTCAACGATGTGCTTAACAACACCTGGAAAACCGAAATGACCAAGTGGGGCACCAAGGAAGGCATGAACGATCTCATCAAGATCAGTGATGCCGTACCTGAGGATGTCCGTAAAAAGATCGACGAACTTAAGGCAGGCCTTAAAGACGGAAGCTTTGCTGTTTTCAAAGGACCAATCAGCGACAACAGCGGGAAAGTCGTCTTGCCCAAGGACGAAGTTGCAGACGATGCCTGGAAAGGAAAAATCAATTTCTTTGTTAAAGGCGTTGAAGGCAAGGTTCCCAGCGGTAAATAAATGGGCATAGCTGCGGAGTGGGGCTATTGGCACCCGGTCTGGCGTGCCGATCGTCTTTCGCCCGGTGAGCTGGTGACGACTGTGCTGTTAAACGAGCAGGTGGTACTTTGGCGCGATCTGGATCAAGGGCTCATTCATGCAGCGGTCGATCGCTGCCCGCATCGAGGGGCAGCGCTTTCCCTAGGTCGTATCGAGGGAGGGCAGCTTCGTTGTGCCTATCACGGTTGGTGTTTTGATCAGCAAGGGCAGTGCACCGAGGTGCCGGCATTGCCCTATTTCAGCCCGCCCAAGTCATACCGATTACAACGTTATGATGTTCGGATTGAATATGGCCTGGTCTGGCTTGCCAGGGGTGATGCTGAAATGCCCTTGTTTGACGCTGAGGGCGATACCTCGAGGCGACACTTGCTTTGCGGTCCTTATAAGCTATCGGCTTCAGCACCACGAATTGTCGAAAATTTCTTGGACATGGGGCACTTTGCCTTTGTACATGAGCACTTGCTTGGCCACCGTGATCATTGCGAGATCCCCGATTACCATGTGGTGCATGATGCTTTGGGCATCGTTGTTGAAAGCGCGCAGGCTTGGCAACCAAAGGCTAGCGCCGATGCGAGCGAGGCTGCGCTTGTCGACTATCGCTACGAAGTAAGGGCCCCCTTTCAGGCAGCGCTTTATAAAGGCAAGCAGAGGGATGGCATCGCCTTGTTCATTTGCCCTCACGAACCAGAACGTTCTACGGTTTGGTTCAGGTTAGCGCTTTTTGATCTCGAAACGAGTGACGAGATTTTGCTCGAGTTTCAGGATCGTATATTTTCCCAAGATCAACCAATTTTGGAATCGCAACAACCCAAACGCCTGCCACTTGATCAAAGTCTGGAACTACATTGTGCGGCCGACAAGGCTTCAGTAGCCTATCGTCGATATCTACGCGAACATGCCATTCGCTTTGGCACGATTTAATTAAGGATTCACGCAAACTTAGGGTTTCTTTTGAACCTAACCGCCACCCAGCGGCGCATCCTGATTTGGATGTGCTTATTCATTGCTGTCAATCAGTTTGGATTTGGCGCGCTCATACCGGTTTTGCCGCTTTATGCCGAAGCTTTTGGTGTCCCTGCGTCGGCGGTCGGCTCGACCATAGCCGTCTATGGCTTGGCGCGCATGTTCTCTGCGCCCATAGCGGGTCGCTTTGCCGATGCTCGCGGTCGGCGAATTTCAATGGCTATGGGCGGCGCATTATGTACGTTTGGAAATCTCTGGTGCGGCCTTGCGAGCGGCTTTAGCGAATTCGTCATCGCAAGATTCATCGCCGGGCTCGGTGCAGGATGGGTTCAGTCGGTCGGCTTAATTGTGCTTGCCGATATTAGTGAGCCTCAACAACGAGGGCGCATGATGGCGCTCTACCAGGGTAGTTTTCTGTTTGCAGTGGGGATCGGCCCCTTTCCTGGTGGATGGCTGGCCCAAGAGGCTGGGCTCGCCATGCCTTTTCTTGCGTACGCGGGTGCGTCGATGCTTGCAGGTTTTGTTGCCTGGTTTGTTGTTGAAGAGACCGGCGTCGTGAATGCTCGAAGACATGGACAAAAAGATGGCGCTTTGATCGATGCAATAGCCCCTGATGTGAAGGCTGATCCACCGTTTTTGCTACAGATTCGATCGCTACTAAGCGATAGGGGATTTGCTTTAATTTGTCTGGTTGGCATGGCCAATGCAGTGGTCCGAACAGGTGGACTTTTTCATATCGTTCCGATTCTTGCGGTAACAAAACTTGATCTGGGACCGCGTGATATTGGCTTGTACTTGGCCATCGGCAGCGTGCTTGGCCTCGTTGCGAGCTATCCGACGGGCCAACTTGCCGATCGATTTGGTCGAAAGCCGATCATCGTGCCGTCGGCCCTGTTGACCGCACTTGCCTTCGGTGTATTTTACTGGGCGCCGAGTGCGGTTTGGTTTGCAGTTGCCTGTGCCACATGGGGTGTAGCAGCGGCTGTCAACGGTGCCGCTCCTGCGGCGTATGCGGCTGATCATGCAAAGCCGGGGATGAATGCTGCTGCGATGTCGAGCTATCGAATGATGTCAGATGTCGGTTATGTACTTGGACCGATCGCACTTGGTGTGCTGGTTGACGTCGCTGGAACAGGCATCGCTTTGCTGTGTGCTGCGGCACTTATTGGCAGCGTGGGGCTTGTGTTTGCCCTTGCCGCACCAGAAAGTTATCGTTCTAGAACTCATCGAAACGATTAGATCGATGACTTAAACCCATTTGACAAAGCAGCAAGAAAACGTTGCCGCGATAGGGCCCATAACTGCATATCGACCGACTCACCATGGATAAAATTTTTCGCCTCTTGTAAGCCTTCGAGTCGAAAACCTAATCGCTTCAATAAATGCTTCGAGCGTTCATTGCCTGGCCCGACGTCGGCTCGAACTCGCTGCGCGAGGTTGGCGCTGAAGAGGTGACTTAAAACCGAATGCAGGGCTTCACGCATCAGACCTTGCCCCCAAAATGAGCGCGAAAGACTGTAACCGACGCCCCATTCGATCCACGGACTCGTTTGCGGCTTGAGCGGGTAGGCTTCGATTTCACCGACAAAAGCATCGCTATTGCGTAACCGGATCGTCCACTTATAGAACAAACCCGATGAGTTGAGTAGCTCGAAGCGCGCGAGTGAGTCGGCAAGCGCTTGTAGATCGGTGCTTGCTTCAATGCCGGCATCTTGCGCAAAAGATTCATCCTGCCACATTGCCATAAAGTCAGTAGCGTCATCGACACGCACGGCGCGTAGCACGATGCGTTCACTCGAGATGACGGGGCACGAACGGTCTTGCGTATGGGTGCTCAACGACTCAAAAGATTTCTTCGATAGGCTTCGCGGACTTGGGCGAGCTCTCGATTAAGCTTGGCGCGTTGAGTCTTGGCGACGCTCGGGTTTGAGAGCTCAGCAATGAGCGCTTTCATCCGAACGCCAAGCTCGTTGGCCGTTGGATCTTCCTGCCCGGATCGGAGGGCAATCATTAAAGCGTCTGTGAAATCATTCATGCTTAGGTATACGGCGAATTTTCAAAAAACGCTTAACGAAAAAAAGTTTAGCCCTAACGTAATCTGCGACGTAATTGTTGGGGAAACGCCATAAAAACTTCTTAAATAGCGCCGATTAGTGTTCTGAAACAACCGTTGGTCGAATTCAAAACGCGTTTTATCTGACATGGCTGAAAGCTTTCAGTAGATTGTTCAGTCCGTCTCACGCAAAAGGATGCGCAGGTTTGCAAGCAAAGTCCGTCCCGCTAGGTACGCAACGATCGAATCGAAGTCGCCAGGATTCGGTCAAGCAGTATATGAGTCGGCCGGTCTCGCCGATGGACTATGCCCGCGCCTTTGTTCATCGCGGGGAGGCGTTGTTGGAGCTTGGTTTGCATGCCGAGGCCCTAATTTCTTTTGAACGCGCACTGGGTTTTGATCCCCGTTATGTGCTGGCTCATCTTGGAAGGGCGAAAACCTTTGTGGCGATGCAGCAGCATCAGGCGGCTCTACAAATTTATGACCGGATACGCAAGGATGAGGCGTTGCTGCATCATGATCCGGACCTTCGCCAAGCGATCGAGCAAGCGATCCTCGCGGTGCATGAGCAGGCGCTGCCACCGACGGACCAAGTGAGCATGCCAGTCGGCGAAAGGCTCAGGTCGATCACCAATCAATTCAAGCTGCCACGCGTTGAATCCAAGTGGTACAGGCGCGCTGTGCCCGTTCTTGGTCTTGCCTTGACCGCCAGCTTAGTGACGCCCTTCATCGAAGAAGAAGCTTCGGGCTTTGGCTGGCTAAAGGCAACTGACAGTCAAGTCATTGCAGACTTGCCCGAGACCGAACCAACCATGGCAGCGCCAGGGCGGATCAGTGATCTGGCAAAGTCTGATCCGAGCGAATCCGATTTGAATCAGCGAACAAGTAATGGGGATGCTGACCAACAAGTTGCCGATGCCGCATATGACGCTGCCAGGACGTTACGCTATCGACCTAGCGTGTCAGTAGTACATACCGGCCAGGCTAAGCCCTTGGCGAAGGCCGTTCGACCTCTTGACCCAAGTCAACGAGATCGAATTGCAAATTATATCGTTGAACAATTCAGATCAAAGCCAAATATGGCGCGTGCGGTGGTGCACGAAGCAGTACTTGTTGGTAAGCAATTGCAACTCGACCCTTTGCTCTTACTTGCCATCATTGCCGTTGAGTCTCGCTTTGATCCCATGGCTCAGAGCAATAGGGGGGCGCAGGGACTGATGCAAGTGCGTACCAGCGTTCATTCGGCAAGGTTTGATCCGTTTGGAGGCGCATCTGCTGCCTTTGACTTTGCCACCAATATTCGCATCGGCGCCCAGATTCTTCAGGAACACCTCACAAGGCATGGCTCGGTGGACTTAGCGCTCAAGCATTACGTGGGTGCTGCTCGCATGGCCCACGACCAAGGTTATGCAGCCAAAGTAAGAAAAGAAAAACTAAAACTTGAGCAGATCTTGCTTCAGTCCGCTTCACGCGGCCATCAAACCAAGCAAGAAGGTTCCTAAGACGTCTTGCCAAACGCTTAAGTCGCTCCGCCAAGCCTCTTGAGTCGCTCCGCCAAGCGCTTAAGTGGTCGTGCCGATATGCTTGGCGAGCTGATCGATCTGTCGCGATTGCTGGTTTAGTAAATGCCGCATCAAGTCGCCAATTGAAATCATCCCGATTACGTGGCCTTGCTCCGTGACTGGAAGATGCCTGATACGTTGTCCCATCATGAGGTCCATACAACGCTCTAGTGGGGCTTCTGGGCCAACGGTCAGTGGGTCGCGGGTCATAATCGCCTCAAGCGATGTTTCAGCAGCAGATAGCCCTGGCCTTAAAACTTTCATCGCGCAATCGCCCTGGGTGACAATGCCTTTTAGCTTGCCCGCGTCAACGACCAAAACGGAGCGCATCTTTCGATCACGCATGAGGTCGAGTGCCGCGAGCACTTTCGCGCTCGGAGGCAGCGACACGGCGCCAGGTCGTTTGGTTGCGAGGCAGGTGGCAACGGTTGACATGCCTCTCATTGAAAACCGATTTGTGACCCATGTAAAGTCTTTTCTTTGTTTTCGTTTGCAAAGGAAAATCGATGAACGATAGGCCAAGCCAAAGCATTCAGGCCCATGTATTCATGCAGCAACTCAATGAGGCTATCAGGGTACAGGGCATTGAATCCGAGGGCTGGCGCTTGCTCGATTCGGGGGCCGCAATCGAGCGTCGTTATGCTTTTAAAGATTTTCGCTCGGGCTTCAGTTTCATGACGCACATGGCACTTTTTTCTGAGCGCCTCGATCATCACCCAACTTGGACGCAAGACTACAACACGCTGGGAGTGATCCTGCACACCCACGATCTGGGTGGACTGAGTCATCTCGATTTGCTTTGGGCGATTGAAGCAGAGCGTGCTCACCATACGAATTTTATGACGCTAGGCTAGGCATGCAGCCTTTGGAATACGCGATAATCCGTACGCGATGATCCGGATTAATCATGGCTCATCCTTAGGTTTTTTTCCTAATCAGCATCATGGCCTTTATGAAGGGGAGTGTTGGCATGCAACTTGGTCAATTCGACAAACGTTTTAATGTAACAGCGAGGTCAATGTTTGAGAGCAAGTCAGCGCAAAAGCAGCTGAAATATCAATTGCTTATCCTTGCCCTGGCTTTGCCAGGAGGGGTATTTGCAGCACCGCACAGTGGCGATTCGCATGCTTCGGTGGCTGATCAGGTGATTCAAGCTCAGCAGGATGCGCTGAGCAAAAATACGGCGGGTAAGGGCTATGGCCCGCAGTCGCCTCGCGATATCGATGCTTTATTTGGTCGCAATCTTGTTTCCTTTGGAACCGCTCCAAAAAGCAGTGAAATGAATTTATGTAACATTCACTTTCATAAAAATGCCGAACACAAAGGCGGGCAATTCACGAAGTTTGCTGGAAACGGAGATGGACACGGCTATGGTACCGGCTACAAATATGTCGGTGAGTTAAGCGCTGAAGAGCTTGCAAAGCCAGCAACCGAGGTTTGCCCGAGCAAGCACGGTGGCCTTTATCCTGGCGATACGATCGAAGTCCACTATGTTTATTCCTCAGCAAGAGTGCATCCAGGACCAAGTCTTGGAGCCTGTTTAAATGATGCGATTAAGAACCCCCAGCTTCGTGTTGAGGCACAAGTGATGGTGCTTGTGAATGATGCCAAGGCAAAGGATTTTCGAGAGCTTGCGAAAATTGGTGTAAAGGGAGGACTGCATCAAGCACTCAACATCCCTGGCGACACGGGTAAACCTGTTCAGTATGGTGGTTCGACAACCGGGCCCGCCTACAACGAACAAGGTTCACCGTTCCAGGTTTCTTGGAGCGTTCGCCCAATGGTCGCCAAAGTTCATATCGATACCGTAGGTGAATGGTGTAAAGGTAATGTGTTTAAAGAGGATCATGCCCACGGCGTTAGAAACCTCGTGGGGCACTACGAACTCTTATCGCCCATCAACCCCTGATGGGCGTTCCCATTAATTAGTCCAATCGAATATTCGCGCTTTTTATGAGTTTTGCGTGGCGGTCAAATTCCTCAGTGAGAAATTTTGCCGCCTCCTCAAGACTCCCGCCGCCTGGTACAACGCCGGTGCTTTGAAGCTTTTCCCTGACCGACGGTGTTGCCAGAATTCGACTCGCCTCTGCATTGAGTTTGCGCAAAATTTCTTGAGGCGTCTTGGAAGGGGCGAGTACCATCGCCCAGGTATTCGCTATGAAGGGCGTGCCTTGCTCTTTGAAGGTTGGGATGTCGGGGTAGCCCGGTAGGCGCTGCTCACTTGCCATGCCGATCAATTTGATCTTGCCGGCTTTTCCATGTTGAGCCATGGCCAGCGGCACGTCGAACATTAACTGGATCGCTCCACCAATCAGATCAGTAAGCGCGGGTTGCGTGCCCTTATAGGGCACATGTTGCATGGATAGGCCGTGATTGGCCATGAATTGTTCCATGGCCAAATGTGCAGCCGCACCTTTACCCGAAGACCCAAAGTTAAGTTTGCCTGGATTGGCTTTGGCATAGGCGATGAGTTCTGCGGGCGTGCTGAATGGTGCATTCAAATTAGCACTCAAAATCAAGGGTGCAACACCAGTCAGGACGACTGGTGTCAGATCGCTTGCTGCATTAAATGTCATTTTGGCGTAGAGCGCAGGATTAGCGGCATGCGCTGCAATCACCGTTGTCAGGGTGTACCCATCGGGCGGTGATTTGGCCACCATGTCAACCGCAATCATGCTGTTCGCACCAGGCTTGTAGTCAAACAACACGGGTTGTCCAAGCGCTTTGGCAAGCGGTTCTCCGATGGTACGAGCCATATTGTCAGTAAACCCGCCTGGCGTATAGCCAACGAGCATTTTGATAGGTTTGGTCGGATAAGTCGCTTGGGCAAGCGCGGTGCTTAGGCCCATAGCTTCAAGGC
Organism: Burkholderiaceae bacterium; assembly: GCA_900299025.1. Classification (GTDB taxonomy): domain Bacteria; phylum Pseudomonadota; class Gammaproteobacteria; order Burkholderiales; family Burkholderiaceae_E; genus UBA3064. Next base: position 18,667 of record OMIE01000034.1, read on the forward strand.
CAGTCAACGCGCCTAAGCCGAGCGGTAGATGTAGAAGTTTGCGGCGACTGTTTTTCATGTTGCTTTGCATATCGTTATGGTTTGACTAACTTAACTTGATCTGATTGCGCTTGATGACATCAGCCATTCGTCCGCTATACGCCTTCATATAAGCCGCTAATTCGCCAGGGCCTTTGAAGTCGGGTTCAACCGATATGGTTGCAAAGGTCTTCTTAACTTCGGGACTTTGCATCGACTTCTCAATGATGCTTGCCATTTGGTCTACGATGGCTTTCGGCGTTCCGCCAGGTAGCATGACGCCGATCCATGCTCCCATGTCAAAACCTGTTAAGCCGAGCGCTGTCGCAAACGGGGGAACGCCGGGCACAAGGGGCGTTTCTCTGCCAATTGACAAACCGTATGCCTTCAATTTCCCCGCTTTAATCAATGGCATCGTGGATGCTGCTGTCTCAACACAGTAGTGAACCTGCCCGCTCATCACATCTGCGAGTGCGGGAACACTTCCTTTGTAGGGGACATGAAGTGCTTGAATACCTGTTGCCGCATTAAAAGCCTCAGCAAACAAGTGTGCGGTCGCTCCAGTACCCGACGATGCAAAAGTAAACTTTCCGGGAGCGGCCTTCACCCGTGCCACAAAGTCGCGGATGTCTTTGGCAGGAAAGTCCGGAGCGGTGACCAGAACAAATGGAGCAATACCCATCAAAGCAACCGGGGCGAGGTCTTTCTCCGGATCAAAAGGAACCTTCTGCAAAAGTGGCGCAATCGAGACCGGTCCACTTGAGGCTGCAAGCAGTGTGTAGCCATCGGCAGGCGCTTTGGCAACCGCATCAGTGCCAATCACACCGCCTGCGCCTGCTTTGTTTTCAACGACAACTGCCTGGCCGAGCGCTTTACTGATTTCTTGCGCGGCGATGCGTCCAACCAGATCAGTCGCTTGCCCGGGGGTCCAGGGCACGATCATCTTAATTGGTCGGTTTGGGAATCCGGCTTGCGCGAACCCAAGGCCAGGCAAGCTAAAACCCAAGCCTGTAACAAGTCCAGATTGGACCCAACGCCGGCGCGGTTGATTGGCAGGTGGCTTGGTAGTGGGTAAGTTCACGGTTTGGCTCATGTGGATGTCTCCTTAATTGGTCTGATGTCGCATCATAAGCCCAGGGTCAGAGGCAGCCAATAAGTCGCGTCAATGCCCATACTTTGATCAAAGGATAACTGTCTCGATGCCTCATGAAATTCACCTGATTTCAACGATTGCCGCGGCTTTTGGGTTTGCAATGATCCTTGGCTTACTGGCAGCCCGCCTCCGACTTCCTCCACTTGTGGGCTATTTGCTGGCAGGGATTTTCATTGGCCCATTCACACCTGGCTTCGTGGGTGATATAGGGCTTGCTTCGCAACTTGCTGAGATCGGGGTGATGCTATTGATGTTTGGTGTTGGTTTGCACTTTTCGCTCGCTGATTTGATGAAGGTGAAGTCGATTGCCATTCCTGGGGCTGTGGTCCAAATTCTGGTTGCCGTGGGGCTAGGTGCAATGGCTGCGACCGCTTGGGGTTGGCCGGGAAGTACGGCGATCGTTTTTGGACTGTGTTTGTCGGTGGCTAGCACCGTAGTGCTGTTGCGTGCGCTCGAGACGCGAGGACAATTGCAATCGGTGAATGGTCAGATAGCGATTGGCTGGTTGATCGTTGAAGATTTGGTGATGGTCTTGGTGCTGGTATTGCTTCCTGCGCTTTCGAGCATGAGTCAAGAGAGCACTGGACTAATGCAGACCTTGGTATGGTTAGTTCTAAAACTTGCTGCTTTCGCTGCCGTAATGCTCTTGATCGGTAAGCGGCTGTTGCCTAGATTGTTATGGTGGATTGCACAGACTGGCTCCCAGGAACTATTTCGGCTTGGTGTCATTGCGGTGGCCATTGGGGTTGCGTTTGGTGCGGCAAAGCTTTTCGATGTGTCCTTCGCGCTTGGGGCATTTTTCGCAGGGATGATGCTTCGAGAATCGGACCTTAGTCATCGTGCGGCAGAGGAGTCGTTGCCGCTTCGAGACGCGTTTGCTGTTTTGTTCTTTGTATCGGTTGGTATGTTATTTGACCCAGCAGTCGTGTGGCAGCATCCTTTTAAGTTACTGATCGTCGTACTAGTTATTGTATTAGGAAAGACGATCGCTGCTGTAGCGCTCGTGATGCTTTTTGGCTATCCACTGACCACTGCCTTCACAGTGGCGGCGGGACTTGCACAGATTGGCGAGTTTTCATTTATTCTGGCAGGTCTAAGCCTGTCGCTTGGGCTAATCAGCAAGGAGGCTCAGGATCTTATCTTGGCAGGTGCTCTGGTATCCATTGCTTTGAACTCGGCCTTATTTACATTGATAGAACCTATAAGGTTACTGATTCTTGACAAGTCGGCGCTCGCACGAAAGCTTGAACATCGCGCGGATTCGCTTAACGAATTGCCAGGATCCACCGACAGAAGCTTACTCGAGGGGCAGGTCGTCTTAGTCGGCTATGGTCGAGTTGGACGTCGGTTGGGGCAGGCGCTGAGAGCAAGGGGTATGGCGATGGTAGTTATTGATCAAAACAAGACCATCATCGAAGCACTTCGCGGAGATGGCATACCTGCTGTACTCGGTGATGGCTCCAGCCCCGAAGCTTTAATTCAGGCTCATATTGCTCATGCGTCAATGCTCGTGCTTGCGGTGGACGATCCAGTCGTTACCCAACGAACCGCGAGTCTTGCACGCGAATTCAAGCCGAACTTAGCCATCGTGATTCGAGCCCATAGCCAAGACGAGGCAGATCATTATCATGAGGTAGGTCTTGGCATTGCTTTGGTCCCCGAAATTGCGCTCGCCGAGCAAATGGCGACCAAAGTCTTTGAAAACTATTCGACTAGGCAGGAACAGTCGGCAGTCCGGCTAGGGCCATAGCGAGCTCACTTTCATCGTAGCGTTCGTCTTTCAAATCACCAGCAAAGTAGCGTTGATAAGCCGCCATATCAAAATGGCCGTGACCGCATAAATTAAAGAGAATCGTTTCTGATTTTCCTTCGCGTTTGCATCGCATGGCTTCCTCAATGGCACCCTTCACTGCATGGTTGGCTTCCGGTGCCGGGACAATGCCCTCGGTACGTGAAAACAAAACACCCGCTTCGAAGCACTCAGTCTGGGTATACGCGCTAGCCTCAATTTGCCCAAGCTCTTTGAGGTGGGACACGAGCGGTGCCATGCCGTGGTACCGTAATCCTCCGGCGTGAAAGGGGGGTGGCGTGAAACTGCTTCCAAGCGTGTGCATTTTTACAAGCGGCGTCATCCGACCTGTATCACCAAAGTCATAGCTGTATTTCCCGCGGGTGAGCGATGGACAGGCTGCGGGTTCGACCGCGACAATACGCGACCGTTGTCCTCCACGAAGCGCCTGCCCAATGAAGGGAAAGGCAATCCCCGCAAAATTGCTACCTCCCCCTGTGCAACCGACAACAACATCGGGCCAGGCATCAGCCATTTCCATTTGTTGCATTGCTTCAAGACCAATAATCGTTTGATGCATTAAGACATGATTGAGGTCTGAGCCTAAGGCGTATTTGGTGTCATCACGTTGAACGGCAAGCTCAACAGCTTCTGAAATAGCTATACCTAAACTTCCTGGATGTTCTGGTTTCTCTGCCAGCACGCTTCGACCATAAACAGTCTCGTTTGAGGGTGATGGGAGGCATCGGGCTCCGTAGGTCTCCATAACGGCTCGGCGGTAAGGCTTTTGATCGTAAGAGACGCGAACCTGAAAAATCAAAACCTCAAGACCGAAAAGTGAACCTGCAAAGGCGAGGGAAGTGCCCCATTGTCCAGCACCGGTTTCTGTGGTGAGTCGCTTGACACCGGCTTGTGCGTTATAAAAAGCTTGAGCAACTGCCGTGTTCGGTTTGTGACTGCCTGCTGGGCTTACGCCTTCATACTTGTAGAAAATTTTTGCTGGCGTGCCAAGTGCCTTCTCCAATCGATGAGCTCGGTAAAGCGGAGCCGGGCGCCACAGGCGATAGATGTCTCGAACCGGCTCGGGAATCTCGATCTCGCGTGAGGTCGAAACCTCTTGCGCGATTAAATCCATTGGAAAAAGAGGCGCAAGGTCGTCTGGGCCAATCGCTTTCATCGTTCCAGGATGAAGAACAGCCGGGAGCGGTACAGGCAGATCGGCTTGAATGTTGTACCAAGACCGCGGCATCTGTGATTCTTCCAGTGTGTATTTGGTAGCTGTCATGCTGTCTCCTTTCGATCTTGATCGAGTTAAATAAACGGTAAGTTCAGTGATGGAGGCTTGGTAATAGGGGCCATAGAATGACCAACCAATGAATGATCGCCAGCATGATACAAAAGCCCACCGCTGCGCTACCAAGGTCCTTGGCCTTACCCGATAGGGGGTGGCGTTCCATTGAGATGCGGTCGACCGTAGCCTCGATGGCAGAGTTCATGAGTTCAGTGAGTAACAAAAGTCCAAGTGGGAAGATCAGTAAAAGCTTTTCAATCGAACTGACGGGCAAAAGTGTCGCTATAACCGTCAGTGGAAGGGCGATAGCGATTTCTTGTCGAAACGCTTCTTCCTCACGCCACGCAAACCTCAGTCCACGTAGGGTGTTGAGCGCTGCCATGTAGGGTCTTGCCAAGCCAAAATGTCCCTTGTGCGGGTTGTGTTCGGGAGCGTCTTGTCCCATGTGAAATCCTTCGAATGCTGCCGTTGGTGTTGATATTGATGTCGACGTTGGCGTTGATTCTAAATTGGATCGACTGGCTTGTCCTAAGGACTGAAGTTTTGCTAAAGGCTCTCGCTTTGCTAAATGCTCTAGCTTTGTTAAGGGTTCTGGGTTTGCTTTTTCGATTGTTCGATGAGCTTCTTGATTGCCCTGACATCATCGGCTTCTTCATTCTTAAAACTAAGGAAAATCATGCTGATAAGTCCAATAGCGATCATTGCACTTGTGACGATAAGCATCGAGCGGTGTTTAAGCCAGAACGCTCGACTTCTGTCGTGTTCAAAGTGCTTAAGCAAAGCCAGTGCGAGTCGTCTATGGCTTGGGCGCGATTCTCGGGCGGATGCGGCATGTTGTAAAGCTTTTGCGCTGGGGTAACTCACGACTTCCCGATTGGTGCTGATTAACTGATCTAAGTATTGGCTGAGGCCGCTGTTGCACACATAGCAAATTGCCTTGTCTTCTTCCGAAAGCATTCGTGCAAGTGCCGTGTCGAGAAATGCAGCCAGGGGCCCGTCCTCGTCTGCAGGCATCAGGCCCAGTTCGATGAGTTTTCGGATTGCAAATCCTCGATCATCTTGGAAAAGCGCAAGCGCACCATCCGACATACAGGCAGCGAAGATAAAACAGCCATCGATCATCTGAATCCGCAACTGAGAAAACCATGAAACATCGGTAATAGATCCGAAAGTTCCTAAAGCGATATCGATATGAGGATCGGAACAGACAAAGCGGAAATTTCGCTCGCTTCGTTCGATGGCGCAAGCAAAGCCATTGCCTAGATGAATAAAGCAGAGCCCTTGTGGACCTAACAGACATGCAACGACGCTGCTTTGTAGTGCATCAAAATCTGCATCTGGCCACCGCGCACGTAGGTGCGCTCTTGCGTCAATCAGGACTTCCACAATCAAGTCGACACTTTGGGGGGTAGAGCCTGCTGCAAGTACTTTGGGCGCAATCAATAAGAAGTTTTGGAGCAAGAAGTCGGCAATCGTCGCTGCACCCTCTGCAGATTGCTTCGCATGCCTTGCGCCGTCTGCGCAAACCGTGACTGCAAACTCGCCCTCGACGATCGATCTGGCGCGTGCTTTGCAGGCTATCTTTCTTCTGCGATGGTAATTGCCAAGGACTTCGGCCGAATCGCTAGTCTCAAACATAAAGCTCAAAGTAAATCATGTTTATTCGGGATAGGAAAGCCCATTGTTTGCCAGGAGAGGAAAGTCCTTGGTTTGCTCAGGCCTGTGTGCGCTCTTTGGTGCCCATTTAAACGCATGCAATGAGGCCTTTAATGAGCTGTGTTACAAGGAACCTGCGGTCGGTCACGCGGATGCCTGGTTGGACTGTATCGCATGTGATGTCATCGGAGACTGTCTGCTACGTTTGAGCAAATATAAGTCGGACTGACACGACCGGGAGGTAATGCCGTGCAGTGGATGATCGAGATCAAGGCGACGATTAATTTGTGGTTATGGCCCGGGGCTATGTTGTTGGCCTGGTCTTTTGGGGAATATCTCTTCAAGCGCGTTGGCTTACCTCGCATAAGCATTTAAAAACGAATCCCTGGGTCCCGTTAAGCGGGATTGTTGAGTCATCGCTCAGCTTTGCATTGGTCTATTTAGGCGCACAGGCGATGTCCTTCACTTATCTTGAGTCGGCCTTGATGGGGGCGCTGTTCATGGCAACCTCACCTTCTACCGTTCTACAAATCATCCACCAAACTCGGGCGTCTGGGCAGCTGACCGAGCGCGTCCTGCACCATACGGCGATCAACCTTGTGTTCGCAGTGATTACCGTGCAATTGTTGATGGGTGTACAGGCTTTCGAGCAGACCGGCTTGTTGATCGACGCGCTCTATGATGGTTTTATCGTGGCTTGTATCTCGGTTGTGCTCGGAGTATTGATGGGCTTAGTCATTCCAGAGTTGTTCCGTTGGCTGCCAAGAACAGCAACCGATGCAACGCTAGCGTTTGCCTTGGGTGTTTGTTTACTTTGCGCCCTGACAATGAGTATGAAGCTCTTGCCAATGTTGTCCTGTTTTGTTTTTGGTGTTGTGTGTCGATATCAGCGAATCACCGTAGGTGTGGCGAAACAAGGTTTTGGCACTGCCGGCGAGTTGCTGTCGCTTTTGCTATTCGTCTACGTTGGCGCAAGTGTTTCCTTCGTCTCGCTTGCGGAGGGGCTTATGGTGGGCGTAAGTGTTTTGCTACTTCGACAACTTGCAAAGGCAATCGCTGTTACCTCATTAGCTTTTGGCGGCGGGCTCCAATGGGATAAGGGCTTTTCGGTGAGTGTTGCCCTTGCGCCATCTGCGAGCTTTCTCGTTTTAATGACCGCTCAGTTAGACCTAGCGGGGTTTACACGGCTCGCGGTGCTACAAGCCTTGCTGTCTGCTGCCTTGATCATGGGCGCGGTGGGACCGCTGCTGGTGAGACTCGCTATTCTGCGATCAAAGGAATCGTTGGCAGGACAGGACGGCTGACATGCATTTAGAACCGTTCAAACATTCAGAGCCACTCACCATGGGCGTTGAGCTTGAACTACAACTCATTGGCTTAAGTGACTATGATTTAAGTGAGGCAAGTCCTGACCTTTTGGCGCTACTGTCGCGTGAGTCGTTTCCTGGCGTTGTTACGCCTGAAGTCGCCGAGAGCATGATTGAGATCGCCACAGGCGTACACGAACGGTACGATCCCTTGCTGGCTGAGCTGAGGCAGATGCAAGGCTTATTGCTTCGTGCGGGGGATTGGCTAAACATTGGATTGTGTGGTGGGGGTGCCCATCCATTTCAGATGTGGTCGGAGCGGAGGATTTTTCGAAAACCAAGGTTCAAAGAAGTTTCGGCTTTGTACGGTTATCTGACCAAGCAATTCATCATTTTCGGGCAGCATGTTCATATCGGCTGCCCAAGTGCGGATGAGGCGCTTTTCTTGCTTCATTCGTTAAGCCGATACGTTCCACATTTTATTGCCTTGTCAGCATCATCGCCCTTTGTTCAAGGTGCCGATACCTTATTTCATTCAGCTCGTTTGAACTCTGTTTTCGCCTTTCCGCTCAGTGGTCGCGCGCCATTTACGCTCTCATGGGAGCGCTTTGAGTCGGACTTTTTTGCAAAGATGGCTCTGACTGGGGTTGTAAAAAGTATGAAGGATTTTTATTGGGACATTCGTCCCAAGCCCGAGTATGGAACAATCGAATTGAGGGTATGCGATACACCCCTGACGGTTGAGGATGCCGCTGCTTTAGCCTGCTACTTTCAGGCCATTTGCAGAATGCTTCTGCATCGTGAAGATCCAGAGCCCGCAGAGGATGATTATCTTGTGTATAACTATAATCGATTTCAAGCTTGTCGCTTTGGCATTGATGCGTCGATCGTAGACCCTAAAAACTATGTACAACAAAGCCTGCGTGATTCGATCGAGTCGACACTTCGGCGCCTTGCTCCCCATGCGGCTGCACTCGGTAGCGAAGGCGCGCTTGAACGTGTCCGCAGAATCCTTGTCTTGGGGAGCGGATCGCAACATTTGCGCACCGTATTCGCGAAGGAAGGGGGTCTACAAGCAATGGTCCACGAAGCTCTCAAGCAGTTTCGTTCGCCAAATTGACGAGCGATGTGTACGTTGAATCGCAATCGAGGAGCGCTCTGTAAGTCTCATCAATCGCCACGCTTCGCGCCTGATCCCATCGGTACGGCAGCCATCAACCTATGCGCCTGAAACAACGACATAGACCTCGTCGCGGTCGTGAGGCGTTTGCGGGTCGAGCGCAGGAGGGCGATACCAACGCACTTCCAATCCGTGCGTATTCAAAACCTGTTTACTGAGTCGGCCTTCAGGCATAGGCAAGGCATCGACTGCAGCAATGACAACCCGAGTCGGGCTGGAATCTGCCGTCATATCAGCTTGCGGTACTGCAAGAAACCGCTCTTTTCTGCAATGCGGTCATAAAGCAGCATGGCATCCGTATTGGATTCGTGGGTAAGCCACCACACGCGGGAAGCGCCAGACTTTGCGGCGCTCTCATACACATGTTCGATCAGCGCCCGACCCAAGCCACTTCCGCGCACCTGTGGCTCCACAAATAGGTCTTGCAAATAAATGTAGTCGCCCGTTGTCCAGCAGCTGCGGTGCTGGATGTAATGCACCATGCCGAGTAATTTGCCTTCTCGCTCGGCCACCGCGCAGTGCATGGGCTCCGAGGGGTTATGAAAGCGCGACCAGGTCATGGCAGTCGTTTCCTCAGAAATGCTTGTCTTATAGAAAGTTTGGTATCCCTTCCAAAGCGGCAACCATTGAACGAAGTCTCCCTCTTGAGCCATCCGAATTGACATCACATTGCCCTCCGTTCCATTAAAAAGGTTTGCAGTTCCAGCAACTATTTGGCATTTCGCATGGCTCGCGCCAAGTCGTCATTTCCATGTGTGAGCAACACGTCGGCCGCATTAAGCCGGTCGCGATTTTCCCGGTTCTGGCTCAGCTTGGCCTTGCCTTCAATGCGCTTGATCTCGATCTCGATACCCACGATGGCTCGCAGCATACCGTCGATGTAATCGGGGGGCGAATCACCCATCTTCCAGGGGCGAGGTTCGTTCACTTCGTGTTCACGGGTGAGCCTGGCGACAACGCCACGGACAAACTTTTCCTCATCCATTACGGTCAGGCGTCCGTGTACATGCACCACTTCGTAGTTCCAGGTGGGCACCTGCCTGTGGGTTTCGTGCTTGCTCGGGTACCAATTGGGCGATATATAACTTTGGTTGCCGCGAAAAATCACCAGCACGTCGACGCTGCCCTGGCACTGCCCCCACACCGGGTTGGCGCGCGCCACATGCGCGGTGAGCAGCCCTTGCTCACCCTGGCTGGCATCAAGCTCAAACGGTATGTGATTGGCGTCCAGCCCCTCGGGCCCCAGCGTGACCAGGGCACCCAGCGGGTGTGCGCGAATGATGGCGTGCAGGTCTTGCGTGTGCTTGATGGCGAAATGTGCGGGGATGTACATCGGGCTTTTCAGAGGGTTGGCGTGAATGACTGAATATTGCATTCACACTGGATTTCATAGAAGATCCACTTTTGTATAAATCGTCATACCAGTTGAAAGCGCCTCAACCTTCCGCTAGCGACCGCATCTATGAGTCGATCCGGGCCCGAATCGACTCGGGAGCCATTAGAGGTGGCGAAAAACTCCCCTCGACCCGTTCATTAGCTGCCGACCTTGGGGTTTCCAGGAGCACGGTTGTGACCATCTACGAACAGTTGGCGGCCGAGGGGTACATCGAGACGGCGGCAGGGGCGCGGGCCCGGGTTTCGCTGGGTCTAAAGCCGTTGCCGCCCAAGCCACAGCCCCTAGCCGCTAGGCGACCCCATCGAGTCGCTTCAATATCCGCTTATGGCAAGCGGATTGAAGTTTTGGCGCTTCCGCAACCCCCTGTTACAGACCCTGCGCACATTAATTTCTTATATGGGGCGATTGCCGACGAAGATTTTCCGAAGCTCGCCTGGCGCCGACACTACAACCGTGCTCTGATGCGCAGGCAACAGCACCTCTACTATGGAGCCACCGCGGGCGAGCTTCAGCTTCGAGAGGAACTTCAAGCCTACCTGCTGAGGGCGCGCGGGCTAGCATGTACGGCGGATCAAATCCTCATCGTGCATGGGACACAACAGGCACTCGAACTTTGCGCCAGGGTTCTCGTGGATCCTGGCGATCATGTGGTGATGGAGGAGCCTTGCTACCTGATGGCACGCCGCACCTTCGAATCGCTGGGCGCCAACATCATTGCAACGCCGGTCGATGAACAGGGAGTTGTGACCGACTACCTACCCAAATCACGCTGCACTTTGGCCTACGTGACGCCATCGCATCAATTCCCGCTGGGATCAGTGATGTCAATCAGCCGCCGCCAAGCGCTGCTGGCCTGGGCTCATCGCCATTCGAGCTGGATCATTGAGGACGACTATGACAGCGAGTTCCGCTACGGGCTGAGACCTGTCGATCCGCTTCAGTCGCTGGACACCCGCAGCTGTGTGATCTACGTCGGCACGTTCTCGAAAGCGCTCTCTCCACAATTGCGGATGGGCTACTTGGTGCTACCCCCCGCGCTGGTTACAACATTTCGGCATGCAAAGCAGTTGGCCGACCGGCATGCGCCCACGCTCGACCAGGTGGTGCTGGCCGAACTTATTCGGAGTGGTACCTATGAAAGGCACCTGCGACGACTAAAGCGGGAAAACGAACGTCGCAGAGGAGCGCTCGTGGAAGCGATTACCAGGTGTTTTGGATCTCGCGCACACGTGGAGGGCACAGACTCAGGACTTCATGTGGTTGTCTGGCTTCGCGATATTCCTAGAAGCGCCGAGCAGCAAACCGTCGAAAAAGCCAAAGCACAAGGCGTCGGGATCTGGCCTGTTTCTCCGCTGTATGCCGAAGGACAAAGATATAGAAAGCAGCGCTGTGCCGGCTTCGTTCTGGGCTACGCCAGCTTGAAGGAAGCGGATATACACAAAGCCATCCGATTGCTGGCCGCTGCATTGCCTGAGGCTGATGGGGAGAGACGGAGACTGCACAGATGATTTGTGGGTTCGAATCCCCACAGCCCGAACCCCGCATGAATCATGGATTTCAGCAAAAGCTCTTGACTTTTTCGCGGCAGTACGGCGGCGGGAGTTACGGCTAAATCGCGTAAATCGTTGTTCTAATCGGATTTTAGAAATCGCTCAGTCAGGTGGTTTTGAGCAAAACAGCGTCTCAATCGCGCTCAAGCGGCCGTCAAGGCAACCAAGGCGCTCTCAGGCGTTCGGTCCCCCAAGCTTCGGCCCTTCTGACGCACCAGCGAGCCAACGCCTGTTTTCCGTCCTGTGGCCTCCTTGGTGGTGCTTTCCGTCTGGCGCCTGAGATTCTCAAGTGGCTGGATCGTCAGGGCGAACGCAGCCATGAACTGGCCATGCAGGACAAAGCCCTGGAATTCGAAAAGCTGCGAGGCGCCCAGCGCATGTCGGAACTCAGCGCCACGGCGGATGCTGCCTGGAACAGCTCTCCAGCCAAAAGTTGATACGCCCTAATGAACCCCCTTCGGTTCGGGCAAAAGTCAACTGGTGCAGCCTTGCGCGGGTCGCTTCGAACCGTGGATCGAGCATTGACGGTCAAGTTGTCCATTGGCATTATCTGCCATTGCATCTTAGTGAGGAGATTGGTATGCCTACGCGTAACGTTGTGCTGACCAACTATCAAGCGTCCTTTGTGGAGCGTCTCGTCAGCACGGGCCGGTATCAAAACGCCAGCGAAGTCTTGCGAGAAGGCTTGCGCATGGTGGAGCAACGTGAAGCCGAGGATGCTTTACGCCTGGAGGCCCTGCGCAACGCGGTCAGGGTCGGCATTGCTGACATGGAGCAGGGGCGGTACGCCACCTTTGAATCGGGTGCTCAACTCAGAGGTCACTTGGCGTCCGTGGCCTCGAAGGCCATCGCAGGTGCATGAGACAAGGTTGGACAGTTCGGCTCGGTCAACAGGCTGAACAGGACTACGTTGATATCCTGCAGTGGACGACCAAGACCTTCGGAGAGGGCCAGGCCAGCACCTACGCAGAAACCATGGCGCTTGCGATCGAGGTTTTGGCGGAGGGACCTGATGTTCTGGGCGCCAGAGCACGCGATGACATTCAACCAGGCATTCGGACCTTGCACGTCGCGCGGCAGGGTCGTGCGGGGCGACACTTCGTGGTGTTCCTTGTGGCTGGGTCAGTCATCGATGTTCTGAGGCTGCTTCACGACAGCATGGATCTGCCACGACATTTGCCTGCGGCCAACGATCACTTGCCTTGACGCACAGCCGCCAACGGCATGCGTGGGGCTGTTTTTGGGCGGCGCGACAGATGCGTATTCGTGCGCAAGCATAAGGAAACCGCTGCAAGGGGTCCAGCGTTCCGCGTTTTTCCGCAAGGTAGCCATGGGGCCAGTCAGGAGCCCATAGCAAAAAGATCTGCTTGGTACGGAGCTCTGAGCGCCTGACAACCCGACTGAGCGAGTTAGCAGGACTTGTTCTGGCGGAGAGAGCGGGATTCGAACCCGCGGTACGCTTTGAAACGTACACACGCTTTCCAGGCGTGCGATTTAA
>OMIE01000035.1 GCA_900299025.1 Burkholderiaceae bacterium
CATTCGCAATGGCTTCTTGATCGTGCAAAGCAGCAATTAAGGCTTGCCATCAGCACAGATTTTGTTGAATCGATGGTTGAGTCTGCGAGAGGCGCAATCAATCTGAAAGGGAAAGATGAGACTAACTCATGGAAAGTTTCTAGCGACTGGCCTAAGACATTTGCTTTGACCAGCGTCGATGTGGAACAGATTGCCAACGAACAACCGGCCGTAAGAGCGGCTTGGGCTCGACTCCAAAGTGCGATTGCACAAACTGAGCTTGCAAGGGCACAAGACTTCAGCGATCCGAGTTATGGGGTCGGCATTAATCACTATCCGGGAACGAGTAAAGCCATCTTAGCGCTTAGAGCTTCTATACCGTTATACGGTAAGAATTACTTTGAGGGTGAAAAGCAGCGTGCACATGCCCTGCGGCAAGTTGCAGAAACCCAGCATGCTGAGGTCCAAAGGCGTACTCGGGTAGAGCTACATCTCTTATTCCAGAATCGCGCTAACGCGCATGCACGCTTGGCCCAATTTGATTTGGAGATGCTTCCTAAAGCCCTAAAAGTTGCCCGGCAAGCAGAGGAAGCATTTGCTCAAGGCGGCCAGACACTGACCGATCTACTTGAGGCACGCCGAACTTTGAAGTCCATTCAGCTTGAGGCACTCCAATGGCGTACCGAGTTTGCAAAAGCTGAGCGTGCATGGTCGATTGGGATCGATCGATCTAGTCCTTAACGAATCAAGTACAGATCAATTCGAAGCATTTTTGATGATCACTACACTTTTTAGCGCAAGCATCTTGACATGCAAAATAGACACAGCTTAGCCTTCGTGCTCATACTTATCGCTATCGCAGCTTGTACAGATCAGATCGAGGTACCGAAAGGCCCAAGCTCTCCGATTTATCAGGCTGGTCGTCTGCAGTATAAGGAAGACCACCCGCAGTTAAAGCTCCTCGGTTTGAGTGCCGCACGCGAAGCACAAATCGAGAAAGTCGAGCTTCCTGCACGATTGGTTTGGAACGAAGAGAAAACGCAGCGAATTTATAGCCCATTTTCTGGGAGAGTCGGTGTTATTAGCGTCGACCTTGGCCAAAATGTCAGCGCCGGACAGGTGCTTGCTAAACTGGTGTCACCTGAGTTTGGCGCCGTACAGTCCGAAGCACAACGCGCTCAAGCTGACCTAAGCCTTGCAAGACAAACCAATGAAAGACAACAGAAGCTCTTTGATATTGGGGTCATTGCGCGCAAGGAACTCGATCAGTCAAACGCTGAGCTCAAGCGAAACGAGGCTGCATTCACTCTTGCACAGAATCGTATAAACATTTATGGCACGCCTTCCACAATCAATCTTGAACTTACTCTTCGCTCTGCACTGAATGGCGTTGTGGTTGAACGTAACATCAATCCGAGCCAAGAGTTGCGCACCGATTTAAATCAACCGCCGCTCTTCGTCATCTCTGATCCAACAAGTTTGTGGTTGCAAATTGACGCACAAGAACGCGACCTTGCAAGTTTGAGTCCCGGCAGCGCCATTGACGTCAAAGTTAGCGCACTTGGTGATCGGGTTTATCCGGCAAGACTGTCGGTTGTTGGCGAACAAATCGATCCAGTTACGAGAAGCATCAAGCTTCGCGCGATTGTTAGCAACCTCGACCGATCGCTTAAAAGCGACATGCTGGCTAAGGCGGTCTACCAAAAACAAAGCAAAGGTCTGCTAGAGGTTCCTTCGGCTGCGGTGTTTTTGCGCGGAAGGCAACACGCTGTATTTGTTGCCGTGAATGCCGCCAGTTTCGAGCTACGCGAAGTGGAGGTTGCAGAACTTGGTACGGATCGAATACTGATTCGAACAGGACTGAAAAATGGCGAGCAAGTCGTCACGCAAAACGCGCTGCTTTTGCTGAGGGAAATCAAATTTGCCGAGGACAGCGCACAAGTAAACCCGATGAAGGCCAAGCCATGAGAAGGCTGGTTGACTATGCACTGCGTGAGCCAGTTTTTATCATGCTCGGCATCTTGCTATTCGTGTTTGCTGGATCTATCGCCTTTAAAAATCTTTCGGTCGAAGCTTTTCCAGATGTCACGGACAGTCAAGTCACTGTAATTGCACTTTATCCTGGTCGCGCAGCCGAAGAAGTTGAGAAGCAGGTTACTCTCCAAATTGAGGTTGCACTCTCAGGTTTACCCCACGCAGTAAGGATCTTTTCGCACACCCAGTTCGGCCTCTCGTTCACCGTCATTACTTATGATGACGATGCTGAAATTCATACCTCACGTCAACAAGTCGCCGAACGATTGCGAGGCCTACCGCTACCAGATGGGGTTGAGATTCGCATGGCCCCGATCGCCACGCCAGTGGGCGAAATTATGCGTTATCGATTACGGGGTGACGGACGTTCAACGACGGACTTAAGAACGCTTCAGGATTGGACTGTCGAGCGCAGTCTCAGGCAAGTTCCAGGGGTTGCCGACGTGGTGTCCATGGGCGGTTTCATCAAGCAGTACGAGCTTAGACCCGATACTGAAAAACTTAGAGCACACCGCCTAACTTATCAGAATCTTCAAGAGGCACTTGCGCGCGGGAATTCAAATGCTGGCGGAAGTTATGTTGCACAAGGTACGCAGCAATATGCGATCCGAGGCATAGGGTTACTAAGTTCCGCAGAGGAAATCGGTCAGATTGTTGTTGCAACCCGCCCCGGAGGCACACCAATCCTGATACGTGACTTAGCTGAGATTCATGTCGGCGCGCTACCAAGACTTGGAACCGTTGGGCAGGATTATGATGATGATATCGTTACAGGTGTAATAATTATGCGCCGCGGTGAGAACCCGAGTGTTGTACTCGCATCGGTTAAGCAAAAAATCGCAGAGATCAACGAGCGAGGCCTGCCTAAAGGGGTACAGATCGAGCCATTCTACGATCGCACGTGGTTGATGGACAAAACACTCAAGACGGTTTTTCGAAATCTTCTTGAAGGCGCCCTACTCGTCTCTTTGGTTCTTTATATTTTCCTATCCAATGTTCGTGCAAGCCTAGCCGTTGTGGTCGTGATTCCGCTTGCTCTGCTAGCCACCTTTCTCGGCTTAAAAATCATGGGCGTGCCCGCCAATCTGCTGAGCCTTGGCGCAATGGATTTCGGGATTATCGTCGACGGAGCGGTCATTGTGATCGAAAATATCATGCACCGGCTGGCGATGCGAGGTGAGAACATGAGCGAGGAGGAACGCCGCGAGGCAATCGCAAAGGCTACTCATGAAGTAGGCAGGCCAACCCTTTTTTCCATGCTAATTATTATCGCTGCGCACATTCCAATTTTTGCCTTGCAAAGGCATGAAGGCCGGATCTTCCAGCCCATGGCCTTATCGGTGACGGCAGCGCTCATCGGTGCGCTCATGATATCGCTCACGCTGGTTCCACTGCTTGCTCACTGGATACTCAGACGTGGCCTACCGCACGATGACAACAAACTGGTCAAGCAGTGTAAAGCACTTTACAGCCCTGTGCTCGATTGGGCACTCCACCAACGAAAAATTGTCGTCGGGCTGGCACTAGCCGCTTTCGTAGGTTCCTGTCTAGTAGCCACCCGATTGGGCACCGAGTTTTTACCAGAGCTGAACGAAGGGACGATTTGGGTGAATCTACGATTACCGTCAAGCGTTTCAAATTCCGAAGCGACAAGAATTCTCCAGGAAGTGCGAAGCACGCTGCTATTGATCCCAGAAGTTCGTACAACCGTGTCAAAGGCGGGACAACCTGAAGATGGAACCGATCCAAAAACGATTAGCATGGCGGAGGTTTTCGTCGACTTAAAGCCGCCCGAGAGCTGGCGCAAAGGTTTAAGTCGCGATCAACTGATCTTAGAAATGGAAAGAGCCGTGTCGGCCCTCCCTGGTATGGAGCCTACCTTTTCGATGCCTATTCGCGACAACGTTCTTGAATCAATATCGCAAATTGATGGGCAAATCGTCGTGAAAGTCTCTGGTGAGGATCTGAAAATTCTTAAGGAAGTGACAGAAGCCATTGAGGCGCAGATACGCCAGGTTCGAGGCGTTCAACGCGCTGAAATCGACCGTCAGGGTGATGTTCCCCAGCTGCTAATTCGTATCAAGCGGGAAGAAGCAGCACGCTATGGTCTTAATGTTGGGGACATCCAAGATGTCATCGAAGCAGCCCTGGCAGGCAAGCCTGTGACGCAACTGTGGGAAGGCGAGCGACGATTCGATGTGGTCATCCGACTTGCTGCCCATCAACGTACGCTTGCCGAGCTTGCCGATATTCCTATTCCGCGACCCGATGGGGGTTATATCAGCCTTGGACGGGTCAGCCAAATCGAAGAGGTTAGTGGTGCGATGAACATTGCACGAGAAGCCGGTCGCCGAACCATGGCGATTGGGATCTTCATCCGTGGCCGGGATATGGGGTCGGTCGTTGCAGATATGCAAAAACTAGTAAAAAATCATGTAAATATTCCCGCAAATTATCAGGTCAACTGGTCCGGTGAGTTTGAAAATCAAGAACGAGCGATGAAGCGGCTCGCTTTGGTTGTGCCCTTGTCACTACTTTTGATTTTTGTACTTCTTTTCGACGCCTTCTCTTCACTTAAAAAGGCATTGTTAATTCTGGTCAATGTACCGCTTGCGCTGATTGGTGGTTTCGTAGCACTGTGGATTTTTCACATCCCATTGTCAGTGTCGGCAGCCATCGGTTTTATAGCGCTGTCTGGGCAGGCTGTGTTGAACGGCGTGGTGATGTTGTCAGTGTTTCAACAACTTGAAGACCAGGGTTTGGCCTTGCTCGCTGCGATAAAGGCTGGCGCAATGCAGCGTTTACGAACCGTCTTAATGACAGCCATGCTTGCCGCATTGGGTCTGTTGCCGATGGCACTCAGCAGAGATATCGGGGCGGAGACTCAAAGACCGCTTGCATTGGTTGTGATTGGCGGCCTTGTCAGTGCAACCCTGTTGACCTTAATCGTCTTGCCGGTCCTCTATGCCTCATGGTTTGGCAAAAGCAGCCATAAGTAATACCCCTTACTTTTGTTTACTGACAAAAACTTTCATTTCCGTTGATAATGAGGCGTTCACTGACGGTGAACTTCCCAATTTAATATCTCCCTTCGGGGAGATTTTTTTTGGTCGGTAAATGATGAGACTATGGAGCTCAGCTAGTCTCCTACGTTTTGTCATGTTTAACCTCGAATCGGTCAAGTCCTCAGCGAAACAGGCAATCGGCGGGCAATTCCGTACGGTGATCCTAGGTCTTATTTTCAGCTTGACTTATGTCTTAGTCGACAGGATGAGCTACATCCATCCCATTGGCGATCTAAATATTACGCCTTGGAACCCACCAGCGGCGCTCCAAGTGCTGTTTCTCTCCGTCATGGGCCATCGTTGGTTCATTTGGGTTTACCTAAGCCTATGCTGTAGCGATGTGCTCGTGCGGCATTCAGACCTAAGTGCGGCATCCGTTTGGCTGGGCAATCTCTTACTGGTCGCTTGCTACACATTAATTTCGCTCAGTCTTAGAGCCGCTTATCGAGGGGTTCCGCGGCTCGCTTCAAGAAGAGCTGTTGCGATGCTTTGTTTGATCTTGCTCGCTGGCGCACTATGCACGGCGCTTGCCTACGTTAGCTTGCAAACCTTACTGGGACCTTTGCGCCCAGGCGAATACAGCAATGCACTCTTTAGGTTTTTTGTCGGTGATCTTCTTGGCATGTTGGTATTGCTACCGCTTGGTTTTCTCTTGGTGCAGCGAACGACCCGAGGACAAATTCTAGTCATGTTTCAGTCGCCAAGCTTTTGGGTCCTGGCGGCCCTGCTTGGTATCTGCTTAGCTGCCATATTGATGTTGCCTGATGATCTTCGGGTTAGATATTTTTTCCCCTTGTTTTTCGCGATGGGATTGATGGCCGCAGCGCACTCGCTCTCGGGGGCAGCGATGACCTCTAATTTGATCCAAATCCCATTGGTCATTAGCAGCGCACAAAGTGGCGGCTCACCTGAGCTGCTCCTTGAGCTGCAAATCATGATGCTAACGCTTCATTTGACCGGGCTCATCATCGGGACACTTGTTGACGAACGTGTACGCACCCAGGAACGACTCCAAGATAGCCTCCAGCTTGCCGCTGCTGGCGAGCTCGCTGGCTCGCTTGCGCATGAGTTGCATCAACCGCTAAATGCGCTCAACGCCTACGCCGAATCTGCGATGCTTCAGGCAGAACAGATTCGCCTTGAGCGTCATCGGCAGACCGATGAAGTCCTTCAGGCAGACCCTGTAGGTGGCAGCGACCATACAAAACAATTAGTTTTTAACAGTGGCTTACAACTCGAACGTACCCTGGGACTGATCGCTGATGAGACACAGCGTGCTTCCGGAATTGTTCGAAGTCTTAGAACTTTCTTTACCTCAGGCGCGGCATCGATTCGTGAGGTTGACCCCATTCAGCTCTGTTTGGATAGCCTTAAGCGGCTCGAGGTCATCGCTCGCACAAGCGAGGTAAGCCTGCAATGCAGTAGTGTGGGCACGATCCCGAAGATCTATGTTGATGAAGTTCAGGTGGGCACTGCAATCACAAACCTGGTCAAGAACGCGATCCAGGCCTCCTCGAGAACCCAAAGTGTTGAGGTACGGGTTTTGAGGAGTAGCCAGACCTTGCTAGAGATTCGCGTCATTGACGAAGGTCCAAGACTTGAGATCGACGAGGTAGACCCGCTTTTCCGGCCCTTCGTGAGTGGGAAAAAGGACGGTTTGGGCTTAGGCTTATCAATCAGTCGCTCACTGATCGAAAATAACGGCGGTACACTTGACTACGAAAGCACGCCTGAAAAGTGCTTTGTTATCAAGCTCTACTTGGAGGATCACCGAAGTGACGAACACCTCGGCAGCACCCGCGCGCCTGGTCTGCATCGTTGACGATGACCCAGCTGTTAGGGACTCGCTTGCCCTCATGCTTGGTTTAAAAGGTTTTGATTGCCGCGTTTTCGATAGTGCAGAGCATTTTCTGAAGATGCCACCTTCGCGTCCCTGCTGCCTAATTCTTGATCTTCGTATGAGCGGGATCTCTGGTCTTGATTTGCAAGAGCGACTCGCAAGCTTGCCGATCCGATACGAGGTGATTTTCCTATCGGCGTTTGCAGATACCCATGTCATGAGGCAAGCATTTTTGAATCAGGCGGCTGACTTTTTAGAGAAGCCAGTTGTCATCAAGCACTTACTCGCGGCACTAGAGCGCTCTTTTTCTCGTCTCGATCAAAACAACCAGTCACAGGCAAACGAGCAGCTGCACGATGCCCTAACACCTCGGGAACGAGAAGTCTTGGAAGCGGTGGCAAAGGGACTTAATCACCGGGAGATCGGCGAGGTGCTAGGCATCAGTCCCCGGACCGTTGAGGTCCATAAAGCACGGATCATGGCCAAGTTTGACGTGAAGAGCTTGGCCGAGCTACTAAGGCTCGTTTTGCGTGGTGACCGACCAAAGCAGCAACGAAGCAGCTAATCAAAGCGATCTCCGTACCCGCCACAAGTGCTCGCGGTGATACGTGTAAACACGTCGCCCCCCGTACTTTAGGGGGCTTGCCACTCGGCTGCCAATAGGCGATCATCCGGCACGAGCTTACGTTCGCCTTCAATCTTGAAGGTCCATAACGTTTAAATGGCTAGACCGTGCGCTGATGTGCGGATCAGTCGACAAGTACGTATGCTCAAGGGAAAACACTGTCAGTGCGGAATCCGGAGCCCCTTTGGCTCTGCAAGGAGCTATCTTGCAACAAGACCGCACAAAGCTTTTTACTTCAGTCGACGCGCTGTTTTTGCTGTTCTTACTTACTGCGCTCGTTGGCGTTGCCCTCATTGGACACCTCGCTTATCGTGAGGGCTTAAAAACTGAGGCTGCGAAGGCGAATGCAGCGATGCTTAAGGACTGGTTCGATCAACTTGATACCTTATCCGCCAAAGGTCAGCAAAGCCAATTAGAAGCCTGTCGTGACGACGGTGAGAATACTTGGGAGGGATGTCAGGCGGCACTTTTAAGTGCGCAAGGCCCACTAAAGTCGGTTAAGAATCCCTTTGATTCAAATCAGGCTGTGATCGGGCAAAAGTGCGATCGAAGTGATCTCAATACCCGAGGCTTGGTCGTCATCGAAAAAGGAACGCCCGCCCCTCCGGGAGCACCACCCGCGATTAGCTTTGGACCTATGGAATCAGGCGAAAAGCTATCGAAGGATCTGCCACTTCGCATCATGGTCTGCGATAAGGGTGCCTATGCGCTTAAAGTGGCTGAGGTAAAGCTGTGAGTCAGGGAGAGCAAAGCGCTTCTCATCACAAGCACCACGCGCCGCCCGACTGGGGTACCGTTCCACTAAGACGTTGGATGTATCGATGGCTACTCGATCCTGAAACCGACGGCAATCACCAGGCTGCCGTTGATCGCTTCATCGCACTTTTGATTGTTGCTAATCTTGCTGCACTGGTTTTTGAGCATGTTCCTGCAATTTATGGGCCTTATAAAGAATGGTTCCACTGGTTTGATATCGCTTCAGTTGCGATCTTCACCATCGAGTACCTTGTGCGCTTTTATTTGGCGCCAGAAGATTCAGAATTCTCAAAACAAACGAATCCTCGTCTCAGCTATGTGTCGAGCCCTTTTGCGCTGATCGATCTCGCAGCGATTTTGCCGTTTTATTTGGCTGCATTCGTCAATATCGATTTGCGGATGCTGCGAGCGCTTCGACTGCTCCGAATTTTAAAACTATTCCGGGTGCTCATACCTGCTGTTAAAGAATTTCAGGCATTAAATCAAGGTCGAACTTTCAGGCAGAAGGTTCACGCACTTGTTTGGCCGGGCGAATTTGGCGGCCGCCTCCATGAGTACTTTGACACCTTCATTATGGTGTGGGTTGTTGTATCGGTTACTGCGGTGGTTCTTGAGTCGGTCGCATCGATTCATTACGTACTAAATCTTGAATTCATCATTCTCGATACGATTGCCGTTGGCGTTTTTACGCTTGAATACCTCATGCGCGTCTATTCGGTCGTTGAAAGTAAAGGGTTTCGCCATCCAGTGGCTGGTCGACTCCGCTATGCCAAGACCGGTAATGCGCTTGTTGATTTATTAGCAGTTCTGCCGTTCTTTTTAGAGGCATTTCTGCATCATCTTTTCGATCTCCGATTCTTGCGAGTCTTCCGCTTACTGCGACTACTCAAACTCACTAAATACACAGGTGCAACGTCGACTTTGGTGATTGTTGTCAGACGCGAATGGCCGGTAATGGCCGCAGCAACCTTCATTATGTTGCTACTCGTGGTGCTCACTGCCAGTCTTGGTTACCTTTTCGAACATGAAGCGCAACCCGATAAATTTGAAAACATACCGGCCTCGATTTATTGGGCTGTGATCACATTGGCGTCAGTTGGATATGGAGATATTTCGCCGGTTACACCCGTTGGCAGAATTATGACAATCGTGTTGGCCTTGCTTGGCATTGGTATCTTCGCAATCCCTGCAGCGCTGTTGTCATCTGCCTTTAGCGACCAACTTCGTATTGAGCGGGAGACGCTTGCCAATGAACTTTATGCCATGATGGCCGACGGACATATCTCGACCGATGAGCAAGAGACCATCGACCGCGAGGCCAAGCGCTTACATTTGAGCCGCGATGAAGTGAATCGTTTAATTGATAAGGCCAGGCGTGAGCGTGAACTCAAAGATGACCATACTGGATTAACGATCACCAAGCTTGTTGAAAGGCCTGATATAGCCATAGAGCGCTATCGCGAGCTCGTCGGTCAGATGCGCCAGATTGCGCTTATGGTTGATAAGCCAACCATGGACAAACTTGTCGACGATCCTGATCGCACGACGGCTTTTGAACGCAGGATCTGGCAATCACTGCGTGACGATATCAACAATTAGTGGTTTTTTTCCCCCTTAAATTTCTACTTTGCTGCCAAGCTCAACCACCGAGCCCATCGGCAATTCGAGATTACGAACCGTAACGAACAGATTGTATCGATGAAGGACCTTGTTATGCTTTAAGTTATGTAAAAGGGCATTAGGCACCACCCCCATTTGGCTGGTTAAGAAGACTGCAACGCCTTCGACCCTGGCAGGTGGATTGTTATGAATCGATGTTAAGAACGGTTCAAGCCTGATCGATTGAACTTTCAGGGCCTCATTGAGCAATCGCCTACCGTCGTACCAAGTACGCATCAGCAAATAGACGACTGCACCAATCGCCAAGGGAAACCATCCGCCTTCTAAAAATTTGAGCAAATTAGAGG
>OMIE01000036.1 GCA_900299025.1 Burkholderiaceae bacterium
CTTCGCACTGCGACGTCAGGCCCTGGGGGTTTTGCGGATGCTATTGGAGTGCAAGCTCGATTTAAGTCTCAACGAATTAATCGATTGTGGTTTGCGTGGACTTGAGCAAAAACAAACCCATCCGAGCGCAAGCGCCGATCTGATCCGATTTTTTAACGACAGGCTGGCGGTTTATCTTCGAGAACAAGGCTGGGCACAAAACCTTATTCAAGCCTTGCTCGCGCGACCGCAAGCGCAGTTATATCGACTTCAGGAGCGGCTTAAAGCCTTGGAGGCCTTTAGTCGCGAAGAGGCTGCAGTCTCGCTGGCGGCTGCCAATCGGCGTATCGCTAATTTATTGCGCAAACAAAACCATGGGCAAGACAGCAAAGTCGACGGACAAGACGGCAAGGTAGGTGCACAAGGCAAGGTCGATCCGGGATGGCTCAAGGAACCCGCGGAATTGGCGCTTTGGGCCAAAGTTTGCGACCTTCAACCCCTTATCGCAGCCGCCACAGCCGAGCACGATGATGCAGGCGTCTTAGGACTGCTTGCACAGGCGAGACCCGAAGTCGATCAATTTTTTGAATCGATCATGGTGATGGTCGACGATCCCGTCTTACGCGGCAACCGAATCGCACTGCTCGTCCAATTACATGAGATGATGAATCAACTCGCCGACTTGTCGGCGCTCCATTGAGCAAGACCATGCTGCAATCGCGCTTTCTGATGCTTGACCGTGACGGCGTCATCAACCTAGACTCAGAGGCATACATCAAAGCACCCGAGGAATGGACTCCGATTCCTCGAAGTCTTGAAGCGATCGCACTCCTCACCCAAGCGGGTTGGCGCATCGCTGTGGCAACGAACCAAGCTGGTCTTGCCCGCGGACTCTTTGACCTTGCAACCCTCAACCGTATCCACGCGCGCATGCATGACATGGTGCAACGACAAGGTGGTCGGATCGAGGCAGTGTTCTTTTGCCCCCACCGTTCACAAGACAATTGTGCTTGTCGTAAACCCAAACCAGGGATGTTGCTTGAAGCTGCCGACCGATTCGGTGCCGACTTCAGCGGGCAGGCCTTTGTGGGTGATAGTTTGCGCGATTTGCAGGCCGCAAGCGCTGCACACATGCAACCCGTGCTTGTGCGCACCGGCAATGGCATGCAAACCCTCGAGCAGGCCAGCCTCATCCCCGATGGCACCCAGGTTTATGATGATTTGATGGCTTTCGCAGAAACCCTGCTTTAAGTCATCACCCCTGGCTAAGGCTCACGCAGAAGATGGCAGCCCTCGGTAGTTTGCTCTTTGCACTCGTGATGCTGATCACGGTGATTCCCTACGCCTTTCTCACTTTGCTGTGGTCCCCCCTACCCTTGCATTGGCGATACAAGCTTACCGTCGGCTGGCCTAAAGCGATGCTATGGGTAGGACGATGGTGTTGCGGCATGCGTTGGACCTGCAAAGGCTGGGACAAATTGCCGGATGGACCAGCCATTATCATGCCGAAACATCAATCGACCTGGGAGACTTTTTTTCTTATTGCCTACATGCCGAGAGAGGCCGTGTTTGTCTTCAAACGTGAACTGTTATGGATTCCATTTTTTGGATGGGGTTTAGGGCTGTTACGGATGATCCATATTGACCGCTCAAAGGGCGCTGATGCCTTTGAACACGTGGTACGACAAGGCGCAGAAAAGCTCGCGCAAGGACGATGGATCGTTATGTTTCCAGAGGGTACGCGGACGGAACCAGGTAGCGAGGGTCGCTATAAAACCGGCGGCGCACGACTTGCTTTAAGAACGGGCGTACCCGTTGTTCCTATTGCTGTAAACAGCGGCGAGTGTTGGCCAAAAGGTGCCTGGATTAAGCGGCCCGGTCTTATCACCGTCTCGATCGGCGATCCGATTCCATCGGAAGGTAAGCGCCCCGAAACATTAACCGAAGAGGTTCGTCTCTGGATCGAAGCCGAAATGCGAATACTGAATCCAGAACGTTATCACAACACTGATCGATGATTGCCTGGAGAAGTGTGTGACAGGCAAAAGACTTTCGCGTTGGCTTAATGAACTACTGGGCCGCAAAGCACCTGAGCCAGCGCTCAAGCCCTTGGTTCAAGACCGTTTCTTTATGTATGACGATCAAAAAATTGCCTACACGCTCATTCGACGCCCAAGAAAGAGTATCGGTTTTAGGATTACAGAAAAGGGGCTTGAGGTCAGTGCTCCGAGCTGGGTAAGTGTCAAAGCGATCGAAGAAGGTCTTATCGAGAAGGCAAGCTGGATAAAGAAGCATATGAGCCGTATCGAAAGCGCATCAGCGTTGCGCCAGGACCGGTATGAATATTATCTAGAACATAAAAGGATTCCTCTTTGGGGACAATCGATTCCCATGGTTAACACCGACAAGCAGGGATTTCGATTAGTGCAAGCAAATCATGTCGCAGACGAACAAAGCCCCGCCTTAGTCTTACACCTGGCCAAAGATGTCTCAAGAGAGCGCCTGATCGCCTGGCTCAAGCGAGAGGCTCATCGCGACTTCGAGCCTCGAATCAAGCGTTTTACCAGCGCATTAGGATTTGAGCCGTCGAGCTGGCAACTCAGTTCAGCGCAGTCGCGCTGGGGCAGCTGCAACTCAAAAGCTGTCATACGCTTAAATTGGCGTTTGATTCACTACCAACCCGAGTTGATTGACTATGTCGTCGTCCACGAATTAGCGCATTTAAAGGAACTCAACCACAGCCCTCGATTCTGGGCAATCGTGGAATCCGTCTTGCCGGACTATCGTGAGCGCCGCCAGCTTTTGAGGCATGATCACGACCCGGGTACCACTGTTCTCAAGGAGACCTAGCATGCAACTTTTGCACACCATGTTGCGCGTGGGCGATTTACAGCGCTCGATCGATTTTTACACCCGTGTGATGGGCATGAACTTACTTCGCACAACCGATCGTCCCGATCAGAAGTATTCGCTAGCTTTTGTCGGCTATGGACAAGGCAATCAAGAAGGTCAAGCTGAGATCGAGCTCACCTACAACTACGGTGTTGATCGCTACGAGTTGGGATCCGCCTATGGTCATATCGCTCTGCTGACCCAGGACGCTTATGCCCAATGCGAGAAAATCCGCGCAGCAGGTGGAAAAATCACCCGCGAAGCTGGGCCTGTTAAAGGTGGAAGCACGGTGATTGCTTTTGTCGAAGACCCAGATGGTTATAAAGTTGAGTTAATCGAACGCAAACGCTGAGCCGACGTTTCCTTAAGTTTAAGCCCGCTTTCCACCGAGTCTCATCGCCATCGCGCACCAAGCCGATACAGGAATTTCTTGGGCGCGAGCCTCGGGCTCAAAACCCAGTGCACGCGCCTCGTCGGCTTCCACGCCTTGATCACGGAGCCAACGAAGTAAGTGCGCGCGTAACATTTTGCGGCGCTGCTCAAAGCCAACTCGTAAAAGCGTCTCCAGTTTTTCTTGAGGAAAGTCAGCGCCAGGCTGAGGCCATCGATGATCTTGCCGAACGACCAAGCGAAACACCGAAGAAAGTACTTTAGGCGGTGGATGAAAAGCTTGTGCGGGCACATCAAGTAAATGCCAGGCCTGATAACAAGACTGCATCATCACACTCAAACGCCCGTAGTCCGAGCTTCCCACTGGCGCGATGATGCGATCGACCACTTCCTTTTGCAGCATAAAGACCTGGTCCGATATTGCTGCTCGTTGATCCATCAGGTGGAACAATAAGGGTGTTGAGATGTTGTAAGGAAGATTGCCAACGATATGAATTTGCTGCCCAAGCTCCGACGCAAGTTCTATAAAATTGAAGTTTAAAACATCAGACTCGACGAGCCGGCAAAAGTCTAAGTTTTCAGCGTGAATCCGCCTTCGCAGGCGCGCAGCCAGATCCCTGTCAATTTCAATCAGAGTTAGGGAAGAAGGCTTTGCCGCAACCAAACCCTCGGTGAGTGCCCCCGTCCCGGGACCGATCTCGACGCAATGTTGCGTTGAGCGCAAACCGATTGCTTCATGAATAGCAGCGAGCACCGACTGGTCATGCAAAAAGTGCTGGCCAAAGCGCTTTCTAGCCCGTACATGGGTCAGCGATACAGTCATTAAAGGCTATCGCCGCGATATTCCACATAGGCGCGATCGCGCAATTCCTGTAGCCAGCTATCGTAGGCCTCTTCGGCTTTTCGCTCTCGAAGTGCCTGCCTGATTTGCGCTCGTTGCCGCTCAATCGGGGGGACATCAGTTCTTTTTTCTAAAACTTGAATGACATGAATGCCAAAGGGTGAACGCACGGGGTCGCTGACTTCTTTCGCTTCAAGTCGACTCATGGCACGCTCAAACTCGGGGACCGTATCACCGGGAAGCAACCAGCCAAGATCACCGCCCTTAGCCGCACTGCCATCGGCAGAATGTTTTTTTGCCAATTCGGCAAAATCCTCACCTGCCTTCAAACGCGTCACCATGTCCTGTGCCCTTCGCGTGGCTTCGGCTTCGGGTAGCGATTCACTCACCCGAAAAAGAATATGCCTGGCACGCCACTGGGCAACCGGCGGACCAGCGACTGCGGAGACCTGGCGTTGATCATTTAAGCGAAGCAAGTGAAAGCCAGCTGCACTTCGAATCACCTGACTCAACTGTCCCGGTTTGAGCTTTTCAATTTCTCGAACGAATAAGGTAGGTAGTCTTTCGGCAGCGCGCCAACCCAAGTCGCCCCCCGCGCTCGCTTCTGGTGCTTCAGAGTTTCCGGCGGCAAGTTGCGCAAAATTGGCACCCGTTGCCAATTGCTGACGCAAGCCCGTGATTCTTGCGCGCGCCTTTTCGGTTTGCTCAGGACTTGCCGACTCGGGCACGCGAATCAGGATTTGGGCTAATTGATACTCCGTATTGGCCGATGCCCCCAGCGAGGAAAGAACGGCATCAACATCAGCTTCGCTTACCTGTACGCGCGCATCAACTTCGCGCTCCCGAAGTCGCTGCATCAACATTTCGCTGCGCAATCCTTCACGAAAACTCGATAGATCACGGCCCTGGCTTGCAGCGCGTCGTAGCAACTCGTCACGCTCAAGTTGATTATTTCGGGCGATTTGATCGATCGCACGGTCAACCGCAGCATCATCGACCCGCATATTCATCTCTTTAGCTAACTGCTGACCGGCGCGCTCAACCACCATTTGTTCAATCACTTGCCTTCTGACCACATCCTCACTGGGTGCTGCGATCCCGCGTTCTGCAAGCATGCTGCGTGCTTGAACCATGCGCTGCTTGACTTCGAGGTCGGTGATCGCCTCATTATTCACAACGACCGCGATTCGATCCAAGCCTAATGATTGTCCCCAGGTTGGCGCACTCACCAAGAGCAGGGATAGGCTCGCAATCAACAGTTTCTTAGGGTTCATCGCATTCTCATTCGTAGGCAAAAAATGGTGAATCTGGCATGCGCTCTCGCACTCGCGTGTAGCCTGGTATGCCCCGGCGCAATATATCAAAGGGGTTGTTTCCGATGCCGCCGAGCCCATTAAGTTCAAGCTGGACAAATACAGCGGTGTTAAAAAGTTCAGGACCGGTCACATAACGTTGCAAGACAGCACGAAAAGCCCAGCAGTCGGCCTTTCGCTCAGCGCCAAGCAGACCTTCGATCACGCCAGGCCGAGCATCAATCGTTTGTAAGGTGACCGGGTTTAGCACTTTTCGCTGAAACGAATAATTGCTTCGACCAAGTAATGACCAGGAAGCACCCAATGGCCAGCGCCATGAGGCGTCGATCTGGCCAACTTGATTCTCAATAAATCGCATTTGTACATTCGCTAAACGCACTTCATCGGGCTGATAGCGCGTTCCGAGATAGGCACGAGCGAGATTACTTCGGCTCAAGCCAACTTGAACGCCACCATCAAGACTCCATGCTGCAAGCGGCTTGCCGCTTGCGACCATTAATAAGTCGCTTTGCGGATCGGTAAGCTGGGGTTGCCCAGCTATTTGCAGACGTGGCTCAGTCAGGTGATGCCTCAAAGCCGCTGCAGCGCGAAAAAGCTCACGGCCGGTGTCGCTGCGCAACAATCTCGAACTCAGCGCGAAGGTCACTTGATTGGCGTCAGCGATCCGATCGTGGCCGACAAATCGGTTCTCAGCAAACAATTGGGCGTAGCTGATGTCGGCAACGGCGGTGTCGTATATCGGCAAATGCTTTTGATCGCGATAAGGCACATAAAGGTAGAACAGCCGCGGCTCGAGCGTTTGCTCCAAGCCATCAAGTCGTGCCACCCGGCGCTCCAGAAACAGGCCACTGTCGATTGAAATTTGCGGAAGAACGCGTTGAGCCGCCGCACGATCAAGGATTTCCGGGCTTAGACCACTACGACGGAGTGCTTCTGAGGGAACAAATCGATAGTCAGCTGCGTGAAGGGCAATGCTCGGTGTGATGTAGCCCCAAGGCTGTCGCCAGGGCATTTGTAGGCTTGGGTTGATAACGGTTCGCCACCCTTCGATCGAATCAAGCAAGGGTCTGCGAAAGCGTGCAAGCTCAAGCGTTCCGCCCATATCGAGGTACTGCTCAGCCCATTGGTTTGCCTGGCGATCGGAAAATCGATGCCAGCGCCACTCGAGTCGAGGCACCGCTTCATAGGGCGGTGAAGTTCTGGCGTCGAGAACGTTCTGATAAGTTGTTGCCGAAGCGGTAAATCCAATGTCGCCAAAGCTGCGACTAGCATTGAAGGCTCGCGGAATGCTGCGCAGTGAGCTACCCAAAATATTACGGCTGTAGTCGACCAGATATTGGTCGTCTGAAACCCCACGGACATCCCACTGTCCGCTCCACCCCGCAAGGTTTTGGAAGCGATGCAGGCTTGACCAGTAATACCTTGCATCGCCGGTTTTCAAGTCCTGAGGATTAAGCTCAAGACGCAATTCGCCTTGAGCCCTAGGCTCCAAGTAGCGACCCCATGCCCCGATCGAGACACCCCTGAGCACTGAAAGCCGTGGATAAAGCGTCAAGTCGCGGTTGCTCGCAATATTGACGTAATAGGGCATGCTTAGATCGGCGCCTGTGCGCGATGTCACACCCATCGTTGGTGGAAGCCAGCCACTTCGCCGAGTGTCGGAGAGCGGAAAACTGAGCCTTGGAATCGTCGGTGCGGCCACGCCCTGAAAAATTAGACGAGCCTGCTCAGCCTGGCCCTGTTCGCTGTCTTGATCCAATCGCAGTTTGTCGGCTTGCAGTGTCCAACCCGCTTCGTCGGGACGACACGTGGTAAACATGGCCTGCAATAGGTTCACCTTGCCTGGGCCGTCAAACTCAATTCGCCTTGCCGTACCGAACCCACCAAGCGCAGGAATGGCAATCCCGGCATCTTCCATCACACCGATCTGGGTATCGAGCTTAAGCCTCAGTTCTGGACCTTGCACAATCGTGCCAGATTTAGCCAGCCGGACTTGTCCCCTGGCAAATAGCTCCTCGTTTTGATGCTGATAATCAATTTGAGCCGCTGACAGGGATGTGCCAGCCTGTCTTAGTTGAGCCTGGCCGCGAAGACTGAGCTTTTCTTCAACCGAGCCCTCTATGTGCTCAGCCCATCCGTAGACCGGTCGTTTACCTGGGAGCTTGGCGAGCGCTGCCGAAGGCTCGATCTCGATTCGCAACCGGATCGCGTCATCCGATTGCGCCATCCCTATGAAGGGCAAAAGGCTTGGTAAAGCTATCAAAAGGCAGAGCTTGCGGCGCATCAGTCTATGATATCGCTTGCTCTCGAAGCAGCACTGCATTCTTCATCGAACCCCGTCAAGGACAAGCATTCGTTTCATGGATTCCCGTTACGCCTTCATGGAAGCCTGGCTTCAGTCGATTGGCTCCAAACACAAGCTGCTTTCCACAAAGCCCGAGGTCGCATCCAACGACGCCAGTTTTCGTCGCTACTTTCGGGTTGCCTGCGAGGGACCTGAGCAATCGCTGATCGTCATGGACGCCCCGCCGCCTCATGAGGATGTCAGGCCATTTGTCAAAGTGGCCCAGCTTTTTGCGTCAGCAGGGATGACCACCCCCAAGATTTTGGACCAATCGCCTGAGCAGGGATTTTTGCTCCTCGAGGACTTTGGCTCGCATACCTATCTAGACATTCTTGAGCAGCATGCCAAGCCCTCAGAGCGGGTTGCGGTGGCAAGTGCGCTTTATCGCGAGGCCGGTCAGTCGCTTTTGTCGATCCAAAGCGCCACCCAAGCCAACAGCTTGCCCCTGTATGATGAAAAACGCCTGCGCGATGAAATGGAGCTTTGGCCAAGCTGGTATATCGCTCGCCACAAAGGCAAAACGCTTTCGGTGGCGCAACGGCAGGTCATCGATCAGGCCTTTGATTGCATTGTCCAACAATGCCTTGCCCAACCACAGGTCTACGTGCACCGGGACTTTCACAGTCGTAATCTGATGCTCCTTGCGGGCGATCGCAATCCGGGCGTTTTGGATTTTCAAGATGCTGTCATCGGCCCCATGACCTACGATCTGGTGTCTTTATGGCGCGATGCGTACATCGCCTGGGATGAAGAGGTACAGCTCGATGGGTTAATCCGTTGGTGGGAGCTGGCAAAAAAAGCCGGTTTGCCTGTTGCCGGTGATTTCCCTGATTTTTGGAGCCAGTTTGAATGGATGGGTTTGCAACGCCATCTGAAAATACTGGGAATCTTCGCAAGGCTTCATTACCGGGACGGCAAGCATCGTTATCTCGCCGACTTACCGCTTGTTTTGTCTTACGTGTTACCTGTACTGATGCGCTATCAAGAGCTCGCCGCACTTGCCGATCTGGTGATCGAGTGGCTGGAATCCTGACCGAAAGGCCTGTAGCAGGGCTTGAGCCATGAGAGCCATGATTCTTGCTGCGGGACGTGGCGAGCGTATGCGCCCGCTCACGGACCAGATCCCCAAAGCACTTGTACCCGTTGCCGGTGAGCCCTTAATTCATCGACATTTGCGTGCCCTCGCGTCTGCCGGGATTCGCGAAGTGGTCATTAACCATGCGTGGCTAGGCGAACAATTAGTGAGCTCGATCGGCGACGGTGCCGCTTGGGATTTGCACGTGCAATGGTCTGCTGAAGCGCAGGCGCTTGAGACAGCCGGCGGTATTGCCAATGCCTTGGCCCTATTAGGCAAAGAACCTTTTTTGGTCGTCAATGCCGATATCGTTTGCGATTTTCGCTTTCAAGATGCTTTCGATTTCGCTGCTCAATTAAGCCTGAGCGAAGAATCCTTAGACTCGGCACTCGCCTTCAGCTTGCTGGTTGACAATCCGGATCATCATCCTGTGGGAGACTTTGAATTTGAAGGACAGCGGCTTACCTTTAGCGGGATTGGTGTTTATCGTCCGGCGCTTTTCGCTGGGATCGAAGCCGGGCAAAGCGCAAAACTCGGGCCGCTGCTTAAGGATGCCAAGGCAAAGGGACGCTGGCGGGCGAAGCATCATGAGGGCTACTGGTGCGATGTCGGTACGCCCGAACGACTAGCCGAGGCTGAAAGCTGGTTGGCTGGCCACTCGAAAATGCCAATCCACCCACCACTGGGCAGCAGCGCTACGCGTCGATGAGCGGCAAACCCTTGATGACAAGGCTTGAGATTCACGGCCATGGACCGGGTGCCCTGGCCCTGCACCGCATGTTGCAGCGCGAAGGATGGGAGGGTGATACGGGACTACGCGAACGGCAGCAAGTCCCCGATGGCCACACCACGGCACAGGCTTTACAAGCAGCACAGGCTTCGCTTGCCACACGCAGCCTCGCGCTTTCGGCTGGTTCGCTGCAGTTGATCAAGGCCTGCACCGGATCAATTCCCGCAGGTAGCGACATCACCTGCGTCGAAGTACAAATTGGAGCAAGAGCAGCGCGCGCTGTCGGTGAGGGCTTGGTCATGCGGCACAGCGACTTGGCGCTTGAGCAACTCGGGCGGGTTGTATCCTGGTCGACGCTGGTCGACCATCTTGATGCCAAAGCGATGCCTGGGGGAAACAGCACAGCGCTACCCCTGGGAAGGCCTCCTCATGACCTTAGTGAGACGAGCCACCACGAGGACCAACGTCCAACCGCGCGCTCGACGTCGGCTTGGAACATCCGGGTTTGGGCCGATGGCGATCCGGGTGAGGACGCCGTTGAAGAAGATGCTGATCAGTCGGCGATCGTCGGTCGTGTTTATGTAAGAGGTGCGCCTCAAGGCTGGGCCTTGGAGCGCTTTCTTGCCGATGGCCCACTCGCCTTATTACCCGATCAATCCCCGCAAAGCATGCAACTGGTCTGGTGTGCCAACACAAGTCAGAGCGAATCGCGACTAAGAACACTGCGTGGAGGCCCCAGTCGAAGCGGCGAGCAGAGCCTCTTGAGAGAGCTCGGTATGGCGCTACCCAAGGGGATCGAACTGACGGCTATTGACCCCGGGTTGCAATGTGTCAGGCTCAAACGCCGGGCACGTGCGCAAATCTTGCAGATTTGCCCGGAAGATCGACAGGTCGACGTCTGGATTGCCAACGCGGCGCAAAGCCTACACCCGGTCGCCGGTCAGGGCCTTAATTTGGGATTGCGCGATGCAGCCGAACTCGCCCGCTGCCTGGTGACGATTCAACACACCGAGCGCCAGAGCGAGACCCCGCAGGCCAACCGAATGATTGGGCTATTGAGGCGCTTTGAAGAGCATCGACAACGCGATCGTTGGCTACTCATGCGCATCACCGATCAGCTTGCCCGACAAAGCACCCGCTTTTGGTTTCAGGCCTTAGCCCCGCAGGCGCTAAAAATTGCCAGACAAAGTCAACTCAAACGATTCATCACTCGCACCTTTGCCTTCGGACCACGCGAACCCTGGCCGCTCTGGGCCTAGAGCCTTTCCGAGCTTGCTATGATCGGCAAAACCTGTTGAAACCAAGCCCAGCGTCAATGCCACTAAACCCCCTCATGATCGGTCCCTACCGGATCGCCCATCCGGTCTTGGTTGCCCCGATGGCTGGAGTCACCGACCGCCCGTATCGGCAACTATGCCGACGCTTCGGTGCAGCCTATGCGGTATCAGAAATGGCTGCCTCCAACCCTGCCCTATGGCGGAGCGTTAAAACATCACAGCGGCTCAATCACCAAGGCGAACCAGCGCCGATTGCCGTACAACTCGCTGGTGCTGATCCCCTTATGATGGCCGAAGCAGCACGTTACAACGCTGATCGTGGCGCGCAAATCATCGACATCAATATGGGCTGCCCGGCCAAAAAGGTCTGCGCCGTCGCCGCAGGTTCTGCACTCATGGGGCAGGAAAAGCTGGCCCTCGACATCATTGATGCAGTTGTTCAAGCCCTGGCAAATCGTCGCGAACCCATCCCGGTGACCGTGAAAATGCGCACCGGCATCTGTGATTCAAAGCTCAATGCGCCACATCTCGCGCTTGCGATGGAAGCTTTGGGCGTTTCAATGATTGTGGTCCACGGGCGAACACGAGAACAGGGTTTTCAAGGCTGTGCTGAGTACGAAACCATCCGGCAGGTCAAGCAAGCTGTCTCAATTCCTGTGGTTGCCAACGGCGACATCGACTCGGCAGCAAAAGCTAGACAGGTTTTAGACCAAACCGGCTGTGACGCTGTCATGGTCGGACGAGCTGCACTGGGAAGGCCTTGGCTTTTTGCACAAATCGCCACTGAATTGACCGGGCAGCCAGCAATGGCTGACCCCAGCCTCGACGATGTTCGCGAAGCGATGTTTGATCATTTTGAAGATCACATCAACTTCTATGGCGAAGCAAGCGGTGTCCGAAGCATTCGCAAGCATGTCGCTTGGTACCTTCCCCAGTGGGCCAGCCTCAGCGGCTTGCAACAAGTCAATGGACTGCTCGTAAAGGACTGGACCGAGCAGACTCTGCAGCGCTTCTTTGTCATCGACAGACCCGAATCCCAGCGTGTATTCTTAGCACAATGTTTTGATCTTCTTTCACAAAATCAATGGCTTGCGGCAGCTTGATCACCTACGGCATGGCGCATTCAGCAAATCATACAAATCAACAAAAACCATGAAGCGCGCCAACGCCCATCCGATGACCCTCGCTGTTGAACAAAGCCTCGAGCGTTATTTTGCCGACCTAGAAGGCGCCAAGCCTGCCGGCATTTACGATATGGTGATCCTAACGGTGGAGAAACCCATGCTGCAACGCGTGATGCTCGAAGCAGGTGGCAATCAATTGCGGGCATCGGAAATGCTTGGCATCAATCGCAACACCTTGCGCAAAAAGCTGCAACAACACGGTTTACTCAACAAAACCATGGCGCCCTAGCCCAAGTTACCAAAGGCCAACAAAGTGATTCTTCCGATTCGTCGTGCGCTACTTTCGGTTTCCGACAAAGATGGACTGCCTGAGCTTGCAAAGGGTCTCGTTGCACTCGGTGTCCAACTCATAAGTACGGGCGGCACGGCGGCCTTATTGCGCTCGCTTGGATTGGATGTCACCGAAGTCAGCGAGCTCACCGCCTTTCCCGAGATGCTCGATGGCAGGGTCAAGACCCTCCATCCGAAAGTACACGCCGGTTTGTTGGCAAGGAAAAATAGCCCCGAACATATGGCAAGCCTTCAAGCTGAGGGCATTCAGACCATCGATTTATTGGTGGTCAATCTGTATCCCTTTGAGCAAACCATCGCCAACAAGGATTGCAGTCTCGAAGATGCCATCGAGCAAATCGACATTGGCGGCCCAGCCATGTTGCGCTCAGCCGCCAAGAATTGGCAAAGTGTGGCTGTGGTCACGCATGCGTCGCAGTATCAGCATGTGCTTAGCAGCATGCTTTTGGCAAAAACCGAGCATGATTGCGCCGGCCTAAGCGATAGTCAGCGCTTTGAGCTTGCTGTCAGCGCCTTCGAGCGTGTGAGCGAATACGATATTGCGATTAGCCAATTTCTCAGTACTCGCAAGCCAAGCCAAGAGGCAAGCCAGAGCCTAAGCCAGGAATCGGGTTTTCCCGCACGATGGACGCAAAGTTTTATCAAGCTTCAAGATCTTCGCTACGGGGAAAACCCCCACCAAACGGCTGCACTTTACCGTGAGTCCATGCCCGCTCCAGGATCGCTTGTGACTGCCCAGCAAATGCAGGGAAAAGAACTTTCGTTTAATAACCTTGCCGATGCAGACGCCGCCTGGGCATGTGTTCGCAGCTTTACTGCCCCGACCTGCGTCATCGTCAAACACGCCAATCCATGTGGTGTGGCTTCGGCTGATGATTGTCACGACGCTTATGCAAAAGCATTCGCCTGTGATCCCACCAGTGCTTTCGGCGGCATTATTGCTTTTAACCATGAGCTTGATGAGCGCACGGCACTTGCAGTCTCGCAACAATTTTTAGAGGTCTTGATTGCCCCGGCCTACAGCCCCAAGGCGCTCGAAGTACTGGCAGCCAAAGCCAATATGCGAGTGCTGGCGATTGATTGCCGTGCTATTGCGTCGCATCCGACAGGCAGTCCAGACGCCACAAGCGACTGGGACATCAAGCGAATCGGTTCGGGCCTTCTTATCCAGAGCGCAGATCGACACGACCTACACACAAAGGACTTGCGCATCGTGACCAAGCGCAAACCAAGCGCTCAACAACTCGCCGATTTATCGTTTGCCTGGCGTGTTGCGAAATTCGTTAAGTCCAATGCCATCGTCTTTTGTAAGGATCAGCAAAGCCTCGGCATCGGGGCAGGACAAATGAGCCGCCTCGACTCGGCCAGGATAGCGTCCATCAAGTCCGAAGCGGCAAAGCTTAGTCTTGTTGGATCGGTGGTCGCGAGCGATGCTTTTTTCCCCTTTAGAGATGGACTCGATGTGGTGATTGATGCCGGTGCTTCGGCCGTGATACAGCCAGGCGGATCGCTTCGCGATCAGGAAGTCATTCAAGCGGCCGACGAGCGCGATATTGCCATGGTGTTTACTGGGGTGCGGCATTTCAGGCACTGAGGGTTTGCTCGTGCTGGGCATTGATCCCGGCTTGCGTCGAACGGGCTTTGGCTTGGTACGGCTTGAATCCGGTCAACAACGCTGGGTTGGTAGCGGTACCATCCAAACAGGTGAAGGGTCGACCGCCGAACGCCTCGCTAAGATCGTTGAAGGCATTGACCAACTCATTCATAGCTATCAGCCCGACGAAGCTGCGGTTGAAGAGGTCTTTGTTAATGTCAATCCAAGGTCGACACTGCTACTTGGCCAAGCTCGTGGTGCAGCAATTGCCGCCCTTGCGCTCCACAAGCTACCGGTCCACGAATATGCTGCGATGCAAATCAAGCAGTCGATTGCTGGGCACGGGCGCGCGGCGAAGGCTCAGATGCAATGTATGGTCCAACGGTTGCTTTCGCTCGAGGGCAGTCCGACACCAGACGCCGCCGATGCGCTCGCCTGTGCGCTCTATCATCTGCAATCGCGAAAACTTGGCGCACTTCAAGCGCTTGCCTACGGGCGAGGCAGGCTACTTGCGCGAAAAAAACGCTGATTCAAGCGCTTAAAACACTGATAATAGGTAACCATGATCGGTCGAATTCAAGGCATCCTGATCGAAAAATCACCACCTGCCGTCTTGGTTGATGTGCAAGGGGTCGGGTATCAGATCGATGTGCCCATGAGCAGCTTTTATGACTTGCCAGCGATTGGCGAGAAAGTCACGCTACTCACCGAATTCATCGTTCGCGAGGATGCCCAACTACTTTATGGATTTCTCAGCGCCTCCGAGCGAGAAGCCTTCCGCCTGTTGATCAAAATCTCAGGGGTAGGACCGCGAACCGCCCTGAGCATTTTATCGGGGCTGTCGGTTGAGGACTTGGCCCAGGCTGTTGCCGCCCAAGAAAGCATCCGGCTTACTCGGGTCCCGGGTATCGGCAAAAAAACTGCCGAAAGGCTTTTGCTCGAATTAAAAGGAAAATTTACCGCTCCCCGGGCCGCAAGCCAGCACCAGGCGCCCCGCGATGATTTGCTCGAGGTCCAGCGTGCCCTCGTGGCCTTGGGCTATTCGGAGAAAGAATCAGGCGCAGCGCTTCAGTCAGTGGCGCCGGGCGCGAGCGTTTCTGAAGGTATTCGCCAGGCACTTAAGCAGCTGTCAAAAGGCTCGGCACGATGAGCATCCAACACGATCAGCTAAGTGCCACCCGCCTTATTGCCCCGCAGCCCCAAACACCTCAAGAAGAGGCCATCGAGCGCGCCCTTAGACCCAAAACCCTCAATGATTACGTGGGGCAGGCTCGAATCAGAGAGCAACTGGGCATTTTCATTCAAGCGGCTCGCCAACGCGACGAACCGCTCGATCATGTTCTGCTTTTTGGCCCACCTGGACTTGGTAAAACAACCCTCGCCCATATTCTGGCCCAGGAAATGGGTGTGAATTTGCGTCAGACCTCCGGACCAGTGCTTGAACGCGCGGGCGATCTCGCAGCGCTTCTGACCAATCTTGAGCGCCACGATGTGCTTTTTATCGACGAGATTCACCGCCTCTCACCGGTTGTCGAGGAGATTCTTTATCCCGCCCTTGAAGACTATCAAATCGACATCATGATCGGCGAAGGTCCTGCAGCGCGTTCGATCAAACTCGATTTACAGCCCTTCACGCTGGTCGGAGCAACCACGCGAGCCGGGATGCTCACCAATCCACTGCGTGATCGATTTGGTATCGTTTCAAGATTAGAATTTTATAATGTTACTGATCTAACAAGCATTGTGATGCGATCTGCAGGCCTACTCAAAGCAGACAGCGACGAAGCCGGAGCTCGCGAGATCGCCGCTCGTTCGCGGGGCACGCCTCGCATCGCCAATCGCCTTTTGCGCCGGGTACGTGATTTTGCCCAGGTGCGGCACGGCGGCAAGATCACAGCCCAGGTGGCCGATCAAGCGTTATCGATGCTTGATGTGGACATACAAGGGCTAGACCTGATGGATCGCAGCCTTCTTGAAGCGATCACTCGCAAGTTTGCAGGCGGTCCAGTCGGCCTCGATAATCTGGCCGCAGCCATCGGTGAGGAGCGCGACACCATCGAAGATGTGATCGAACCGTTTTTGATTCAACAAGGCTATTTGCAGCGCACACCGCGCGGTCGTATGGCCACCGAACTAGCGTGGCAACACCTCGGACTTGAGCGAGCCGCCTCAAATCAGGCTGCCATCGTCAACCCAATTTCCAGCCCTTCGTTATTCGATCAGGATCCCTCTAAGCCATGAGTGCCCATGCCGATATGTCCATTTTGTCGCTGGTTCTAAATGCCAGCGTCCTCGTCCAAATTGTGATGTTGGTGCTACTGGGTATATCGGTTGCATCCTGGACGGGCATTTTTAGAAAAGGTTTCAGCATTAGAGAAGAAAAAAAGCTTACCGTGGCTTTTGAAGATGCCTTTTGGACCGACGGCGATCTTGGTGCGCTTTATCGTGAGCTTCAAGACGACAGCAATCATCAACGCGGGGCGCTCGCGAGAATTTTTGCAGCGGGCATGGGTGAATTTCTTAAAGTTCGTCAGCAAAAGCCTGGCGATGTGGCCGCAATGCTCGACGGTTCACGCCGGGCCATGCGAGCCTCAAGTCAGCGTGAAATGGATAGCCTTGAGGGCGGACTTCCGTTTTTGGCGTCAGCCGGGTCGGTTAGCCCTTATATCGGTTTATTTGGCACCGTCTGGGGAATCATGAATTCGTTTCGGGGTTTAGCCAATGTCCAGCAAGCCACGCTTGCTGCTGTTGCCCCAGGCATTGCTGAAGCGCTCGTAGCAACAGCGATTGGGCTATTTGCAGCAATTCCCGCGGTTGTTGCCTACAACCGATATGCTACTGAGATCGATCGCCTGGCGAATCGTTTTGATACCTTCACTGAAGAATTTCTGAATATTTTGCAAAGGCAGGCGCGCTAATTATGGGAGCCGGCGCATCATCAGGCTCATCACGACGATCGCGACGGATGGTGGCGGAAATCAACGTGGTTCCCTATATCGACGTCATGCTGGTCTTACTTGTGATCTTCATGGTCACAGCTCCCCTGCTGCCACCGGGAGCAATCGATCTGCCGTCGGCAGGCCAAAGCAATGCAAAAACCGAAGGCTTTATTGAACTGGTCATTCAACGCAATGGTTCGATGAGTGTTCGCACCCGCAACACCCGAGACGCTGAGCAAGTCAAGGATCGGATTGGTAAGAGCGAATTGCTCGAGACGGTCAAACGTCTTCAAGCCGATCAGAATCTACCGGTCGTCATCAGTGCCGACAAATCGATTGCCTATGAAAAGGTGGTTGAGGCCATGGATTTGCTAAGGCGTGGGGGCATTCAACGGGTGGCTCTAATGGTCAAGGCTGCGAGTTGATAGCCCATCAAGCAGCATGATCTTCCACACCCCGATCAAGCGACAGTCCGCCTTCTAGCGCATTCACAGACTCGATGAATCAACAAAAGCAAGAACGGCTATCGGTCACGCTTGCGGTACTTATGCATGCTGCGCTCGCCGCCTTGTTGCTCATTGGCCTTTCGTGGAAGAATCAGGAGCCACCACCAGTGCAGGCCGAGCTATGGCAGGCGAGCGACGCCTCATCAGCAACCGTGCCAAAACTTGAGCCCACAAAACCCGAGCCCAAGCCAGAACCAAAGCCAGAGCCCAAGCCAATCAAACCCGAGCCTGAGCCCCCAGTTGCCAAACTCGCGCCGAAGCCACCCAAGGTGATTGAACCAAGCGCAGCCGACATCGCGCTGCAAAAAAAGAAAGAAGAAGAGCGGCGAAAAGAAGAAGCCAAACGTATCGCCGAAGAAAAAAAGCGCCAGGAAACCAAAAAATTAGCTGAAGAAAAAGCAAAACGCGAGGCCGAAAAAGCCAAAAAAGAGGCTGAGCAACGAAAGCTTGCCGAAGAGAAGCAAAAGCACGACGATGAGCGCAAAAAGAAACTAGCTGAAGCCGAGAAGAAAAAGGAAATCGACCGAACGTTGAGAGAAGCCGAGGAACAAAAACTCGCCGAGCGTTTGCGTGCCGACCAGATCGCCCGTATGCAGCAGACAGCCCCCGAGACCAAATCCAGGCAAGAGGTCTCCCGCCAGGGCAGCCAACAAGGCTCACGCGAGGGGAATAGCGCTCAGGGACTTTCAGCAGGCGTTGGTGGGCAGGGGAATAGCTTAGACGCCTCCTACGCCGCACGGCTCAGAGCAGCAATCCGGGCGAATACCGTTTTTGGACAAGCAGTCAACGGTAACCCGCGCGCCGAATTCACCGTTAGTCTTTCTGCAAACTGCGAGGTCCTTCAAGTAAGGCTTAAGTCGAGTAGCGGAAACAAGAGTTGGGATGACGCTGCTGAAAGAGCGATCAGCAGGACCACGCCGTTTCCGAAACCCTCATCGGGCAGCTGCCCAGGGTCGATGCTCATTTCGCATCAACCTAAGGACAGCTCAAAAGACGGCATGATGTAAACTTTAACGGCAATGTTAGTGTGCATCCTATGAACTTAATCCCCCGGCGTTTGATTCTTTCAAGAATCCTTGCGGCACTGTTCACGCTCCCCATCTACCTCGTCCTCGGTCTTCAGCCCTTCGCCCAGCAACGCGTTGACGTTTCGGGCGTCGCGCAATCACTGCTACCCCTCTCAGTAGCAAATTTCGCCTCCGATCAACGCGCCCGCACCGACGTATCTGGCGTTGTGCATAGCGATCTCGGTCGAAGCGGCCTATTCAACATGATCGACAGCGGTATGGTGCTTGCCGATACAGGCCCGGTTCCTGCAGAACTGCGCGGCAAGGGTATCGACATGCTTGTTTCGGGCTCGGTTTCGCGACTCGCCGATGGTCGGTTTGATGTGCGTTACCGCCTCAATGACTTGGTCAAGCAACGTGCAATTTTTCAGCGCTCGATTGTTGTCCACCCCGATGACTTACGCATGGCCGGGCACCGTATCGCCGACGAAGTTTTTGAGGCCCTCACAGGCGAGAAGGGCATTTTCTCCACAAGGATTGCTTATGTGAGTAAGCAGGCCACACGCTACGTCTTGCAAATCGCCGATTGGGATGCCGAAAACCCACAACTCGCACTTAGCTCGGCCGAGCCGATCATATCGCCGCGTTGGTCGCCTGACGGATCAAAACTCGCCTACGTGTCATTCGAAAGCAAAAAGCCTGTCGTTTACGTACACAACCTGGCCACCGGGGAACGCTTAGCGGTTGCGAATTTCCGCGGCAGCAATAGTGCACCGGCCTGGGCCCCTGATGGCCAACAACTCGCAGTGTCTCTCACGATGGATGGCATGTCCCAGATTTATCTGGTGTCAGCACGAGGCGGATCGCCGCGGCGATTGACCTCATCCAATTCGATCGACACCGAACCTGTTTTTTCCCCCGATGGGCGTTCGGTTTATTTCACCTCAGATCGGGCCGGAAGCCCTCAGATCTATCAAGTTTCCAGCCAGGGCGGCGAGGCTAGGAGGGTTACCTTTGGTTCACCCTACTCAACCTCGGCAAGGGTGAGTCCCGATGGGAAATTACTCGCCTACATCACGCGCCGTGAGGGGCGCTATTTGGTAGCCGTGAGGGAGCTTGCAAGTGGCAACGACACGCTCGTGTCGGAAACCGGCCGCGAGGAAGCGCCATCGTTTTCACCAAACGGTAAATGGGTGATGTATGCGAGCAGGCGCAGTGGGCGCGACGCCTTAATTGCTGCTTCGGTTGATGGCAAAGTCAAGCAACAACTTGCAAGTCTCTCGGGTGATATGCGTGAACCAGCATGGGGCCCGCTCCCATCAAAGTAATACAGCAGAGAAGCCATTCACGATCGAAGTCATTCAAATGAGAACTCAGGCTCAACCCATTCACTCCAAGGAGAACCTTTCATGAAACAAGTAACCCGCCGCCTGGCTATGCTCACAGCCATTGCATTGACCCTGGGTGCCTGCTCATCGGTTCCCCTTGAGGAAGAAAAGGGAGCACCAATCGATAATCGAGGTGCAGCTGGCAGCGGCGGTACGCCTGCCCCGAGTGAGCCGGCAGCACGCTCTGCGGTTGCACCGGTTCAAGCAGCGAGTACAGCCAGTACGGGCTTGCCAGCAGCACTTAGCGACCCTTCAAGCCCTGTGTTTCGAAAAATTGTTTATTTTGATTTTGATAGTTTTGAGATTCGAGAAGAGTTCCGCGGACTCATTCAGGCACACGCTAGCTTTTTACAAGCTAATAAACAATTGAAAGTTGCCATCCAGGGGCACACCGATGAGCGTGGTACCAGGGAGTACAACCTGGCACTTGGCCAAAAACGTGCTGAGGCCGTACGCAAAGCGCTTGTCA
The DNA here is from genome assembly GCA_900299025.1 of Burkholderiaceae bacterium. Classification (GTDB taxonomy): domain Bacteria; phylum Pseudomonadota; class Gammaproteobacteria; order Burkholderiales; family Burkholderiaceae_E; genus UBA3064. Next base: position 20,220 of record OMIE01000036.1, read on the forward strand.
CCTTAGGGGTAGCTGATGCGCAACTTGAGGCTGTGAGCTTCGGAGAAGAAAAGCCGATGAACCAGGCCACTGACGAGGCTGCTTATGCACAGAATCGCCGGGCTGAGCTGGTCTATCAACAATGATGCGAAGACGCTTAAGCGCTGCTTGCTTGCAAGCGGATCCCAAACGGTGGCTAGCGGGGGGATCAGCCCTCAGCTTTTCACGTCTTGTCGTACTCACGATCAGCGGTGCTATGTTGTTGGCACCGGCTGCGTACCCAGTCAACGCTCAGGCAGCGATCTTTTCTGACGACGAAGCGCGCAAAGCGATTCTAGATTTGCGTATTCGCTTTGAAGAATTGCGCAACCAAGTCCAAGATTTGGGCAAACAAATCCAGGCCTTGAATACCGAGCTCAAAGAGACTCAGCAAGTGGTACAAAAAAAGGCCGATGGTCAAGGCCAACTTGGCGTTCAGTCCGACATGGAGCGCCTTCGCCAGGAATTAGCGCGGGCGAGGGGTCAAATCGAAGAACTTGTCAACGAACTCACAACCACCCAAAAGCGACAACGCGACTTGGACCAGATGGTCGATAAGCGCATCGCTGAGGTTAAAACCAAAGTGGGCGAGGTGGACAATCGGCTCACTGCCTTTGAGCCTATCGTCGTTAACGTTGACGGCATGGAAATTCGCGTCGATCCTGCTGAGAAGCGCCTTTTTGATGCTGCGATCGAATCATTTCGTGCTGGCGAGTTCAAACAATCGGCCGCCCAGCTGCGCAGCATGATGGATCGTTTCCCAGACTCGGCCTATATGCCGAGCCTGGTTTTTTGGTTCGGCAGTGCCAACTACGCACAGCGCGAATTTAAGGGTGCGATCACCAGTTTCACGGCCTTTTTGAAGACTTACGCCGAACATCCGCGTGCGGCCGACGCGCGGCTTAATTTGGGACTGGCACAAGCGGATGCCGGTGAGCGTGCCGCCGCGAGAAAAACCCTTCAAAACGTCGTCGATCGCCACCCAGAGAGTAATGCTGCGGTCGTGGCGAAAGAACGCCTTAGCAAGCTGAAGTGAACGAGGCAGCCAATGCCCTGGTGCTCGGGGCTGCCGCCTTGATCAGTATTGTGCTGGGTGTGTTCATGAATCGTTATCACTTTTGCACCATGGGTGCACTAAGCGATTGGTTCAACATGTCCGATTTTGGACGTATGCGACAGTGGCTTGCTGCTTTGCTAAGCGCCATCTTGCTCACCCAAATCATGTGGGCTCACCAACATATTCATGTCGAAGCATCTTTTTACCTCACGCCTAAACTGACCTGGCTCAGTCACCTCGTAGGCGGGATTTTGTTCGGCTTCGGAATGGTGCTTGCTTCAGGCTGTGGCAGCAGGGCACTGATTCGCTTGGGCAGCGGTTCGCTAAAAGCCCTTGTCGTTGTCATCGTGATGGGTTTAGCAGCCTACATCACGATGCGTGGCTTGCTCGCGATCCCAAGGGTGAGCCTGATAGAGACCCAGGTCATTGAGCTCGGTGTTGCACAGGATCTACCACGACTCATTTTTGGAAGTAAAGCCGGACCTTGGGAGCGTGTTTTGATCGCCTGCGGTGTGTGCGGGCTACTGATCGGGTTGATCACTTTCTTGGCAAGACCTTCTGATCAAAGCAAATCCCAACTGTTGAGCGGCCTAGTGATCGGCGCAATGATTGCGGCAATGTGGTTCGTGTCGGCATCGCTTGGTTATGTCGACGAAGACCCCAATACCTTGAAAGAAGGCTTTGTAGCGACCAATTCGCGCGGTCCAGAATCGTTTAGCTTCGTTGCACCAATAGCCTACACCATCGACTATTTGATTCTTTTCAGCGATAAAAGCAAAACACTCACCTTGGGGATCGTTTCAGTGTTTGGTATGGTATTAGGCGCCTTCCTTGATTCAATCTTCAGCGGACGCTTTCGGCTTGAAGGCTTTGCAGGCCTTGAGGACACGCGTATGCATTTGATCGGTGCGACCCTGATGGGTGTTGGCGGTGTCACCGCGTTTGGTTGCACCGTTGGCCAGGGACTAAGCGCTGCATCGCTACTTGCTGTTGGCGCTGCCATCAGTCTTCCCGCCATTGCACTCGGGGCCTGGCTTGCGATGAAATGGCAAATTAGCAGAATATAAGCAATAAATTCGCTCGTACTGCCCAGCCAATTAACGAGGCTGACCTTCCCAACCCACCAAGCCGCCTAACCCATTAATTGAGTGGGAAGCCAAGTCGAGATGATGGGCACATATGTGACCAAAAACAACATACCAAGCATGATCATGAAAAAGGGGACCGTTCCCTTCAAGACTTCGGCAAGCGGTATGCGGGAAATATTACTGATCACAAAGAGATTAAGCCCAACCGGCGGCGACATTAAAGCCAGCTCCATGTTGATTACCAACATCACACCGAAGTGAATTGGATCGATCTTCAGCGGCTCGAGTAGGGGCAACACAATAGGAACAACAATCAGCAAAATCGAGAAAACTTCCAAAAACATGCCAAGAACAATGAGAAGCAAATTGACGATCAGCAAGAACTGCCAGTCGGTGATCTGATAGGTTTGCATCAGCTCGAGAACTTTTTGCGCCAATCCGGTTTCAGTAATCAAATGGCCAAAGGCAAGCGCCATCGTGATAATAATCATAATAGCCGCTGCGCTTCGGATCGAATAAACCAAAATATGAAAGAAGTCGCTGAGCTTCACACCCTTGTAAACATATAAAGCGAGCACGATCGCCACCACCGCCGACAACGCAGCGGTTTCGGTGAGCGTGACCACACCCCCATACAAGCCCCCTAAGACCACAACAGGAATCATCAATGCCGGAATGGCACGCACTGAGGCTGCAATCTTGTCTTGCATCGGCACATCAGAGCGAACCTTATAGCCCTCTTTGCGTGCGAAGTAATACACATACATACCCATCAGCGCTGCAGCGAGTAGGCCAGGTATAACGCCGCCCAAAAAGAGTCGTGGGATCGAGGCGTCGGCCAAGACACCATATACGACAAAGGCCAAGGAGGGTGGAATCAAAATACCTAAGGTACCTGCACAGGCCAAAATGCCCCCTGCAAAGCGCGGAGCGTAGCCTTCGCGAAGCATGGCCGGAATCATGATTGTTCCCATAGCAATCGCTGTAGCCACCGACGAGCCACACATGGCAGAGAAAATGGCACAGGTCAGCACAGAAACTAAACCAAGCCCGCCAGAGACCCAGCCTATCCATGCGGTCGCCGCATCAATGAGTGCTTTGGCTACACCGCCTCGTTCCATGAAGGTTGCTGCGATAACGAAGTAAGGCACGGCCAGAAGCGTTGTTGAATTAAGTTCATCGATCACTTTCTGCGCCAGCGGCACCAGACTGCCATCGTGAGCAAACACGATGCCCGAGGTGATGCCCATCGTCAGAAAAATGGGAAATCCCAAAAAAAGCAGGATTAAAAAAAGAGGCGAAATCAGCGCAAGCATTGAATCAGCCTCTTTAGTGTGTTGCGGGCTGACCAGGCCTGCGCAAGAGCCGCAAGGCAAACGCAAAAGCCATCACAAGTGCACCGGCCGGTAAGGCAGCGAAATAAATCCAAAGCGGCGTACGCAACATGGTTGTTGAGACATCACCGAAGTCGTAGGCCTGATAAGCAACCTGCCCTCCGTAATAGACTAGCATCAGCGAAAAACACAAACCGATCACTTCTACAGAGCGTGTTATCACTTGTTGTATCGCTACGGGAAACATATTCACAAAGAAGTCTGACTTCACGTGGCGATCCATGAGCGTGAGACTTCCGAGCGATAGGAACACAGCCCAGATGATCAAATAGACCTGCACCTCGTCGACAAAATCAAAGACCAAGTGCGGAACAAAATAACGAACAATAACGTTATAAGCGCACATCAATAGTGATGCGCTGACCAACACCCCGATGACGATGGCTTCAAGCGGATGGGCCCGAGGGACGTGATGCGACTCCGCATCCAAGTCCGCTTGGGCTTTTTCACGCAGAGCAGCAAAAAGCCTGCTGCCCTTTGCCTCCTCATTAGGCTCTTGCGGCGAGAAACTCATTTGTTCACTTACGCGGGCTCGTTACGAAAGCATGCTAGTAGCCAACACCAGCATCTCGTAACGCCTTCATCACCTGCTCGACCACATCCTTGTCCATCTTCATCTTTTCAACGAGCTCGGCCTGACCTTGCATAAGTATTTTGCGCATGTTTGCGATGTCACCATCAGCGGGCGCAACAACCTTCAAGCCAGCCTTCTTCAAATCGTCTTCTGAAGACTTTTGCGCTTCTCCCGCAGCATCCCTTTGCCAAGCGACAGCGATGTTCCAGGACTCAATAATCGCATCCTGAACGTCTTTGGGTTGTTTTTTCCAAAAAGACTCGCGAATCATCGGCACGTATTGTCCAAAATATTGCTTATCTCTGAAGGCGTATTTCAAACCTGAGTCCATCAACTTCGATGAGCGTACGCTCTCGAAGGTCGTCATCATGGCATCCATAACGCCTTGGCTCATGGCAAGCGGCACGTCGGGCCAGGGTACCAGCAGCGCCACACCACCCATCGCCGTAGCGCGTGCCGCGTTAGCGGTGCCGCCTGGATAGCGAATCTTTATCCCTTTTAAATCGCTATAACCATTTATAGGTTTATTGATCGAGTAGTAGTGCTGATGGCCCAAATCCATCCACTTACCAGGTATTTTCACTTTGAGTCGCTCTTCAAAGCGCCTGTTTAAAAAGTCACCTGCCTTGCCGTCCATAACTTTGTAGACAACGTCTCGCTCAAGGCCGTAAAACATAGGCAAGGTTTGCAGCGCTGCGTTGGGCTCTGCACTGTCGAGTTGCCAGGTTCCCGGAACACCCATCTCAAGCGCATCCTGACGCAGCGCCCGTGGTACATCGCGATCACGGAATAACTGACCGCTCGGGTAAACCTCAATTGCAAATCGATTACCCGTGCGCTTTTTCAATTCTGCTACAAAGACTTCAACGCCTTTATTGCGAACATGAACCGGATTGGTATCAAGTGCAATGCGCAGCTTTTCCTGGGCTAGCGCTGGACTTGCCCCGGCTGCCAATAATAGTCCTAGGGCCACGGTCAAAACAGAACGTCGCTTCATTGCATAGTCTCCTCGTTATACGCAAACAGTCATCTGCTTTGTGCGTCCTCATGCTTTGCCTCGACGTTGGACGCTTCAAGCTGGTATCCCAATGAAAGTCAGTCAAAGTCGGCATGGAGCGCTTCTTATGGGCTTGAGCCTAACGGCTGAGCGCCTCGCTGTAAAGCACCATGCAACATGTAATGAACTGTTTGCCCAGTTGAGATCCTTTGAGCAGTTCACTAGTTGAGCAGTTCAGGTCCTATGAGCAGTCAAGGTCTATTACCCACAGGAGAGTCGTTCAGTTTGACCCGCAATTCCGATTATTTGTATAATGGAAGGCTTCGTGGGTCGTTAGCTCAGTCGGTAGAGCAGCGGACTTTTAATCCGTTGGTCGCTGGTTCGAATCCAGCACGGCCTACCACCAAGATTCAGATTGGTCATACGACCGTCTTCAGCAAAAGCTTGGTAGGATCGTCTCGTTGACCTGATAATAAAAGAGGTTTGCCAGTGAGACGCTACTTCATCCGCCGCTCTGCAGAGCGGTCCATACAAACCTTTGGGACGATCCGTGGGCTGGCCGCACTTAGCGCCCGCTCTATCGGGAGGGAAAAAAGCGCACTCGCAAGTGCTACTACTGGCCTTGCAGCTATGTCCGCAGCAGGCATGCTGACTGAGGCTAAGGCACAAAACGATCGCTTTCCGTCTCGCGCACTCACCATGGTCGTACCATTTCCTCCAGGGGGTGTTGCAGATACGGTCGGTCGACCGATCGCCGAGGCAATGAGCCGAGCACTCGGACAGTCGGTCGTCGTTGAAAATAGAGCGGGTGCAGGTGGTGCGATTGGCATGTCCCATGTTGCCAGGGCGAAGCCCGATGGTTACACCTTGCTGATGGCGCTTGTGTCGATTTCGACCATCCCGGTCGCCGACGAAGTCCTGGGCAGACCCCCGTCCTTCAGTCTCCAACAACTGCGGCCCATTGCAAGAATCACCGCCGATCCAACCGTCTTAGCCGTTGCTGCAGACGCACCATACAAAAACTACGCATCTTTTGAACGTTATGCCAAAGATAATCCAGGCAAACTCAACTTCGGATCCTCGGGTAATTACGGCACGATGCACGTGCCCATGGAGATGCTCAAACTCGCACGTGAACTGAAGATGACGCATGTGCCCTACAAGGGCGCAGGACCCGCAGTGCTTGGGCTTCTCAGTGGCGAAATTAATCTCGTGGCAACCGGCCCAGCCTCGATTCTTTCGCATGTGAAGGCAGGCAAGATAAGAGTGCTTGCCCATTGGGGTAAAGAGCCTTTGCAAAGCATGCCCGATGTGCCAAGTTTTGACGGACTCGGCATACCGATCCATTTTTCACAATGGTCCGGGATTTTTGTGCCTTCGGAGACACCGCCGCTGGTTATTAACCAACTAAGGCAGGCGGCCAAACAAGCAGCATTCGACCCGAAAGTACAAGCAGCCATTACCAGCGCTGGCAGCCCTATCCAATATCTTGATGCACCCGAGTTTGCCCAGTTTTGGGCCGAGGACGCCAAGACGCTCGCCGAAGTCGTACGCCGTATCGGAAAAGTCGATTAGGGCGCAGCATGGCTAGTCGCCTAAGACCTCGTTCGAATCGCCTACGCCAAGGTTTGATTCGTCTAACACCTCGTTCGAATCGCCTAGGATTGTGTTTGAATATGGGCCTGGTTACCGAACGAATTTCACGCAACCCCGCTCTTTGAGATCGACGACACTATGATGGACTGTCTCATTCTTGGTGATGAAATCGCCGAAGGCATTAAGCAGTTTCGCCCCGAATGCGTGACGAAGACGCAGGCAAATGCTCCCACCGATCGATGGATTCGAGAAAACGGTGTGAAATTTGCAGCGAAAACAGTGGTCATCAGTCTTGGGACTTATGACGCGCCGAGCCAGACGCTTGAAAACGAGGCGCTGGACAATTTAAGAAAACTACGAGCAGGCATTGAGGCTGATCAAGTATTCTGGCTTCTACCGGCCAAGGCCAAACCAGCAGACGCGATGCGCGAACTTGCAAGGCTTTATAAAGATCATCTGATGATCATTGAAGAAAAACAACGCAATCAAATTCACCCGACAGAACGTGGCGCAGAACTGCTTGCGACCCAGTCGCATACCAAAGGGAAAATGGATTGGACCAAGCCGACCTGGCCAAAGCGGGCACCACCCTTAATTGGCGGCTGATTTAGGCAATTTCTTCGATACTCCGACGCCACAAAACCTCTGGGCAAGGCTAATTCACAACAATTTGCACCAAGTTGTCATATTGATACTAGACTTACTGTGCGATGTCGCACATAATCGCGACGGTTGTTATAGTCTTTGAGTCTTAGTCTTTAATAAACCTTAACGGTTGCGCTAACGGTTTACCTGTTTGCTTGCCCTTGACCCTTCCCTAAGAGGAGGCCTGTGCCATGGCCACGAAGTCGAATCAAAACCAAGTTGATCTTTATTTCCACTACCAATCGCTTTTGCAAAAGGCGACCACATCACAAGGGCTCGAAGAGTTATCGCCCGATCATGTGGCTTTGCTCGTCTTGATCGGACAGCACTGGCACGAAGGTGAAGCCCTATCGGTACGCCAGTTGATGCAAATGCGTGAAGTTGCCTCACCCGCCACGATTCACAAGCGTTTGCACCAACTTAAGGATGCCGATCTCGTGAGCTTCGAGGAATCTGCGACTGATACGCGCAAGCGGATGATTACGCCGACCAAGCGCGCACTCGCCTACTTCTCGGCAGCATCCAAAGCGATGATGCAGGCTGTTAAAGCCTCCTAATCGGGCCACGGACATGTACGAAGCGGCGCGTGAACTGCGCGCCGCTTCATTTTGTTTCCCCGCAGCTTTTACCGGCTGCTGATCTGTCAGTATGTTCGTATGCCCTACAGGGACCGTCCGTCGCCTAAGGCGAATCTTTTGCTTCGTAGCATCACCGAAGAATGCTTTGAGCGTTGGCATGCAAAGCTGCGTTGGATCGATTTCCGAGTGGGCTGGTCTTTTTACGCTCAAGGGGATGTGATAGGTCACGCCCTTTTCCCGGTCTCTGGGGTGTTTTCAATGGTGATGACCCTTGAAGATGGCGAGACGGTTGAAACAGCGACAGTCGGGCGCGAGGGTTTTGTTGGATTTCCCTTGGCCCTTGGGGCAAGCCAGTCGATTAATGCGGCGATTGCCAAGGTTGCCGGTGGTGGCTACACCCTAGACGCAAGCAGCATGCGCGCTGAGCTGTTACGCTTTGAATTACATAATCAGCAACTCTTTTGGCGCTACACCCAGGCGATTTTGGCCCAAGCAAGCCGAATGACAGGTTGCGCCCATCATCATCAACTTGAACAGCGTTTATGCCGCTGGTTGCTCCAAATTCTCGATCGAGTCGATCAGCCCGTGTTGCAACTCACCCACCAAACCATGGCTGAACGGCTCAGTGTCAGGCGCGAGGGCATCAGCACGGTCGCTGCCCTTTTACAAGATGCCGGATTGATTCGATACAGCCGTGGCCGCGTTGAGATCATGGATCGAAAAGGACTCGAGCAACGAGCTTGTGAATGTTACCGAGGCGTTGTGAATGACTATCGACGCCTGCTCGATCCTGGATTGTTCAAAAGCTCAAAAACCTAAGGGATTAAGTAGGCGCCTTCACGCGATAAAACCGCACGTAAAGTGCTGGAACTACTAAAAGGGTCAAAAGCGTCGCAACCAACAATCCGCCCATGATGGCGAGTGCCATAGGACCCCATAAGACGTCGCGTGATAAGGGAATCATCGCAAGAATTGCCGCAGCCGCGGTCAAGACAATCGGTCTGAATCTTCGGACTGCCGATTCCCGTACGGCCTGCCAGGCAGGCGCACCCTGTTCACGATCGATGCGGATCTGCTCGACCAAGATTACGGTATTTCGCATGATCATCCCCCCGAGTGCGATCGTACCAAGCATTGCAACAAAGCCGAATGGCTTTGAAAACAGTAGCAAAGCTCCGGCAACGCCAACAATGCCAAGAGGCGCTGTGATCAAGACCAGCAAACTTAAACCTAGGGTTCTAAGTTGGAGCATCAATAAGGCACAAACGATGGCAAGCATCATGGGCATACCTGCGTTAATCGAGGCCTGAGCCGCAAGATTGTCCTCAAATGGCCCGCCGATTTCGACGCGATAATCAGGCGGTAATTTTTGTTTGATGGCTCCAAGCTTTGCATCAATGGCCAGTGCTAAATCAGGTGCCTGAATCCCATCAACCATGTCAGCACGAACCGTGAGGGTGGGGATACGACTGCGGCGCCAATAAATCGGCTCTTCCATCGCCAACTCGATGCGTGCGAGTTGCTCGAGCGGAATAGATTTCCCAAATCCATTGGTCACCTGTATCGAAGCAATACGATCGAGTTGCTCGCGTTCATCGGGCGTTGATCTCAAAACAATATCGATCAACTGGTCATTTTCTCGATACTGGCCAATGGCCGTGCCATTCAAAGTGCTCGATACCGATCGCCTGATCTGCGCTGTTGATACCGCAGCGGCACGCGCCTTGTCCTGATCTACTTCGACCCTCAGCACGGGGCTTCGGTCGCCCCAATCGATATGAGTTTCGACGGTGTTGGGATTGGCGCGAACCTGATCGGCAACCTGCGCGGCAATCTCCTTTAAGCGCACGGGGTCAGGTCCCATCACCCGAAACTGAATCGGATAAGCAACCGGTGGTCCAAGCGGGGTACGGAATACTCGGGCACGTACCCCAGGAAAATCCTCAGCGAGCTGTCTTCTCAGGCTTGCAAGTACTTGATCACGACTTGCCACATCCGATGTGAGAATGACAAATTGTGCGAAGTTAGGCCGATAGAGTTGCTGGTCGAGCGACAAATAATAGCGCGGTGATCCATTGCCAACATAGCTCACAAAGGTTGAAACCTGCTTATCGGCCAAGAGTATGTTTTCCAAACGCTTAGCCTCGAGCTCGGTCGCTTTCAGACTCGAGCCTTCCGGAAGCCACATCTCGACCAGCAGTTCAGCACGATCAGACGAAGGAAAAAATTGCTTCTCGGTTGCCGCCATACCAAAAACACCGAGCACAAAACTCAGAACAGTCGCCAGAATCGTCAGGTTTGCGTGGCGCATGCACCAGTTGATCAGCGCCCTCAGGCGCCGATAAAAGAGGCTATCGAAGACTTCGCTGTTATGACCGCCCTGCGCCTCGGCCTGACCTTGATTGGCATGACCACCCGGTACCGCCGCCTGCCCCTTTATGGGGTCATCGTGCTTTGACTTAAGCAGGTAATAACCTAGAAACGGCGTTGCGAGCACGGCAGCAATCCATGAGACCAATAGCGCTAAGGACACCACGGCAAAGATCGCAAAAGTGTATTCACCGGTTGAAGACTTAGCCGTCGCAATCGGCAAAAATCCAGCAGCCGTAATCAGGGTTCCGGTGAGCATAGGGAAAGCGGTGTGTTGGAAGGCATAGGTTGCTGCCGCGAAACGATCAAAACCTTCCTCGATTTTTCGCGCCATCATTTCTACAACGATCATCGCATCGTCAACGAGAAGGCCTAGCGCGATAATCAAAGCGCCGGTCGACACCCGATGTAAATCAATACCAAACCAAGCCATGCCAAGAAAGGTTGCGGCAAGGACCAGTGGAATCGTTAGCGCAACCACCCCACCCGCTCGCAGGCCTAAGCTTAAAAAACTAACTGCAAGGACAATGGCGACTGCCTCAAGCAGCGATTGCATAAAGAGGCCCACCGCCTTTTTAACCAAACGCGGTTGATCAGAAACCTTAGCCGCTTGGATCCCAACAGGCCACTCTTGTTGCATCGCGAGCATAGCCGCATCAAGATTTGATCCAAGTTTTAAAACATCACCACGTCGAACCATCGATACAGCAAGCCCGATCGCTTCTTTGCCGCCGTAGCGCATCGTATAAACCGGCGGGTCTTGGTAGGCCCGATGAACCCGTGCGATGTCCGATAATTGCAAGCTGCGGCCGTTGATAAAAATCGATAGCTTTGAAATCGAATCAAGGGACTCAAGCCCACCACTGATTCGTAAAGGAATCGACAATTGAGGCCCGTGGATGACCCCTGAGGGGGAAATCAAATTTTGCGTTTGTAACTGGGTAATCAGCTGACCTGGATCGAGGCCGAGCGCAGCGAGTTTGGAGCTCGACACTTCGATATAAATCTTCTCATCTTGAACGCCTATAAGTTCAATTTTTGACACATCCGGAATTCGTAATAGGTTTTGGCGGACTTGCTCGACATGGCGTTTGAGTTCAGCAAGACTCAAGCCATCGCCTGTAAAAGCCCAAATCGAACCAAAAACATCACCAAACTCGTCATTAAAAAATGGACCCACTACATCAGCCGGTAGCTGTCCTTTCAAGTCACCAATCTTTTTGCGAACCTGGTACCAAATCTGGGGAACCTCAGCTGCAGGCGCAGTATCGAGTAGTTCCAAGACAATCAAGGATTCGCCAGCCCTTGAGTAGCTCCTCGTGTGCTTGAAGTACGGGATCTCCTGGAGCTTTTTCTCAATTCGATCGGTCACCTGCTGATCGGTTTGCTCGGCGCTCGCGCCAGGCCATATACTGCGGATCACCATGGCTCGAAAAGTGAAATCGGGATCTTCGCGCTGACCTAACTTGAAGTAAGACATCGCCCCGGCGATAGCGATGACCGCAATAAAAAATATACTTACCTGAGGCCAACGCAGAGCGAGCGCAGAAAGATTCCAAACCGAGCTTTGGCTCGGTGTGTAAGGAGCTTGTTTCATCGCTTAAGCCCCCGTCCAACGAATCTTTTGACCTTCGCGCAGAAAATGAACCCCAGCCGTAACAACCCGATCACCCGCGCTGAGGCCTGCCAGGGCATCTTGAGGGTTTGAAGCTTTAAGGCGCACACCTTGATCGCTGAATCCGATCACAGTTACAGCAACAAGTTTCACGGTGGCAGACCGTTCATCGACTTTCCAAACATAAGTCTTTCCGTCACGCGAGTACAACGCGGTAGCGGGGGTCAGAAAATCATCGGTTGGCAATGCGCTTCGCTGCCCCACTGCCTGCGCTTGCAAGCTAATGCCCAATGGCAGCGCGCCGACGGCGCCAGTCATTGCGAGTCTTACTGCAAAGGTTCGGGTGCCCGGCTCAGCAAGCGGTGAGATCTCCCGAATAACAGCCGGGAATCGCTTCGCATCGCTGCTGCTCTCGCTAGCAAGCCACACGGACCAGGTCTGGCCCAGGGCGAGCCCAGGCATTTTGGCCTCGGGCAGATAGACAAGTGCTTCGCGTTCACCATCTCTAGCAACACGGACGACCGACTGACCGGCGGCAATCACTTGGCCTAATTCAGCGTCAAGCCCCACGACAACGCCTGGTGCATCGGCTCGAATGACTTGAAATTCAACCGTGTTGCCGGCTTGCGCTAACTGGGCTTGCGCCGCCTCGAGCCGTGCCTTGGCCGCATCGTAGGCTGCACGCTGCCGATCAACTTGGGCCTCGCTCACAAAGCCCTTGCTTCGCAAGTCAATCAATCGCTGCAGATCAATTTGTGCAAGCTTTAAATCGGTCTCAGCACCCAGCAATTGCGCTTTGGCAGCGGCGGTTTGTGGCGCTGTCTCCGTGGGATCCAAGCGGGCCAAAATTTGCCCTGCAACCACCCGGTCACCGGCTTGTACTTGCCTCGCAACAAGCTTGCCAGCAAGCCTAAAGCCAAGTCGGCTTTCGTGACGTGCACGAAGCTCTGCCGGATACACCGTGTTTTGCTCGCTTGGCGAATGCTGCGCAAGCACCACAGTGCGAACCGGTCTTGCTTTGTCCTCCCCGGCCACGGATGAAGGGTGGGAGTCTTCGGGCTTGGAACAAGCCGAAAGCATGACAAAGACGACCGCAGCAAGCAAAAAACGCGATCGGCTCGGGCTTTGTCGACCGAAAGATGGCGAAAGGCCGCAGGCCTGGGAGCCTGGGTCGGCGTCCCGAGACGCCTGAGCAAAGGATTTCATGGGCGAGGAGATTTTTAATGTTTAAACGGCGAACGGAAAAGTTTCGCCTCATTCTAGACCCAAGCCCATATGTCCTTGTTAATAAACCTTACATCGTACGATCAAAGCCGGTGGTCGAGCGATCAAGCCGTTGCGTAGCGTAGCCTTCTCCGACGCATGCCGTCGAGTACGCGCAGTGGATTAAGCCGACGAACCCACTGCCGCTTACGTGCCTGGATAGCCTTCATCGCCGCATGCTGTAGGGCGTGTTCAAGCGCCTGAGTCGTATTGCGCGCCCTCGCTGTGATGAGAATCGGTGCAATGCCATCAACCCTAAGCAGCAACTGGCATTGTCTGTTCGCACCTCCGAGCGGTGCGGATACAGGCGCCAAACGAATGCGAACCAAGTTGATCGCCTTTTCGTGGCGACGCAACAAGTAGCGAACGCGCGCTTGGATCGAAGCTCTTGAGAGTGCGTATTGGTCAACAACCGAAGATTCAATCACGATTTGCATATGCCTATCCTTTTTAAAGACTTGTTTTTCAACAAAAAGCCCTTTGCAACGGCTCAAGGATAGTGAAAGTCTTACATCGAAAAAACCATGTTTTATATGATTAACATTAAGTTTTTATCGAATCATTATCTGGAAGCTTCCGTGTTGAATGTACGCTGCCCTCGATGGCTAGCCATCGAATTTTGCGGGGGATCCAGCAGGGTGCAACATCAACAAAACCGCCGGATGCTGCCGGGCGCGCCGGGTGTTGATGAGATAAAGATCTTCGCCAAGTTGGGTCGTACCCAGACAAAGCAGACCTGGCATCGCCTTTAAGTCTTCTGCACCAAGCGCGCTCACCGGGAATACACCCATGCCTTGCATCGCAAACAAGCTCATTAATGCGCTGTCTTCGAATTCACCACTGATATGAACATGAAGATGCTCTGTCTCAAACCATCGATCAAGCGCGTGTCGCAACGGCGTGTGGGTTGTAGGCAGCAAAATCGGTAGCTGGCTCAAACACCCCGGGAAATCCGCTTGCGAAGGCTTAAGCTTGCCAAGCAAAGCTTCGGGTCCGTACCAGTGAATATGGCTCGACGCAATTTTATGGCTGAAAAGTCGAAGGTTTGGATTGGCAGGTGCCGGCTGGTTGGCGATTACCGCATCGAGTTGATGCATGGCAAGTTCGCCGATCAACGGGTCAAACTCCCCCTCATGACAAAGTAATCGCAAATTCGGAAGCTGCAACACGGGCTCGAGTAAACGGTGAACCGCAAGCTTCGAAACACCATCTGGCAACCCCAGGGAAAACCTAAGGACAGATTGAGCGCCAACTTGCGCCAATTCTTCAATCAGAGTTGAACCGAGCTGAAAAATTTCTTCAGCACGTCGATACGCAGTTTGACCTGCCTCACTAAGAACCACGCCACGCCCAGAGGGCTTAAGTAATTGCTGCCCGAGGCTTGATTCGAGCTCTCTAACTTGTGCGCTGACGGTTTGTACAGCCATGTCAAGCCGATTAGCCGCCTTTGAAAAACCACCCTCACGCGCCACCACCCAAAAGTAGTAGAGATGGCGATAATTGAGATTCATGGCGACTGCTGCTCACCGAATGCACCCTCTTGTGCTAATCGGCTGATTTCATCAGCACCAAATCCTGCTTGGGCAAGTATGTCGGCAGCGTGCTCGCCCAAGCCAGGTGCAGCTGCCCGCGGCCCGAGCGGCACACGGTCCAACTGAAAAGGCACAGCCAGTGTCTCGGGCATCCCTGGTGACAAACTCGGTACCACGGCGCCACTCGCTCTGGCTTGCACATCATCGGGCAAATCCTGCAAGCGACCGATCAATCCGATCGGAATGCCTGCAGCATCACACTGTTCGCGCCACCATGACCAAGGTTTAGCCGCCATGACAGGATCGAGTAATGCGACAAGTTCGGCAGAGGCTGCACGGCGCTTTGCTGTTGTGTCAAAACGTAGATCGGTCAACCAATCCGAACGATCGATCAACTTGCAAAAGATGGGCCAATCACGCTCTTCGCGAACGATTGACAATTGGACCCAGCGCTGATCGGCGGTCTGATAGGCATTGGTCAAAGCATTTCGCGGTCGATCTCGCGGTGGCCTCGGCGGCAGGAATCCACCAAGCAATGCAGCCTGAGCGCCTACGCCGTTTGCCCACAAGCCATTTGCGAGCAGCGAACTGCTCACAAAACTCCCCTCACCGGTCCTCTCGCGCATCCAAAGCGCGATCATGATGCCCGCAAAAAGACTGATGCCAGAGCTTCGATCGCCTTGCGCTGGCATGACCACACCAGGTGGCTGACCCTCGTAACGATTGCTGTCAAGTAGACCCGAGCGAGCAAAAAAGGCAGTCACATCAAAACCGACCAAATCTTTGTCGGGTCCCTCTTCCCCATACCCACTGAATGCTGCGTAAATCAGTTTTGGATGTTTAGCTTTAAGGTCTTCGTAGCGTATACCCAGGCGTTCTCGAACCGGCTGAGGATAATTGGTAATGACGATATCGATCGTATTTACCAAACGATATAAAACTTCTCGGCCCGCACGAGATCGCAAATCCAAGGCAATCGAACGCTTGCCACGCGAATCCATCTCCCAAGGGAAATTGACTCCTGCCTTTGGATAACTTGCAAGTTCCCAAGTCTGACGGTTTGGGTCACCATGACCCGGGGGCTCGACCTTGATGACATCAGCGCCGTAGTCAGCAAAGATAGTGGCCGCAACCGGTGCGGCGATGAAGGAAGCTATATCAAGTACACGGATCCCTGCAAAGGGAAGTGAGGCTTGATCCATCAAAACATCAATGGCAGATTGCTATAGCTTTCTAAGCCTAGGGGCAGCGGATCATCGTCATTTGCAAGACGTTGCCAAACTCCAGGCTCTCTTGCACAGAACAGATATTGTGCGACTTTGTTCTAAGCCCCAAAGGACCGAGTTCAAATTCATAAAGCTCAAGCACTGCGCTTTGATCAGAGGTTTCATCAACCGCGAAGGAACGCAAAGCGAGGCTAAAAGAACGCGTGCTTGCTGATGCTGGAAAGGTGGGCTGAAGCCGTTTAGCCCAAGCCGACATTTTCGAAACCGGATTAGCTTCCGATATCTCAGCACGGTGCACGAAGCTTTCGAGCAAACGACCGTCACGGTGAGCAACTGTTGATGCACCTAGTGCGTAGCTGCGCCCGAGTTGCCACTGGTGAGGCACCTTTGGGGAGGCCTCGAGCCTCAGCACACGATTGCCCTGCTCCCACCCGAGTAGCTGCAAGCCTTCAGGGTCGTAGTAATGGGTCGTCTGATCCGAAAAAGCACCAAGCCGTCCGAGCCGCCCCCCGTCGCTTTGGGTGGTGACGCAGACCTTGAGGGCTCGACGCCCAGCAAATTCGGCCTCTACAGCTTTATCAAAGAGCACGGTGCAAGGCCCCTTCTCAAGCGTCTCAAGACCATCGACTTTCACCAGCTGAAAACTAGCTGAAAGCCTTATCGCTTCCCGAAATCCCCTGGTGTATCCACCTGCCATCACCGCGGGCAAACCACCAGGAATAGCGAGCCGGCGCTCTTTAACACGCTCGCGAAC
>OMIE01000037.1 GCA_900299025.1 Burkholderiaceae bacterium
ATCGACGCTGGTCAAAGCAAATGTCTTAGGCCAGTCGCTAGAAACTTTCCATGAGTTAGTCTCATCTTTTCCTTTCAGATTGATCGCGCCTCGCGCAGACTCAACCATCGATTCAACAAAATCTGTGCCGATGGCAAGCCTTAATTGCTGCTTTGCACGATCAAGAAGCCATTGCGAATGTATTAAATCAACCCTCGCACGCTCGGCCTCGATCTCCAGCCTTGCAAGATCCTGTGCGGATAAGTCACCTAGGCCAAAACGCTGAGCGGCGATTGTTGCAAGTTGCTCTGCACGCTTTGCGAGCTCGTTCAGAATGCCTAAGCGCTCTTGAGCAGATAAGGCCTCATAAAAAAGATCAATAACAATCAATTGCTGTTGTTTAATGACCTCTTGAGACTCGGCAACAAGCGCGAGCGCTTGTGCCTTTGAAACGTTTGTTCTGTAGCTTCGCTTTTCCCCTCGCTCCCAGGTCCAGTCGAGCGCAAGGCCTTTGTCAAGCGGCTTACCGGTAAACAATGGTCCTGTTCCAACACCATGTTCAAGATCAATCGAGGCAAGGCTCCCGCTGAGCGTTGGCGCAGGCGCACGGTCGGCAATCCGTATTTCGGCTTGTGCGGCTTGCGCAATGCTCTGAGCCGCAACGACGCGCTCGTGTTTGACCGCTGCCTCTAAGCTTTCCTTCAGGCTTACCGGTCTCATGTCTTGCGCACTCAATGCCAAGGGCGTTGTAGCGTAAATTAGGCAAAACGCTCCGAGAAGCCATCGATGCTCCCGTTTGGTTGTCTTTCGTCGTATCCTCATCGTCGCTGTTATAGCGAGTCGAACCTGACCGTAAGCTGACCCCAGGCAGACATCAAGTTAAACAAACAATGGATGGCATGACCTGAACATGCGTATCTTGCTCGTGGAAGACGATGCTGTATTGCTCGATATCATTCGGCGCAGCCTTACTGATGGTGGCATGCGGCTTGACTGTGCGAGTGACTTAGCCCTTGCTAGGCATCTCTGGGCTGCCCAAAGCTTTGATGCCGTTGTGCTGGACTTGAATCTTCCAGTCAATTTGGATGGCGAGCGAGGGAGTGGACTCGATTTGCTTCGAGCGATGCGCCGACAGGGTGATTCAAGCCCGGTACTCGTTTTGACGGCTCGAAATCGAACTGACGAACGAATTGCAGGCCTTGACGCTGGTGCCGATGACTACTTAGGTAAACCATTTGATCTCGCCGAGTTGTCGGCGCGTCTAAGGGCGCTAGTTCGCAGACGCCAAGGATCGATTGATCGTGTGGTGGTTGCAGGGCTGTGCTTCGATCGTAGCCAGCGTCGTGTCTATCTGAACGACGTCGAGTTGTTGTTGCCAGCACGCGAGTTTGATGTGCTAAGCGAGCTTTTGTCACCACCAGGCAGAACTGTCAGTAAAAAAGACCTTGCTGACAAGTTGTCCGATTTTGCCGATGTGCTGACCGATAATGCGCTCGAGGCTTTCATTTCACGGTTGCGAAAAAAGCTTCTTGGTTCAGGGGCATCGATTAGAACGTTACGCGGTCTGGGTTACCGGGTTGAGGAGGAGACCTAGTGAGCTCAGGTCTTCCCTCGTTGCAAGCCCGCTTGGTGAGTCGCGTTATCTTTCCTCTTGCCGTCATGTGGTTTGCAGGGACGCTCGTGATTACCGGTGTGTCACGTTATTTCACTCAAAAGGCTTTTGACCGAGCGCTTCTCGACGACGCATATGCTGTTGCTAGTCACGTACGCCTTGGGTCCGATAATGAGCTGAGTCTTGGTCTGTCGTCCAACGAGACCGAGACGCTACTATTCGATCGAGACGAAGTGTTGTTTCTCGCTGTATTCCATGCAGATGGGCGTTTGATCGCGGGGCATTCAAAGCTTTATGTGCCAACCTCAGAACCCATACACCCGCCGGTCTTTACCGAACTAATCCTCCAAGGGCAACAATTACGCGCCGTGGTGATCGCTCGGGCTGGACCAATGCCTTTTAAGGTTGTGATCGCCCAAACCACAAAGAGTCAGGATCAATTGTTTCGCGCTTTGTTGCTTTACTCGATAGGCCCACAGTTGATGTTGCTGCTGGCCTTAGCCTTATGGTTAAAGCGCGCCATCACGGAGGATGTTCGACCGCTCTCGGCTCTAGCGGCTAGCCTGAACGACCGCGATGAACATGACCTTGAACCAATTCCTGACAAGAGCCGAACCCTCGAGATTAGGAGACTTGGTCATGCTGTCAATGCGTTACTGCTTCGGATCTCCAGGACTGTACAAAGCCAACGCGAATTTGCTGGAAATGTCGCCCACGAATTGAGAACGCCGCTCGCTGGGATTCGGGCGCTCGCCGAATATGGCCTTACCCAGGACAAGCCAACAATTTGGAGGCAGCAGTTGCTCGCAGTGCTTGAGCGAGAGCAATACGCCAGTCACACGATTGATCAGTTGCTTGCACTGGCTCTCATCGTTGAAGCGCGCGAAGTATTTCAACTTCAGACAATGAGGCTAGACCAGAGCGTTCGCGACGCCCTACTGAGGCACTTGCGACGAGCAGATGCCATGGGGGTTGATTTAGGGGTTCGAGGCGCAGACAGGCCCGTTGAAGTCTTAGGACAGACTTCTTTGGTCGATGGCATTCTCGACAACTTAATTGACAACAGTCTGCGATATGGTAAGCGAGCCGCGCTAGGCACATCGACCATCACGATAGCGATTGAATGCGATGCTGACGGTCGCGTTGTTTTAATGGTTGTGGACAACGGGCAGGGCATCAATCGCAAGGATTGGGATCGTGTTATCGAACGCTGGTCTAAAGGCCCGATAGCTAGCGCGCTGCGAATTGGCACTGGCCTGGGTCTTTACTTAGTTGCCGAATATTGCCGAATCCTGAGAGCCGATCTGACGCTAGATCCAAGTGCGCCAGATCAGGGCACAACCATTAGGATTACATTCGCTCCAACTACATCGGCACTTAGCGCTGGTTAGGAAGACCGTTAACAAACCAACTCTGATATCCGGCGCAATGGTACGCGGGCGGGTAGGCTGTCCCGTACTGCTGATCCATCTTCACGTTGCCGCATTGGCCCGTTTCGGTTTTATTGACCCGAATAAAAATGTCGGTCTTGCCCTTTTTCGTTTCGGTCAATTGTTCTGTTTGCTTCACGTAGTTGCGTTTGCCCATCCACCAAAGGCAAGTAGCGCAACAGGTAAGTTCAGGGCGTACTCGAACCACATTGGGGTCGGGGGGGGGCGGTGGAGGCTCTTTTTTTCCAAATAGGCCCATAGATCATCCTCGTTTTACGCATAAAGGCTTGATTGTAGCGCCCATTAAGACCTTTGACTTTGAATCGGCCTGCGGCGGTGCTAATGCTTGCTGGCACAACTCGACGATGCATGACCGGAGGACCTACGGCATGCTGGCGTCTGGAACATCGGTCAGCATCATTGCTTTACTCGCTTTCCTCACCCTTGAAAAAGTCAGACACCCCTATTGCACCGTTTTGGCTGCTTGCACTCATTGGGCTAGCTACGATTGTTTAAATAAAAACAATTGCTTCACATACTTTAGTATTTAAAGCAAAACGTTTTGCGCAAAACACTTTGCTTTGTCATAAAAGCTCTATACACTCCGCTGCTCAAAGATGGTTCTCGCCTTTTACCCATCCCGAAGCCAAATAGTTTTTTATAAAAGTGTTGTAATCGCCGCAGACAGAGGAGCTTTTAATGAGTCAAGTTGAAGACAATCGTGCCCATATCAACGCCAACCGTGCCAAGCTATATGCCTTGGAATCCACGGTGATGTGGAACAAGGCGCAGGCCTACCGCGAGCGCGCCATGATCGAGGAAAACCGTGCCCTAGTCTTAAAGAACTACGCGGCGGCCTTCATGGGTAATCGCCAAATGGCGAATCAAAACACCGATGATATTTTCAGAAACCGCAAGGCTATTCTGCAATCGATGAAGGTCGAAGGACCGGTACAAGCAAACTTCCGTGATTCATTATTGAACCAGGCACATGTTGATTTTCTCGATCATCGCTCCAAGCTAAATGCTCGAGTTATTGCGGTTAGTGAAAAGATGAGCGAAATCAATCGTATGTTGATCGAGGTCAACCATATGATCATGGAAGGCAACGCCGAGATTGTTGAGTTCAATTCGGGCAATATTGAAAAGAACCGTCAGTGGCTGGACGGGGACTTGCATCCCGAGCAGGCAACACCCGAGACCAACGCTGAGCGTATTGCTTCAAATACCGCTCGAATTGCTGAAATCCAGGATCGGGCTGCTGCCAATCGAGCAAAGATCGATGCGGTCATGGAGAAAGTCGAAGCAAATAGGGCAATCATATTGAAAGATGGCGAGGAAATTTACGCTCGCCGCGAGAAGATTCTTGCCAATCACGAGAAGATTGCAGCAAATCAGGCCCGTATTGCCGAGATGATCGGCAGTTAGTAACTCGGATGCAGGGTGGTTTGCGCAGGCTTCGGTCTGCGCACGCCATTTGATGCAGGAATTTCGCTCACTGATGCTGTCGGGGAGGGCCTATGAGCCAATCAAAAGACGACTTGGATCTTGCTGAAGGATCGAGTCAATTAGCTATTCGACTTGCGGCAGTGGTTTTGTCCTTGCTTATTGGCGCGCTGGTAGCCTGTGCGGCCGTCGCGTTTTTTAAGATCGTGGGCTTTGCCAACAGCTTTTGGGCCTTGCCACTCCCAACCGAGTTTTCGGCCTTGACCTGGGATTACTCGCCACAAGTTGGGGTAGCGCTTTTGGTGTCCTCACTGATTGCCGGTCGGATTCTTAAGTTGCTTGAAAATGGTAGGCCCCACGGTCCTGCCGACTTGATTCACTTTGCACAACACGACAAACCTGCCGATTTACGATCAGGTTTTTTGTCATCGTTTTTAGCACTCAATAATTTATCGGGTGGCGCGTCGGTTGGCATGTTTGGCCCCTTGGTGCACTTCGGTGGCTGCTTGAGTGCCTGGTTACAACGTAGTTCCACGCGGCTGCCTCGCGATGTTGTGCTTGGTTCCGGTGCCGGTGCTGCGATTGCTGCGGTTTTTTCTGCACCAATTGGTGCTGCTGTTTTTGCCCATGAGGCGATTATCCGGCGTTTTGGCGCGTTCGGTCCCGGACCCGTTCTTGCTTGTACCTTTGCCTCTTATTGGGTGTCAACGCAATTGCTTGGCGATCATCGCTTCTTTAAAGTGATGGATGCGCCAGCACTAGATGCTCACAACATGATCATTGCACTTGTCTTGGGCATTGCATCAGGACTTATATCGATGCTCTACATTTATGCCGTCACTGAGGCGCCCAAGCTCGCGAAAGCTTCCGGCATCCCGCTCCAGTGGCGACCACTATTGCCTGCCGCCATTTTGTTTGTGATCTCGCCCTTGCTGCCTCATTTGCTCGGTGCAGGGCTTGGATCGATCGGCATGGCGATGGCGGGCAAACTTGCGTTAAGTCTATTAATTGTTTTGCTTTTTGCAAAAATTGTCATGACTACCCTGTGCCTTGGTTTTGGCTATTTTGGGGGCGTGTTTGCACCTGCGCTGTTTTTTGGTGCGATGTTGGGTTCGATTATCGATGTGGCACTTGCCAACGCTGGTGCAATGACGTCATCGTTCGTCATGCTTGGTGCAGCCAGTTGCGTTGCCACCGTCATCGGGGCTCCTGTTGCTGCTACCGTTATTGTTTTTGAAATGACGGGTGGCTATGAGTGGGCCGTCCTGTCGATGATTAGCGTAGTGGTTGCGGCTCAGATTTCACGCAGTTTCATGGGCAGATCGCTGTTTGATCGCCAACTCGCCTCGCGGGGCATCGTCGTAAAGGACGATAAGCCGGTCGTAGCAAGCTAGCTGTTACCCCTCATAGGACTCGCCTCCGATTTGCCATGGCTTAGGGGATTTGGTATTCTGTATACAGAGTACGTTCCCCTGAGGCGTGTATGGCGTAGTGGCGATGGCATAGATGTCGTCGTCGATTCAAAGAAACTCCCTAGCAGCGTTTCAGTGGTAAACCGTCCCTGCTTACGCCATGCTGCCGAAACTTATTGCCGCTCCTGATCTTGTCGAACAGGTCTATGACGAGTTAGTCAAAGCGATTAGCTCGGGCGCACTTGCGCCGGCACATCGCATCACCCAAGAGCAACTCGCGGCCCAATTTGAGGTATCGCGTCAGCCGGTTTTACAGGCATTGCGATTGCTCAAGCGTGACGGATTGGTGTTAGACGCACCAGGTCGAGGTGTTCAAATCGCACCGCTTGAGCCCAACGTGATTGCATGGGTCTATCAGCTGCGAGGTGCATTAGATGCGCTTGCAGCCTCACTGGCTGCCGAAAAGGCGCTTGTACTCGATGCAAGGCTCATTGAATCGGGTCGGCATGCCGCTGCCTCAAAAGACCTGATTGCTCTCATTGACGCAGATATGGCTTTTCATCAAGCACTCTACCAAGCTTCGGGTAATCCCTTGATACTTTCGAGCGCGAAGATGCACTGGTGCCACATACGGCGTGTGATGGGTGAAGTCTTGCGAGGCGACTCGATTCGCCAAAGCGTTTGGGACGAGCACGAGGCGATCGCTCAGGCCGTAGCAGCAGGCGATGTCAATCTTGCAAGCAGCTTGAGTCAGGGACATGGCCGAGCCGCGAGCGCATTCATGATTAAACAGCTTTTGGAAAAGGATCAATGCAATGAAACTGACGCAGCAACAATTAGAGCAATTTGAACAAGACGGTTATTTGTTTTTTCCATCGCTGTTTTCAGAACAGGAGATGAAAGTTCTTCGCGATGAGGTACCTGCCATTTACAAAGAATTTCGTCCCGAAATTATTCGAGAAAAAGATGGCGTTACGCCGCGAACAAGCTTTGCTGCGCATACTTATAGCGATGTGTTTGCCAAACTTGGCCGCCACCCGCGTATGGTTGCGCCTGTTCAACAGTATTTTGGCGAACCAGTCTACATGCATCAGTTTAAGATCAACGGCAAACAAGCCTTCGACGGTGATGTCTGGCAGTGGCACCAGGACTACGGTACTTGGTATAACGACGACGGCATGCCCGAGCCCCGCGCCATGAATGTTGCCATTTTCCTCGATGAAGTAAACGAATTTAATGGCCCCTTGTACTTTATTCCTGGGTCTCATCGTGAGGGCGTGGTCGCAGCTGGTCACGACCTAAAAACGACGAGTTATCCACTTTGGACGCTTGATAATCAGAAAGTTCGTGAACTTGTAGCGAAGGGTGGTATGGTTGCACCCAAGGGGCCAGCCGGCTCCATGATGATGTTTCACGGCTGCCTCGTGCATGGCTCACCATCGAATATGAGTCCTTGGGATCGTGTAATCGTATATCTCAGTCTTTGCACGGTTTCGAATCACATACGTCGTGCAAAGCGCCCCCCTTGGATTGCGCACAGAAACTTCATGCCCGTTATGACTTTGGATGATGATTGTTTGCTTCGAAAGGATGTTCGAGGATTGCCTTGGCCAGGTCATGAGGTCGATGAGGATGCAATCAAGCGTGCTGATGCGCCGATTGCCTGGACGGCTGAGGTAGCCCAGAAGGCCGACGAACAAGAGGCAGCCGCAATATGAATCTTTACAGGATGCTTTTGCAGCGTGAGGCAGATGATGAACCTTTACGCGTAGGCCTGATCGGCGCAGGTAAGTTTGGTTCGATGTTTTTATCGCAAGTACGTAAAACCACGGGCATGCACTTGCTAGCGGTTGCAGATCTAAGGCCCGATCAAGCCAGAGAATCGCTAAAGCGTGTCGGCTTCAAAGCGAGCGACTTAAAGGCTAAGTCATTTGAAGCGGCGCTTCGTTCACGCCAGTGCTTCGTCACGGACGATGCCATGGCTTTGATTAAAAGTTCAAGTATCGATATCGTTATAGATGCAACTGGCAGCCCGGCGGCAGGTATTCAACATGTGCTTGCCTGCTGTGAATACGGCAAACATATCGTTATGGTTAATGTTGAAGCCGCTGCACTGGCAGGTCCTTTGCTGGCGAGAAAGGCTGCAGAGGCTGGTATTGTTTATTCGCTCGCCTATGGCGATCAACCTGCCTTGATTTGTGAGATGGTTGATTGGGCGAGAGCGAGCGGTTTTGAGGTGATCGCTGCTGGCAAGGGCACGAAGTATCTATCTAACTATCATCAGTCAACACCGGCAACGGTCTGGTCACACTATGGCATTAGCGAGGCTGACGCCAAGCTAGGTGGCATGAACGCTCAAATGTTTAATTCCTTTTTGGACGGCACTAAATCGGCTATCGAAATGGCTGCTGTATCGAACGCTACTGGGCTTTTGCCCGCGAGCGATGGCTTGCAGTTTCCGCCTTGCGGTGTCGATGACCTGGCGCGCGTGCTGCGACCGAGATCATCGGGTGGCGTCTTGGCGCATCGTGGTCAGGTTGAAGTGATATCAAGCCTAGAACGTGATGAAAGACCGGTGTTTCGCGATTTGCGTTGGGGCGTCTATGTCACGATGGCAGGTGACAGCGAGTATGTGCGCCGCTGCTTTAAGGAATATGGCCTAGTTACCGATCCGTCTGGCGAGTTCACCTCGATGTACAAGCCCTTTCATTTAATTGGCCTTGAGTTAGGTATAAGTATTGCATCGGTGGGTTTGCGTGCAGAGGCGACTGGCGCGCCGATTGCTTGGCACGCGGACGTCGTTGCTACTGCAAAGCGTGATCTCAAGGTTGGCGAGCGCTTAGACGGGGAGGGCGGGTTTACTGTGTACGGAAGGCTTATGCCAGCCAGCGACTCCCTCAGACTCGGTGGCCTGCCACTAGGTCTGGCGCATGGCATCAAACTTAAGCGTGCCGTTCAAGCCGGCGTGCCACTAAGATGGTCAGATGTTCAGATCGATACCAGTGAGCCCAGCGTCCGATTTAGGAAATCGATGGAAGACAGCTTTGCAAAGGAAGTGAACGGTGCATGATTTATTGATACGAGGTGCCCGACTGATTGATGGTAGCGGTGCTCCGTCTTACCAGGGTGATTTGGCAGTGAGGGATGGAAAGATTGCTGCGATCGGCTCCTCCTTAAAAGTGGAGGCTAGGCGAGTCATCGACGCCGACGGGCTTGCGCTGATGCCAGGCATCATCGATAGTCACACCCATTTTGATGCTCAAATCACTTGGGATCCGTATGTCCGTCCGTCGCCTGGGCTTGGCGTGACGAGCGCGGTCATTGGTAATTGTGGCTTTGCAATCGCACCATGCAAACCTGAGGATCGCGAGCGCACCATGCGTAACCTTACCCAAGTTGAGGGTATGTCGCTCGATGTCTTAAGAAGCGGCATCCGATGGGAATTTGAAAGTTTCTCCGAGTACCTACAGTTGCTAGAACGACAAGGCAGTGTTGTGAACCTGGCAGCCTATGTTGGACATTCCTCGGTACGTACCTATGTAATGGGTGAGGCAGCGACGCAGCGTGAAGCTACGCAACAAGAAATAGAGCAAATGGCCGCTCTTGTTCGTGATGCCATGCAAGTTGGTGCCGTTGGACTGGCGAGCAGTACGAGTCCGGCACACAATGGCGAGGCTGGCACGCCCATGCCCTCGCGATTGGCTCATGACAACGAACATTTAGCATTGATTCGAGCGATGGCATGTCAAGGTGGCGGGGTTTACATGGTGACTAAGGGCGGTCAAATGCCGATATCTTTATTGGAGGAGATGTCGGTTCAATCTAAGCGTCCGGTCATGATTGCCGCGCTGCTTCACAACAGTACCAATGGTGGGGCGGTGTTTAAAGATCTCGACGCTATCGAAGCTGCCAATCACCGTGGCAACCCCTTAATCGGTCAGGTCTCATGCTGTCCACTCACCATGGACTTTACCCTCGCATCGCCCTATCCAGTGGAAGGCCTGCCTTCCTGGAAACCCGCACTAGGACTGGCGCATGCGGCCTTGTTAAAGGTGCTCGCCGACCAATCCTTTAGGAAGGCAGTCAAGGCAGAGCTTGAATCGCCTGCTGTGTTTCGTCTCTTTAACGGCGAGTGGGATAAGGTTCATATCGTTGAAGTCGCAAAGGCATCCAACGCGCATCTGGAACAGTGCAGTCTCGCCACGATGGCCACGCAGAGCCATCGTCATCCGCTTGATGTGATGCTCGACCTTGCTCTGGAAGAGGACTTAAAAACCGTGTTTACTGCGCAATTGCTCAATAGCGATGAGATGCAGGTGGCTCGGATGTTGAATCATCCACACAGCCTTGTATCACTGAGCGACGCTGGCGCCCATCTCACATTTTTTAACGATGCCGGTTTCGGTTTACATTTATTAGGACATTGGGCTCGTGATCTTTCAGTAATGAGTCTTGAGCAAGCTGCCTATAAGCTAACGGCGCAGAGTGCAGCGATTTTCGGCATGTCCTCGCGCGGTTTGTTACGCGAATCGTTTGCAGCTGATCTGCTTTTGTTTGATCCTCAATGTGTGGGTCGAGGTCCTAAGCGCCGGGTGCATGACTTGCCAGGAGGAGCGTCTCGATTGCACACCGATGCGCTGGGCGTCCATGGTGTTTGGGTGAATGGTCATCAGGTTGCCGATTCGCAAGGCATCATTGAAGGTGCAAAGCTTGCAGGGCACTTAATGAGGAACTTCGATGCGCAGGCGGTTTTCAACATGCGCTAAATCGTTAGGATGGCAGTATCTTTAAGATCATTTCAATCGTCTTATCCGGGTACTCCATCGGGAAGAGATGGCTGCCTTCGGTTTCGATGAAATCGCTTTGGCAAAGACGCGAGAGCAACTTGTGTGTGCTTGCTAGACCCACCTGCCTTGCCTCAAATGATTGCCTCCCGCCTATATAAACAAGCGGGCAATTGATGGGGTATGACTTAAGATAATGGCCTAAATGATCGGGTACCGTGTTATAGATTAAAGTTTCAATATCACGATCAAAAACCAGGCTACGACACGGCAGCCCATGTCGATCCCTCGAGTCCTTGGTTCCAAAATTCACATAGTCGTCGAGCACCCTTGGGTCCCAGTGCCTAAATGCCCGCTTGTGCTCAAAGTGCAAACGAACCGCTGCCCGATCAGGCCATTGCCTTCTGCGCTTTCGGCTCAGTCGGCCGGGTGATAATGCGCCGACAAGCGAGCTTCGCTTAACAAGTCTAAGACCCTGTGCCTTCCATCCACCGATGATGGGCGCATCAAGCACAATCACACCGGCTATGGTTTGGCTCTGAGACCGGCTTAAATGGGCTGCGCACATCATACTGAGATACCCGCCTAATGAGTGTCCAATCAACCATGATGCTTTGCCTCGGAACCATGAAGCTTCGCCTCCGTCAATGTTCGACGCCGGAAGCGTGGTTGCGAGTTGGTCCACAAGCTTAGGCCAGTTGCTGCTTACTGGAAAATTTGGATCATGCCCGATGCATTCAATCGCATCGACCTGATGCCCAGCGTCTCTTAATGCTTGAAGAATGAGTCGATAAGTCGAGGCCGGGAAGCCATTGGCATGCGAAAAGATAATGCGACTCATGCCAGGCTCAGCGAACATCCTCGCCTGCTCCGTGAATTGACCCTATCGCCCTGAGCTAGCGTAGCAGCCATAAGGATAGCCCTAAAAGTAGGCCCATCATGCTCATGGGTAAGGCGGTGTAGCTAAGGCTTGCGATGAGACCAAAACTTGAAGGCATGATGAGGTTGATGCCATTTAAGGCCATTGATCGGAGGCCAAGGGCTTGGCCTTGGCGACCTTGGGGCGTGACTTGATGGATCGACGCTAGTAGCATAGGCTGAACAGAGCCCAAACTCATGCCCAAACAAGCGGAGCCGATCAGCATCATCTGAAAACCTTCAAGCCATGGGTAGGCAAAAAATCCGACCATTGCAAGTGATACAGCGATCCTCATGGAAGTTCGCTCTTTGAATTGTTCGGCCCAGCGCACGATGATCACACGTATAACGATGCTTGCAGCTGAGAAGACGCCAAGTAAAGCACCGATCTGAGTGGCGGACAGACTTTGAGCGTGGCCTATGACAGGCACAACAAAGAGGTGCGCATCCCAGCTCGATATCGTAACTAGATTTAATAGCAACATCCGCCGGTATGCACTGATGCGGAGCAGTCCGATGGCATCGCGCAGCGAGGAATGATGGCCTGATCCCTTGATGGTCTCACGGGGTACTTTAGCAGCGACAAACCATGCCGATGCGGGAATGATCGCTCCAATGATGAGCGTTGCGACAAATCCAAACTGATCGAGCAGCACACCGCTCATGACTGGGGCAAATGCATTGGACACCGCAGGTGCAATTGCAACCCAGCTGAAGACTCGTTTTAGATTAGCCCCCTGATCGCTTAAACGTCCAGCTGCCCTTTGAACGGCGATGGCACCAATTGATGAGGCGCTACCTGTGAGAAGGCATCCCAAGGCAATCGTTATCAGACTTGGGTAGATCGCCGGCGTGATGCCTCCGAGTATAGCCAAGGTAATTGCAATACCCATAGGGCGATGAAATCCATAGCGATCGCTTAGTCCACCCGCCCACCAGGCTAGTAGCATAGGTCCAGCCGAGAATAAACTCAGTAACAGTCCAACCGACCATTCACCATAACCTGAATCCAAAACCCAAAGGCTTGATGCAATGCGGGAAATCGCCATACTTGCATGCAAACAAATCATGCCGATAAGCAAAAGTCGCAAAGTTTTCGCTTGATTCCGTTCTATGATGGTTTGTTCTTGGAGAAGCGTCACTTCGGAGGTCGTCGATGGGGTCTAGTCAAGTCTTTGATGAGTATTATCCGCGCAACTTTGCCATGCACCCGCCCGCTTACGATCCGAAATACAAAACAAGCGTACTTCGATCACCGCGGCAAGCGCTTATCTCAATTGATCCAACACTTACCGAAGTATCAGGACCTCAATTGTCGAGCTTTGAATTGTCACCGCTCGATCATGACCTCATCTTAAACCATGCGCAGGGCGGCTTGCCCATCGGGGAGCGTATCGTTGTGCATGGTTACATCTTAGATGAGCATGCAAGGCCCGTCCCGAATGCCTTGATCGAGATCTGGCAGGCCAACGCTGGTGGACGTTATCGTCATGCTAACGATCGGTACTTGGCCCCTCTGGATCCAAATTTCGGTGGCTGCGGACGCACTCGAAGCGATCAGAACGGTTATTACTTTTTCCGTACGATTCGACCAGGGCCGTATCCGTGGCGAAATCGAATGAACGACTGGCGGCCAGCCCATATTCATTTCTCGCTTAGCGGCAAGGCATGGTGCCAGCGATTAATTACACAAATGTATTTCGAAGGCGATCCTTTGATTCAACGTGATGCAATTCTTGGAACTGTCTCTGATCTAGGTGCTTTGCAGCAATTAGTGGCTCGATTAGATATCCATGCGGCTGTCCCCTTCGACTCGCTTGCATACCGTTTTGATATGGTGTTGAGGGCAAGTCGTGAAACCTTGTTCGAATCAAGATTACCGGAGTGCTAACAATATGCTGCCTCGATTTGAAAGTGCTTCGCAAACAGCGGGACCATTCGTGCACATTGGACTTGTTCCTGAGCGTGCAGGTATTGCCCAAAAACCGATCGTCTCAAACAATTTGTGTGCTCATGGCACACCGCAAGGTGCAAGCGAGATTGAAGTGAGCGGACAAGTGCTTGATGGCAGTGGTGCTCCGATCTACGATGCGGTGGTTGAACTCTGGCAAGCGGATCATCGCGGTAGTTATCAACAATCAGAGCGTTCAAGCTTTCTCGGTTGGGGCCGCAGTGCCATTGACCAAGAGACCGCAAGTTTTACTTTTCGCACTATCAAGCCGGGACAGGTAGCCTGTCTTGGCTCTGCCGCGATGGCACCACACCTTGCCCTATGGGTTGTCGCCCGCGGTATCAATATCGGATTACATACACGCATGTATTTCCCCGAGGATGATGCGTTGCATCAGACCGATCCGGTGTTAAATACGATCGAAATCAAGAAAAGGCGTTCCACACTGATAGCGAGTTTGCGAGAGTCGAATGGAAGCCCATTAAAAATATATCAATTTAATATCGTTATTCAAGGCGATATGGAAACCGTTTTCTTTGATATCTAATGACCATGCACCAACGCGTTCAAGTTGCCATTATTGGCGCCGGTCCATCGGGTCTTTTGCTTGGTGCCTTGCTTGATCGAGCAGGCATCGACCATGTGCTCATTGAAAGACAATCCCCAGAATATGTGGTGTCGAGGATAAGGGCAGGGGTTCTCGAACAGGGGACGGTCGAGGTCCTTGATCAGCTCGGTTTATCGATCCGATTGCATCGTGAAGGGCTTGTTCATCATGGCTTTGACTTATTGTTTCAAGGCAAGCGACATCGAATTGATCTACAGGCGCTTACCAGGGGTAAGCAGGTCGTAGTATATGGACAAACCGAGGTCACCAAAGACTTAATGGATGATCGTGCAAGCAGAGGCTTAAGCAGTTATTACGAAGTCGAAGGCTTGAGCATTCAAGGACTTGATGCGGACCAGGTTGAGATTAATGCAATCTATCAAGGAGCACCCCTTCGGATCCATGCCGACCTTGTTGCTGGATGCGACGGCTTTCATGGCCTTTGTCGCAAGCTCATTCCTGAATCCGTCTTAAGGACCTACGAAAAAGTATACCCATTTGGATGGCTCGGCGTCCTTGCTGATGTAAAGCCGGTTAACGATGAGCTCATCTATGTCAACAGCCCAAAAGGTTTTGCGCTTTGTTCGATGCGAAGTACGACACGCTCTCGTTATTATTTACAAGTGCCTGCTACCGAAGATATCAATGCGTGGAGCGATGACCGTTTTTGGTCCGTGTTAAGCGATAGACTCGATCCTCAAGCTGCTAAAGAGCTTATGACAGGCCCATCCATCGAGAAAAGCATTGCGCCCTTGCGAAGCTTTGTCGCCGAACCGATGCGTTGGGGTCGCCTCCTACTTGCAGGCGACGCTGCACACATCGTACCGCCAACGGGCGCAAAGGGCTTAAATCTCGCGGTTAGTGATGTTCGCTATCTTGCCGAGGCTTTGACCGACTGGTTTAAAGATCATCACGATAGCCATTTAGATCGTTATTCGCAGCGATGCTTAAACCGTGTTTGGCGTGCTGAGCGCTTTTCGTGGTGGTTTACGAGCTTAATGCATCGATTCGCTGATGATGCAGATTTCGAACAGAAGATCCAGGAGGCGGAGTTGGATTATCTTGTACGAAGCCAAGCCGCTTCGAGTGCCTTAGCCGAGAATTATGTCGGCTTGCCGATGGAGTGGTCATGAGCAATAAGCCTCGCATTGCGGTTGTAGGAGCGGGTATTGGGGGACTCACGCTCGCCTTGTTACTCCAACGCGCTGCATTTACCGTACATATTTTTGAAGCGGTTGAGTCGATTCGTCCACTCGGTGTAGGGATCAATGTCCAACCCTCCGCGGTTGCTGAGCTGCTTGCGCTAGGTTTGTTGGAGGATTTAGACCGCATCGGTGTGCGGACACAGGAAGTCGCGTACTTTAATCCTCAAGGCCAAAAAGTGTGGAGCGAGGCCCGGGGGCGTTTTGCAGGCTATCCAGTCCCGCAATACTCGATTCATCGCGGTGAGTTACAGGTTTTACTTTTGAGAGCAGTGCAGCGTCGGCTTGGCGTGGACGCCGTGAAGTTGGGTCACCGTGTGTTAGAAATCGATACGGATTCAACAACTATCAAAGTCCAACACGGTTCGCATGTCTATCGGGAAAATTCGGACATCATTATTGGTGCGGACGGCATTCATTCAATTTTGCGTAAACAACTCTACCCGGCGGAGGGCCCACCCTGTTTTTCTGGCCGTATGTTGTGGCGAGCGACAAGTATGGCCAAACCCTTTTTGACCGGGGCCAGTATGGCCATGGTAGGCCACGCAGATCAGAAATTTGTCACTTATCCGATTGCACCCGTCGAGAAGTCCAGTGGCTTGCAGTGCATCAATTGGATTGCTGAGCTCCGAGTCGAGCAAATGGCTCCTGAACGTCATGACTGGAATAAGCAGGTCAACAAGGATGTCTTTGCAAGCGCCTTTAGCGCGTGGCATTTTGATTGGCTGGATATTCCTGGACTAATCGCCAGCGCTGATGCCTACTATGAGTTTCCGATGGTCGACCGAGATCCGCTTCCAGGTTGGGGTAAGCATGCATGCACATTGCTGGGCGACGCTGCACACCCGATGTATCCAATTGGCTCAAACGGTGCGAGCCAGGCCATCTTAGACGCTAAGTCATTGTGCGATTGCCTGGTTCAAAATCCGGACGATCCCTTGCATGCGCTTCGCATTTATGAAGAAGACCGAAGGCCTAAGACTGCTGCTATTGTCCTGGCAAATCGAGGGCAGGGACCAGATCATTGTCTGGAAGTGGTGAGACAGCGCGCTCCCAAGGGATTTACGCGACTCGATGAGGTTGTTTCTGAGCAGGAATTACTTGATATTGCAGCCCGATATAAAGGCCTTGTTGGACTCGAAAAGGACCGTATTCGAAGTCGAGTGCAAGCTGATGCTTCGCTTGCCCAGATCGTGTCATCATTTGCTGAGTCGGAGTCCGTGATGTCTTGATAAGGCATAAGCGCCTTGAAGGTATTGACTGAGCTAAGATAGCCTGCTTCGGTCAACGCGGTCCAAGCGTTTGAACAAAGCTGTCACATCATTTTTTACTATCCTCGCTGATTAGATCACCAGCTATGAGTCAACATATCCTTCCCTCATTGCCCCAAGCCCAACGCGTGGGGATCGCTTTTTCAGGTGGTCTCGACACTTCGGCAGCTGTCCATTGGATGAAGTCAAACGGTGCGTTACCTTGCGCCTATACAGCCAATCTTGGCCAACCTGATGAGTCTGATTACGACGATATTCCGCGAAAGGCTCTTGCCTATGGAGCAGAAATAGCAAGACTCGTCGATTGCCGAGCCCAACTTGCTGCCGAAGGTCTGGCTGCGATTCAAAGCGCAGCATTTCATATTTCAACTGCCGGCAACACCTATTTCAACACCACGCCCTTAGGCAGAGCCGTCACAAGCACCGCCCTAGTGGTTGCGATGATGCAAGACGAAGTCAATATTTGGGGGGATGGCAGCACGTTTAAAGGCAATGACATCGAGCGCTTTTATCGTTATGGTTTATTGGTAAATCCAAAGCTAAAGGTCTACAAGCCCTGGCTGGATCAGCGATTTATTGATGAGCTGGGTGGCCGCAAGGAGATGAGTGAATACCTGATCGCTCATGGTTTTGATTACAAGATGAGCGTTGAGAAGGCCTACTCAACCGATTCAAATATGCTTGGTGCGACGCATGAGGCGAAAGATCTGGAGTTTCTTAACAGCGGCATCAGGATTGTCAATCCGATTATGGGCGTGGCTTTTTGGCGCGATGATGTCAGTGTGAAAGCGGAAGAAGTCAGTGTTAAGTTCGAAGAAGGTATACCCACGCAGATCAATGGTCAAGCCTTTCCCGATCTTGTCAGCCTTTTTGAGGAGGCCAATCGTATTGGGGGCCGACATGGACTCGGTATGTCGGATCAAATTGAAAATAGGATTATCGAGGCTAAGAGTCGCGGCATCTACGAGGCCCCTGGTATGGCCCTATTGCATATTGCTTATGAGCGTTTGGTGAGTGGCATTCACAACGAAGATACGATCGAGCAGTATCGGAGCAACGGCAGGCGGCTAGGCAAGCTGCTTTATCACGGACGCTGGTTTGACCCACAAAGCTTGATGCTTCGCGAAACGGCACAACGCTGGGTGGCAAGAGCAATTACAGGCGAGGTATTCATAGAGCTACGTCGTGGCAATGATTATTCCATTCTCGATACCCAAAGTCCTCACCTCACTTACCATCCAGAGAGACTCACCATGGAGAAGGGGCAGGGAGCCTTCACCCCTGCGGATCGGATAGGGCAGTTGAGCATGCGCGATCTTGATATTGCAGATTCGAGGGAGAAGCTTGGAATCTATAGCCGTGTCGGCTTGTTGGGTAAGGATGCAGATGGCGGCGTACAACTGATCGAGTCAGTCAGAAGGCCCGGCTCCGTTCAGCTGCCTCAGTAAGCTTGCTTTAGGATTTTTAGGTAGTCTAAGGCGCTCATGGTTTTAGGATTAGAACGGTTTGCCTGGTCCTGCACTGAGGCATTCGATATCGATTCAAGATCCTTGTAGTCGACCCCGAGTTCAGATAAGCGTCGGGGTAATCCAAGCTGCTCATTCAATGCCTCAACCCTGTCGGCTGGGTCCGGCAAGCCGACATGCTCGTCACTTGCAGAACGGTTGTCGATAATGTCTAAACCATATGGTGTATCGTCTCCCGCGCATAGCGCCGATAAAGCTCCCCATTTACACCCTAGGCTTGACTCATTCATGCGAAGTACATGGGGTAATAGAATGGCATTTAGGCTTCCGTGATGGAAACCAAGTGCTCCAAGGCTATGAGCCATCGCATGAACTGCACCTAAGCCCTTTTGGAAGGCTAGTGCTGCTTGCATCGATCCCATGAGGCAGTGCCATCGCGCTACTCGGTCACTCCCATCAGCAACTGCAATCGGCAAGTATGTCAGTAGCCTTTGCAGTGCATCTGCGGCAATCGCATCGGCCGGCGGATTAATCGTTGGTGAACAGAAAGTCTCAATCGCATGTGAGATCGCGTCAAGGCCTGTTGCCGCTGTCATTCGGGGTGGAAGGCTAAGACTTAGATCTGGATCGCAAATCGCAGCCTTGGTGATATCAGGGCAACGGATACCGGCTTTTATACCGTTATCAAAAACAATAACTGCTGATCTACCTACTTCACTGCCGGTACCTGCGGTGGTTGGCAAGAGCCAAAGCGGCGGTATATCGTGATAAGGCTTCGGTGAACTGTAGCGATTACTGTAATGCCACAAGGGCGCTGGGTTATGAACAAGTATGGCAATCGCTTTAGCCAAATCCATGGCTGCGCCGCCGCCAAGGCCCAAAATGCAATCGTGACGACCATCACGATAAGCCAAGGCTCCTCGGCACGCGGCTGCCTCCGTGGGATTGAGCTCGGTATCGAGAAATACATCAAACCGCTTTGGCAGGTAGGGTGTGATCTTCTCAAGTAGGCCTGCGCCGACAACGCCTCGATCACTGACTATGAAAGGGTTTAAAGCGTTCACAGCCGCAAGCTCGTGGGTGAGCAAAGCGCGTGTCCCGAAACCAAAGATCACAGGGACCATATAATTAATGCGAGCGATATGCTGCGTCATGTCGTGCGCAACTAGTTGAGGCATCGTTGATCCGCTAAATAGGGCAGCCAGCATCGCTGCGCAAGCGCACAAGTTGCTTCCCAAGACTGCGGCCTTTGAGCATATCGACAAAGGCAGTTGGTGCTTGATCAAGGCCATCATAAATGCTAGCTTCGTGGTGAAGCTTGCCGGCCTGGTAAGCTGTCATTAAGTCTGAATTAGCCGTTGGTAATAGCGACTTGTGGTCTGAGAGCAAGAAACCTTCAAGGCGAACACGCTTATTGAAAAGTGAACGCAGATTGAATATGCCATCTACCGTCTTAGCATTGTATTGAGAGATGAGCCCGCACAATGCAATACGACCGTGTAGCTTCATCTTCGGTAATACTTGATCAAGTATAGAACCAGCAACATTATCGAAATAAAAATCAACTCCCTCATTGAGCCTTTCAGAGAGAACTGACTCAAAATCGCTAGCCCGATAATCGAGGCAATCGTAGGCGCCAAGCTTAGTCCTAACCCAATCGCATTTGCTTGAACCACCAGCAATACCAATCGTTTTACAACCATATCCCTTGGCAAGTTGAATCGCAACGCTACCAACGGCACCTGCAGCTGCTGATACCAGGACCGCCTCACCAGGCTTTGGTTGCCCCAACAAATGCAGCCCCAGCCATGCCGTCTGGCCTGTGGATCCAAGTGCCCCGAGATAAGCGCTCAAGGGTGCCAGTTCTGGGTCGATCGCTTGTAGGTCATCTGCTCTTGCGAGCGAGTAGCGCTGCCAGGCATGACGGCCAACCACCCACGAGCCCAAGGCATATTGTGAATCTTTGCTTTCAATGATGCGACCAACAGTTCGACCAACGATGACGTCTCCCAAGCGCATGGCTGGTGCATACGAGTCCTCCCTCTCCATCCGCATGCGGATATAGGGGTCGACCGAGAGCAAGTGATTCTCGATCAAAACCTCGCCATGAGCAGGTCTGATCACTTGTTCTTGCGTAAACTCAAAGCATGATGCGTCGGGCAGGCCATCAGGATGTTTTGCAAAACGAATGGATTCATTCTTCATGGCTCATTGACGCCTATTTGCCTAAACGGTTAAATATGGAGTATTAAAACCATGAAGCTTGCACTGAGTTGGATTGCTGACCAAAGGATTGAAGCCGCGCAACAACGCGGGGAGTTCCGAAATCTACCTGGTGAGGGCAGGCCTCTTGTTTTTGATGAAGATAGCTCGCTTTCTTTCGAATCGCGATTAATGATTCGCTCAGCTCTTGC
This sequence comes from Burkholderiaceae bacterium, assembly GCA_900299025.1. Taxonomy (GTDB): domain Bacteria; phylum Pseudomonadota; class Gammaproteobacteria; order Burkholderiales; family Burkholderiaceae_E; genus UBA3064. The sequence continues at coordinate 20,493 of OMIE01000037.1, forward strand.
AAGAAAGGGTAAGGAGTCAAACGACCGCAACCACTTTTTGGAAAGCATTCAACTATTAAGAGCCAAACGAGCTAAGCGCTGATCAAAGTCCCAGCCACAGTCATCGGCGATTTGGCACAAGCGTTGACGGGATCTTTTCACTTATAAAGGCTTCGAATGACTGGGAAGTAATGATTCGATAGACCGTTTTTAATGGCCAGATCAAAGCGATGATCAACTGTCTGAGCGCCTTCGCAACGAATACCAAGCGATTCAGCAAGCTCAAGTGCGTAGCTTAAATCCTTTTGGGCGTAGCTTACTGGAAAAGCAGATTCAGGAAAGACTCGAGGGGCGATTGCTTTAAGGCCATGGTTTCTCAGCGCAAAGCTATCTGCAGACCCTTGACTTAATATCGAAAAAAGCATCTCCGCTTCAAGTCCATAAGCTTCCGAAATAGCGGCAGCACTCGCAAGCGCCTCGACCGTTTGAAATAAAATCATGTTATTCAATATTTTGCATAGCTGGCCTGTCCCCAGAGCACCGCAATGTGAGATGTCACTTGCCATGGTAGCTAAGATGGGTTTGATCGTATCGAATTGTTCTGGGCTTGCACCCACCATCATCGCCAGCTGGCCCTTGATTGCAGCTTCTCTGGTACGCGCCACAGGCGCGTCAATCCATATAACGGACTCTTTACTTAAGGCCTCGGCGATCGCTTTGGTTTGAATAACAGAGGTCGTTCCACAATCAATAATCCACTGCCCCGTTTTACGTCGGCCAGCGCTTAGATCGAGTAGTTGGGCAATCTCAACACCTGAGGGCAACGAGAGAAAGACAAGTTCGCATCGGGCCAGAATCTCATTGGCAGATTCGCAGATACGGACGGCGATGGCCTTGAAGACCTCAGACCTTTCTGGATTCTGATCGTATACGTGAAGTTCAGCGTCTGGCTTAATCGTTGACAGCTTGCGAGCGAGATTCAGGCACATGGCCTGCCCCATGACGCCAAGTCCAATAAAGCCAACCTGCGATTGTCGTTCTCGAGTTGATGTGGTGCGAGTCACGCTATGCTCCGTAAAATAAGGACAGCGTTGAAGCGGCCCAACCAACCGATGGCGTTTTTGAGGCGCACTTCAAGCTTTTGACCTTCAGTCTAAACCCCTTTAATGAGGTGTTAGCAACGTCATGATTGAAATTTATCCCGCAAAGCGGATCATCACGATGGACCGCTCCAATAAATCGACACAGGCAGTGGCGGTTCTTGATGGAAGAGTCCTCGGCACGGGTAGCCTTGAGTCAATGAAAGCGTTAGGTACCCATCGAATCGATGATCGCTTCATTGATCATGTGTTGATGCCAGGCTTTGTTGAGGGGCACTGCCATGTGAGCGAGGGGGCATTTTGGGCCTATGCGTATACAGGTTTCTTTCCCAGGGCTGACCCACAGGGACGGATTTGGGAAGCATGTGAAAGCATCCCTGCTGTGATCCAACGATTAAAGCAATCCGACAGCTCCAAAGGCCATATAGCTGCCTGGGGCTTTGATCCCATCTATTTCGAAGATCAATGTCGCATGACGAGACAAGATCTAGATGCTGTATCGGAGACATGCTGTGTAGGCGTTATGCACGCAAGTGGGCATATCATGAACGTGAACACGTTAGCCCTAGAAAAGGCTGGGCTCATGCGACAAGGTATCGAACACCCCGGGATACCACTTGATAAGGATGGCTACCCAAACGGGGAGCTCAAGGGGCCCGATGCCATGACCATGGTTGGACGCTATGTCGGCTTTGATCGAGAGGCCATGGCTGGCGATGAGGCGGCTATGTGGCGATTCGCGTCGCTTTGCGTTCGCGCCGGTGTGACCACGGCGACCGATCTTGCCAACCTACTTCCCGACGATGCAGTTGAAATGATGCTTCGTGTTACTGCGTCTGGCAGCTATCCTGTTCGCATTGTCGCCATGAGACGATTTCAAGCGATGAGCCCTACAGAGCTGGTCGAGCGAGCTATGGCATTAAAGCAAAAGAGCACCGATCAGCTTCGATTGGGAGCGATCAAAGCGTTTGTTGATGGCTCGATTCAAGGATTTTCGGCTCGTCTTCGATGGCCTGGATACTATAACGGTATGCCTAATGGATTATGGTACACGCCACCTGAGCACTTGGCTTTATTGTACGAAGGTGCGCTTGCCAATGGGCTGCAAGTTCATACACACACAAATGGTGATGAGGCGATTGATCTGGCGATTCACTGTTTTACTCAGGCACTGCGCAAACAGTCCTCAGCGGATCACCGCTTCGTACTCCAGCACTGTCAGATGGGCGATGAAGCACAATTTAGAAAAATGCAGGCCCTTGGACTTGCGGTCAATTTATTTCCCAATCATCACTATTTCTGGGGCGATCAACACCGGACTATTACCTTAGGGCCGCAACGCGCTCAGCGCATGAATGCATGTGCCAGCGCGCTTCGAGCGGGCCTTGTCATGGGTATTCACTCAGATGCACCCGTCACGCCACTTGCGCCTTTATTTACTGCTTGGGCAGCAGTAAATCGCCTGACCGCTAGCGGGGTGACCTTAGGCAGCGATGAATGCATTAGCGTTGATGAGGCGCTTTATGCGATTACACTTGGTGCAGCGCAAACACTTCACCTAGATCACGAGGTTGGTTCAATTGCTGTTGGTAAACGTGCTGACTTCGCAGTTTTGGAACATGATCCCTACGAGGTGCCGCCTGAGGCGTTGCACCGTATAAAAGTTTGGGGGACTGTACAGGCTGGCAGATTATTTCCCGCTTCGTTATGAATGTTGATATAGTCACCGGCTATCTCGGGGCGGGAAAGACAAGCTATATCAATCGGTTACTGAGTGGCACAGATCGATCAAGTGACGAAGCAAAAAAACAGCGACTAGCAATCTTGGTCAACGACTTTGGTGAGATCAATGTCGATAAGCAGCTCATTCGTGCCCGGCAAGGGCAAATGATCGATATCGCTGGTGGATGCATTTGCTGTACTTATGGAAGCGATCTCGTCGACGGCTTGCAGACTATCTTAGCCCGCCAAAGCGAGTTCGATCGGCTGGTTATCGAATGTAGCGGTGTCGCTATGCCCGCAGCTATTAGGGGTACGGTAAGACTTTGCATGCCAGGCGCATCCATTCGAACGCTTGCCTTGATTCACTTAGTCCGCATACGCGAGCAATTGCTTGACGCCTACATCGGCGATACCGTTCGAGCGCAGCTACAACAGTCCGATGAATGGATTGGTACACATGCAGATCTGCTCGGCGACGATCGCGGACGATCGATATTATTTGAACTAGGCTGTCAGCAACATAGGCTAGATCGGATACAACACCAACTTGTTCAGAGACTAGAGCAGCAAGATCCCAAGCAAAGCCAGCCACACACGAACGAGATCGATCGCTTCGAGCGCCATCTTTCACTGACAAGCTACCAGGGGATGAGCCTGCTACGGTCTGGTGGGTCGCCACGTTGGCGCAGTTTTGTTATTTCTCCAAGTGATTTTGCATGCCTTGATGTGTTTAAGTCGCGGGTCGATCGATGGCAACGAGATCATAAAGACCCTCAACGTGGGTGTTGCCCGCCGAGTCGACTCGAACGTATTAAAGGCTATATCAAAGGAAACGATGATGTGTGTTACCAGGTCGACTGGTCCAATGGCAGACTGGACATCACCAAGTGTGAGGTGTTCAAGCCTAGCGAGGACTTAGGCTTGGTTGTTATAGAATTGATCATTTAATGTCGTGTTTAGAGGCTGGCAGGACAACTTTCGAGTATGACCATTCCAAATTGCAGCGCTTGGCCTGTCTTTCAGCGGCATGATTGAAAGCAGTAAGCCTGCCCGGCTTCATCCGATGCCTTGAGCAAGCCAGAGCTCGGTCCTGCGAAATGGGTTCCTATGATCAGTGCTTGTTCGCAACACAGCTGATTGAACATACGGTAGCGCGTTTGTGTGGATGCAAATCTGTCTACATCTGCGCTTGAGGCCCAGTCCGGAAATGCAAATTGGCAGGGATGATGGATGAAATCGCCTGTAATTAATGCTGCTGAGCCTTCCGATGTAATCCGGACGCTGACATGCCCTGGCGTATGACCAGGTGTAGGCTCAAGCGCGACCGAAGCACTAATCGCATGATCCATGTCAACGAACTGCGCCAATCCGCATTCAATAACAGGTCTTATGGAATCGTTGAATACAGCGGCCTGCTCATCATGTTCTCGCTCATCAACCCAATGCTCATATTCTTCTTTTGAGAAAAGGTAACGCGCATTGGGAAAACTCGGTTGCCAGGCACTACCGTCCCAAAAAGTATTCCAACCCACATGGTCGACATGCATATGCGTACAAACCACTACGTCGATCTCTTTGGGATCGCATGCTTCGATCGCAAAGCGCTCTAAGAAGTCAGACTTTCGATGATTCCAGTCTGGCACGCTCCGTCCTTCTTTATCATTACCCAGGCAGGTGTCAACTACGATTCTGAGCCCATCTGCCTCGATGAATAAGGCGTGTACACTCATTTTAAGGCGGCCTCGCTCGTCGACATAATGTGGAAACAGCCAGCTAATCGGCTTCACCACTTCAGGTACTGCCTGAGGGAGGATAAAGCGGGTTCCACCCGTATGTTCAAGTTCTATAATCTTTCGAATGTTAACCTTTCCAATTTGCCATGAGCTTTGCATAGCATCCTACCTAGTGCTTAATGCGTTGCAAGCCACACCACTGCGCAATAAAGCTCGCAATCGTTTTGGTCACTCGTCTGACCGAGTCGATCTCAACCGCCTCATCAAAGCCGTGAATATCACGTGACCTTGGTCCATAAACAAGCGCAGGGATGCCTTGATAAAGGCCAAAGAAGCGCGCGTCGGTGGTGCCAGTGCCTGCATACTGCTCTAAAGGCTCTTGCCGCACATGCTGATGAGCTTGCTCAAGGCAGGATTGTGCTGGGGTATGAGGCGGCAAAACATAACCCTCGGCCTGGAAACCATGATAAACCAGTTCGGGCGGATTTTCCCTCAAAAAACTATCCTCAAGCGCTGCCCGATGAACACATTGCTCAATTTCCTCGCGCGCCTCTTGCAAGTTCTGCCCGGGAAAAAGTCCAACTCTCATGTCAAAGGTACACCATGCCGGCACACTAGAAGTCCAGTCGCCACCCTCAATTCGGCTGAGCACAAAATTTAGCGGATGGTGATGCTGCTTGAATGCTTCATGACCGCGATGATTCCAATCATGTTCTAAACGGTGTAAGGCTGCAACGAGTGGAAAACAAGACTCAATCGCGTTAGAACCCGAACCGGCGACAGCAACATGGACAGGCCTCCCACGAACACGCACTTGGAACCACATGACACCAACTTGTGCATGATTGAGGCGCTCAGCAGCAGGCTCAGGAATTAATGCTGCGGCAGCGCGGTAGCCTCGCTGCAAGCATGCCAATGCACCGTTGCCAGTGCACTCTTCCTCAACAACACTTTGAAGATAAATATCGGCGGCAGCCTCAAATCCAGCAGCGTGAAGCGCGCGCAGCGCAAAAAGGTTAGCGCTTAAGCCTGCCTTCATATCGCCGCTACCACGACCATGTAACCAGCCCGCCTTGACAACCGGCGAAAAAGGAGGATCAGTCCACATATCAGTAGGGCCCGTCGGTACAATATCGATATGACCGTTCAAAATCAAAGAGCGCCGTGGATTGCCCACACCACTGCTTGGTCGGTGAGTGCCTACCACATTGATGGCGTCGTCATAGGGAACCATGACCGGTGAAAATCCCGGCAAATGCCTGATCTCATCAACATTAATCTTCCAGCGATCAATCGCAAGGCCAAGATCTGCCATGGCATGTGCCATAAAGTCCTGAGCTCGCGACTCCTCGCCTCGACAAGAGGGAATGGCGACCAGGTCACTAAGCATTTGCATTTGCTGGTCAAAGCCACGATCTACTTCGGCGAAGATACGATCTAAGGTGTTGGAATCAACAACGTGTGCCATGAGTACCTGCTAGAAAAGTCTAAGGTTTTTAAGGATTTTCTTCAGAACGCGCACTGTCATATGCCGCGCGCGCAGGGTGGGTTAAAGGCAGGCGATCTGAACCAAAAAGCTTTCGCCGAATCGAGCCCTCTTCGTACTGCGTCTTGTAAGCACCCCGATCTTGAAGTGCTGGAACAACATGATCGATAAAGTCATCAAAGCATTCTGGCACAACCGTTCTGGAAAGGTTGATACCGTCAACGTCGCAGCTCACCTGCAGGTTCACAAGATAATCGGCAAGCTCTGAACCCGAACCAACGATAGGGGTTTGACGACTACCCAAAACCATTTGCCGCAGCAAGTCAGCCTTGGTCCACTGCTTGCCATGTTGTTGCATCACGGCTTGAACATTCGATTGGACTGCTTGACTTTGCTGAACGGATGTTTGTACCGGTTCTTCGAGATCTACTTTTGCTAAGTCAACACCCATCGACGCTGACGCGTGGACAAGTGCTGCCTCCGAATCAACATATTGTCTATACTCGTCATAGCGATCTCGCGCCTCTGCCTTCGTACCTGCGGCAATCAAGCTCGCACCGACAAAAATTTTGATATCTTCACCCTTGCGTCCGCAAGCGACGGCCTGTGCTCTAAAAGCCTTTGTCAGGGTGGCCAGTGCATCAAAACTTTGACCATTCAAAAAAATGCACTCAGCGTGCTTTCCAGCGAACGCTTGCCCACGGGTAGATGCTCCGGCTTGATAAAGCATAGGCGTTCGTTGAATCGATGGGCTACATAAGTGACGCGCATCAAGTCTGTATTGCTTGCCTTCATGCTTAATCGCCTGAACCTTAGCAGGGTCCGCATAGTCCCTTGAATCGAACGGCGAAGATAAGGCATCGTCAGCCCAGGAATCTTCCCAAAGCTTGTAGACAACCTCCATAAATTCGTCAGCCAAATCATAGCGATCATCATGCTTCATCTGTTGTTGGAACCCTTGAGCACGTGCAGCACTGTCAAGGTAACCCGTCACAATGTTCCAGGCAATTCGGCCTTGGGTTAAATGATCTAAGGTCGACATTCGTCGCGCGAAAAGATACGGCGATTCATAACTAAGGTTTACCGTCACGCCAAAGCCAAGATGCCTTGTCACAAGCGCCATTGCAGGAATTATAAGCATTGGATCATTGACCGGGACTTGTACCGCAGATCGAATAGCAGCATCGGGACTGTTTTGATAAACATCATAAATACCGACAACGTCAGCAAGAAACAGTCCATCAAATAGGCCACGCTCGAGACGATGCGCATAATCGGTCCAATAGGCCAGGTGCTCGAAGTTTTTAGATCGATCTCTCGGATGACGCCAGAGACCTTGTTGGATATGGCCAAGACAACACATATCAAACGCATTGACGGCCAATGTTCGCGCTCTCATCACAGGGTGATCCTCAGCGCAGATTTCTCTTGTAAGTGCTCCACAACCCGCTGTAAGCGAGCAATCTCCTGGTGCAAGCTGTGAATTTGCTCAGCCTGCGCGGTCTGGCTGCCGTACTCATCAACGAGTCGGCGTACACCGTCGATCTGCCCGCTGACGTTACTCACACCGCTAGCAATCTCTTCAAGTTGCGACTTCTGCTCACGATACTGGTGTTGAGCAGATTGATTGCGGACAACAAACTGCTGCTCAAACCAAGAGCGCAAAGACTGATCGCGACGCTCAATGCTTTGCTTAAGCTCCTGATCCCTTTTCTCTATATCTTGTCGCATGACCAGGAGGTTTGAAGCGACTTGCTTCGCACTGTGCTCGAGCACCTCACCAAGTTCCGTAAAACTAGGCTCCCATTCCTGGGCTAGGAGGTCGGCGATGGCTCCAGGCATCCGCGCATCTGATTCAATCATCGCATCGGCATGTTGGCGCAACAAAGCTGCAAGCCGCTCGCCAAGCGATCTTGAGTGATCATGGAGTTCAGTGCGAAAAAGCTCCCTTGCGACATCTTGCAAGCGTGGCGCTAGCCTAAGTGTCTCGTCGATGAGGTCACGTAAATCGGCCACATCGTCTTGAACTTGAATAAGTTGCTCTTCGGTACTTAGCTCGTTAATCGAACGAGAGAGTTCTTCGAGTTGGGTGATCAGTGCAATCGAAGGATCGCTGCGCGAAATTAGTTGTTGCTGTTGATCTTCGATGCGTCGAAGACGGCCTTGAATCGATTGAAGCTGTTCCTGATGACTATTTTGCTGTTTACCCATGAACTCCATCATGGTCGTGGCAAGTTTGAGCATCGCCTTGATTTCTTCATCCGCTGAAGCTTTCGATTGTGTCAAGGCTGCACGCTCGGAGACTTCGGACAATTTCCTCAGACCAGCGGCTACCTCCTCAAGGCGGGCAAGCGCAAGTTGTCTTTGTTGAGGCGCCTCTTGATCCTCAGGGTCTGGCTCGGCTTGTGCACTACTGCCAACAGGCACGGGGCGACCTGTACGCAATTCAGCGCCACGTCGAAATGCTTGCAGTGCCGCTTCGGCGTCTTCAAACTCTTCATCGATTCTAGATCCAACAACGGCACTGCTTGAACGGCTCGTACGCTTTACTTGGCGATCATGGCTTCTGGAGCTCCTGGATGCGCCATGTTGTTCTAAAATCTGCACATCAAGTACCGCAGCCGACTGGTTGGCTTGATCGTGAGCTTGTTCGTGCTCCGTCTCTCGTTGCACCCTGATCCATTCCTTGGCCCACTTCGCCACAGTTCCTGGCGGCAGGGACATGGCTTTGTCTGCCGCCTGGTTCGAGCCTAGTTGCTGAACAAGCATCATGGCTTGTTCAAATTGCTCGTGTGTGAAACCGAGCCGTTGGTATGCCTGACTAGGTAGCCGCATTTAGTTAGCCTTTGGATTGAGGCTAAGCTTGCGCTCGACCGCCCGAACAAAAAACGCTGCGCCCAGCGGTAAAGCTGCATCGTTAAAGTCATAAGAAGGGTTATGGACTTCGCATGCTCCCTCTTGGTCGCCATTACCGATGTTGATATAACAGCCCGGAACTTTTTGCAGCATGAAGGCAAAGTCCTCTGAACCCATTGCAAGCGGAGGATTTCGATGAACACGGTCCTTTCCAACGAGTTCTTCACAAACCGATGCGGCAAAGTCCGCTTCATCCTCGTCGTTAATAACCGGCGAGAAAATATTGCGAAATTCAACCTCGACACTTGCGCCGTGGGCCGCCGCAACACCGTGGGCAATGCGCTTCATGTTAGTTTCCATCAGATTCATAATCTCGGCTGAGAAGGCGCGTGCTGTACCCGCAAGCCTTGCGGTTTGCGGGATCACGTTATAAGCGTCCCCTGAATGAAACTGGCAGACTGACAACACAGCGGTCTCAACAGGTCGAACGTTGCGAGCAACAATCGCTTGAAGGTTCGAAACGATTTGTGCACCAATTAAAATGGGATCAACACTTGATTCTGGCCTTGCACCATGAGACCCATAGCCTTTGATGTGAATGTCCCAGGATGCCGCGCTTGCCATCATGGGGCCGGCCTTCACATTGAAATGCCCCACGGGCAGCTTAGGGCGGTTGTGCATGCCGAAAATGCTGTCGCAAGGGAACCGTTCAAAGAGACCGTCGTCGATCATGGCTAGCGCTCCACCAAGCCCTTCCTCGGCTGGCTGGAAAATGAAGTGAACGGTGCCGTCAAAACGCTTCGTCGCAGCGAGATGCTTGGCTGCGCCCAGGAGCATGGTTGTGTGACCATCATGGCCACAGGCGTGCATCAATCCCTTTTTACGCGAACAGTGAGCAAACTGATTCAATTCGAGAACTGGCAAGGCATCCATATCAGCGCGTAAACCAATCTTTCGAGGTGAGCTCCCAACCTTGAGGACGCCAACAAGACCCGTTTTGCCAATGCCTCGATGTACCTCGATTCCCCATGATTCCAGCCGCCGCGCAACAAGATCGGAGGTTCGGGTTTCTTCAAAGCCCAATTCCGGGTTGGCATGGATGTCACGGCGCCAGGCCGTCATTTCCTCATGTTGCTGGCCAATTTGATCAAGAATGTATTGCGAGACTTTTTCCGGTGCGTTCATTGGTTTCCTTTGCGTTAGGCGGGCTTGGTGTACATTTGACTTGCAGTTTATCGGTCCGCTTCGGATTATGTCCAAACCAATGTTTATGAATCGAAAATCTTCCACGAATCTGACTAAAAGTGCGCCATGGTTCGGTGCCGATGACATGTCTGACTCAGGCAAGACCATTGCTCAGAAGCTGCAAGCCCACGCTCAAAGACTCAACGAAGGCCAATCTTGGGTTAAGGCAGCGCTTGGCGCGACACCGGCACAAAGCTTTCTTCGTGAGGTAGCAGGGCTGCGGGTCGATGCGTCTCGTCAGCCTTGGGACCAGGCACTTCGAAGGGATCTGACGACGTGGTCTCTCCAGAGGGGTCTTGATACCTTTCGTAACGCACAGTTTGCTGGCGAGCAAGTCAATAGGAGTGAGGCGAGGGCTGCAAGACATTGTCTCCTGAGGGCTCCCGATCATGTTCTTAACGCAAAGCATCAGTCAGCACTTGCAGCCACTCGGCTTCGATTTCTTGAGGTTGCCGATAAGATTAGACAGGATCCAAACATCAAGCATGTCATTCACATCGGCATAGGCGGATCAGATCTTGGTCCGAGGCTATTGGTGCAGGCGCTTTCATCCATACACGCTTCGGGACTTGACGCCCGAGCCGCCAAGCAGCCAGATATCCATTTTGCTGGCAATGGCGACTTACATGAGCTCGAAGCGGTTATTGCAAGACTTAATCCTTATGACGTCCAGATCGTTCTATGTTCGAAATCTTTTTCCACAGCAGAGACCTTAGTCAATGCTGAACGCCTTAAGGCTTGGATGAATAACGAATCGCAGGACTTGTTTAAGGCTCGGTCGATAGCAATTACCGCAAATATCAAGGCAGCACAGGCATTTGGCGTTTCTGACTGCTTTGATTTTCCTGATTGGGTCGGCGGCCGATTCTCACTGTGGTCACCAATTGGTTTAAGTGCAGCGGTTGCGATTGGTTCTGAGGGTTTTAAGTCCTTGCTCAATGGAGCATGGGATATGGACAGGCATTGGCTGGAGTCAGATCCCTATGAAAATCTTCCCTGGCAGTTAGGTTTACTCGATGTATGGCATCGAAATGCCATGCATTACAACACGCGTTGCGTGGTTCCCTACGACGCCCGTCTATCGCGATTCCCTGCCTACTTGCAGCAGCTCGAAATGGAAAGCAATGGTAAATCGGTTGATCAGGCAGGGCGGGCTATTCACCACGCAAGCGCCGGACTTGTCTGGGGCGAACCAGGAACCAACGCGCAGCATTCATTTTTTCAGTGGTTGCATCAAGGGACGGAACCCACACCTGTGGAGTTCATTATGATTGAAAGGCCAGATCACAGCGATCATGCAGCGCATCGTAAATTATTAGCCAATGCGCTCGGGCAATCGCTCGCTTTGCTTAAGGGTAAGTCTCTTGACCAGGCCAGTGCAGAATCCGTCAAGCTAGCCAATCCAAGCTGGAGTCGCGAGCAACTCGCTGCGCACCGCACATTTCAAGGAGGGCGCGCTAGTACGATTATTTCTCTCAACCGGCTTGATCCAAGCTCACTTGGCGCGCTTATTTCGCTTTTTGAGCACCGCGTTGAAGTCGCCGGTTTCTTGTGGGGTATTAACTCCTTTGATCAATGGGGGGTTGAACTCGGTAAAGAGCTTGCAATTGATATAGAAAATCACATGAATTCGAGCCAGATTCATCCAGACCCCCAAACAGCCCTTTGGATTAAACTGCTCGAGGTCTAAGAACCATGAAGACTAAATCGATCAAGTTAGCCCTCATACTTACATGCTTAGCCGCAAATTTTGCGGGCCTAGCGTTCGCCCAAATTTGCCCACACGATCGATATTGTTCTCGAGGACTCGATTTATACCGCTATCCATTTCAACAGCATAGCGCCTTGAATTTTGACCAAGTCTGGCGCCCGCCCGTTTTGACGGGATATCAAATGCGGCGTGATTGGTTTGATGCTGCGGCAAATCCATTTCGATGGGACCGTGGTCCAATGACTGGGGTGGGTTCGCCTCAAGTACTTACGAATCCCTACGGAACCGGCGACCCATTTCACAGTCCAAGGCTCAGCATGAGTCAGCCGATAGGCATGCGGCGCTGAGTTGAGCTGGCCACTAGCGTGCTGACGTGCCCGTGGGGCAGTCATTAGTCATATAGCACTAAGCAGGATCGGCAAGAAAAGCAATTATTGCGAGGATGACTTAGACACCTACCTTGATACGTACCCTCCGGTTGGCTGCCGCTTTGGGGTCTTGAGGGTATAGAAGTTCGGCGAAGCCTTTGCCAGTGCTGCGAAGACGGTTTACGCTAACCCCTTGGGTTACCAAAAAATCGACAACCGATTGTGCGCGTCTCGCAGAAAGTTGATCGTTGTAAGTTTTATTTCCAACGCCGTCGGTATGGCCCTCAACAACAAAACGAAGACTTTGCAATTGAGGAGCATTCAAGGCCTTGGCTAAGCGTTCGAGTAGCCCTTTGCTCTCTTCCAAAATGGTTGCTGAGTCAAAGGCAAACTGTATGGTCAGGTCGACCATTGCTCCAGCATTATTCAGGCCTGGCGGGCTTTGCAATTGTTTTGCAGGATCCTGAATCGAACCCGTGGCAGCCGCTGGGCTGTTTGGTCCCCCAGGGCTCGCCTTATTCAAAGACTGTGCATTAGTCACTGTACTTGGGGATCCCGGCTGACTCGTGCCGCCGGATAAAGCCTTAATCATGTCTTCGACTGACATGTCCGATGAAGGCGCCTTCACGGCGCCGGAAGCTGACTGAGCAGTGGAGGCCTGATTCGCTGAGGCTCCCGCAGATTGGGCCTCTAACACTCTTGGGCCACTGTTTGGAGCTTGAATCGGCGCTATAGACCCTGCGGCCGGAGCTCTTGGTGCCTCTCGGAAACCTTGAGCAAGTGACACTTCGCACACAAGACACGAAATGAGCAGGCCTAGCACAGCCCCAATAGACGTCTTTTCCACCACCTTATTGCTCCCAAAAGCTATCGAGCCAGTTCTGGCATTCGGTTGGGCTGAGCCCCTTTGCGATTGCAACCATCATGGCAATCCTCAGTTTGTGCGCCTGAAGTCCTTTAGCCGTGATGATCGACAGCTCATCGTCCTGGAACATACCGCTATTTCTTGTGATCGAACCCGGAATCCAGCGACTGCAGCGGCCGAGCCAGACGCCATGCTCACGAAGCCGCTTGAGGCTATCCCGAACGCCAGGAGGCGCATTACCATTACCAAGACCAGCATGCACTATAGCCTTGGCACCTGCTGCCACAAAAGCCTTAATCGCTACATCGTCTGCACCCGCATAGGCGCTCATTAAATCAACTCGGGGCAATAGCGCATCAGGCAAAAGCTTCAGGGGTGTGACGCGATGTACCGGTCGGAACCATCTTAAAGCACTGTCGGCAACTTCGCCCAGCGCACCTTCAAAACCGCTGTCGAACGCCTCAACACTACTAACATGACGCTTGGTAACCAATAGGGCGCTGTGAACTCTTCCGTTCATCACAACCATGGTTCCGCGGCCCATGGCGGCCTTGTGAGCGGCTACGGTGCAAGCGTCTATGATGTTAGTGGGCCCATCAGCGGAATAAGCGGTAGCAGGGCGCATGGCTCCAATGACGATGACAGGCTTGGTTGATTGCACAGTAAGATGCAAAAAGCAAGCCGTCTCTTCTAAGCTGTCCGTACCATGGGTAATAACGGCTGCATGAACCGTGGGGTCCGACAAGCTTGACTCCACGAGCTGTAACAACTCAAGCCAGTGGTTGGGAGTCACATCGTAGCTCCCAAGCTGAAACGCCTGCATTGTATTAAATGTATAACGTTCTGAGAGTTCGGGGATTGCAGCAAGGATTGCGTCTACCCCAAGGCTGCCAGGTGTGTAGCGCGTGGCGCTTGTGGGCGACGCAGCGCTGCCAGCGATTGTGCCACCAGTACCGATCAAGGCGATGTTTGGACGGCTCGTCATACTTAGTTACCTACAAGCTGTGAAGCGAAATGAGGGTAGGTTTCGCCAATCTCTCGTTTCACACGATCTCTTATCAAAGCCAAGCGATCATCGCTAGGGTCCGGTGTAAATCCTAGATCATCGGCCAGGTCGAAATCGAAACCAGTCTGATCTCTAATCTCATCAAGTTGGTGGCCGGGGTGAATGCTCTTTAACTTGAAACGGCGGCGCAAGGGATCAAAGTGAAACAGGCATAGGCCAGTTAACAAAGCGACTGGTCCGCCAGGCCGATAATCCCCATCACCGCGGTAACTACTCGCGGAAACAAAATCAACTTTTGGAACAAAAACTCGGCGACTATGCTCTTCACGAAACAAAATGACCCGAGGGACTAAGTGGTAAAGATAAGCGGATCCGAACGATCCAGGCCAACGAACCTCACTTTGCGGGTAGGCGCCAGATCCAACAAGATTAATATTTGCTTGACCATCGATTTGACCACCACCGAGAAAAAATGCGTCGATCCTACCGGTCGCCGCCATGTCAAAGAGTTCAACGCCACCGTTGGTAAATGCATTATGTTTCTTAGAACCCAAGATTGAAACACGGGTTTGCTGTTTCGGAGCATCACGCTCACTTAAGGCTCTCGCAAGTAGTGCACCGCTGCCGGGAATGGGCGAGGATGCACCAACAGCAACGTGGCGCACACCTTTTAGCAAACCGGCAATTACATGAATCAATCGCTCTACCGCTAAGATGCCCGATGCAGGCTGATCGTTGCTGAGATACGAAGTCATCGAGGACCTCTTGCCGCGTCAGCTGTGGCGGTCTGCCTGAATCCGTGTAGGACCATCAACTCATCGAGCATCTCGCCAAAACCTGCTTGCGACTTAGCCGCCTTGGCGTAGCGCAAAAGCCATCCGGTATCCGAGCCATGTTTTCCCGTGAACGAAAGAGGTCTTGCGCTACCAGGTGCAACACATGTGGCAGCAACATAAAGCGCCGGTAGGCTCGCTCCCGCACGAATCGGATCTTGAATGAAATCTTGATCGATCGCTTCTTCAACTGTTACTAATGCCATCTTTGACGCATGCGCCAAGAGGACGCCGTCACGATCACGTCCGACGAAAACATTGCCGTTACGATCTGAGGCCTGTGCATGAAACAACGCAACATCTGGACGGATAGCCTCGATGGCGACGATCCGATCACCGTGATGAAATGGATTCTCGATCAACTTCCAACTATCTCGGTGCCGCATTAAATCGCTATGAAGAATGCCACGCAAAGGCATAAAGGGTATGCCTTTTTGGCTCGCCTGAAAGCCTGCGTAGATCGCAGGACAGGTTCCGTCGATCAGCCGAATGGCACCTTGTTTGACAGCGGCATTGAAGCGAGGGGCAGGGCCTGCTTCACCGAGACTGACCGCAGAAGTCTCAAGTGTGGAAACACATCCAGCGCCGATCAAAAGATCCGCTTGAAGCCCAGAGATCGGTAAGCAAATCAAATGTAGGCCTCTAACACCCTTAGCAATTAATGCGAGTGTTGCTGCAATGGATGCTCCCGTTTCTTCTTTCCCAATGGCTAGTCTGCAACCATCATGGATTGGTGCAATTAAGTCTTGGATCGATACCATCTGATTTCCTTGACAAATGTCAGGTCGAGTCGCCCTGCGACCGCTTAAGTGAGGGCGCCGGAAGGCGTTCACTCCCAGGTGTTCTTGAAAGTACAACAGGAAAGGGTGTTCCGTAGAATCCCTCTTGAGGCACGAGGCCGAGTGCTTTCGTATGCTCTGCGGTAAATGCTTGTGGAATCGAGTGGACCATGCCGGCTGGTACGCCGGCAAGCATAAGTTCACGCCAAAAGAGCGGATGCCACCTCGCAGCCATTGCGCATTTCAGCATCTCATGGAGCACTGGCCGATTGGCGACCCGCTGCGCCGGACTTTCAAATCGAGGGTCCTTAATGCAGTCCTCAAGTCCAAGAAAGCGACAAAGTCGGGCAAACTGTCCGTCGTTAACCACGCCAAGAAACATCCGTTCTCCAGCGATTTCGAAGGTTTCATAGGGTGCAATGTTGGGGTGCGCGTTCCCGGATAGGCCAGGGTTAATCGATTGCATCCACCAATTGGCTGCGTGTGGGTGCATCAGGCTCAAGCCACTCGCATAAAGATTCGCGTCGATTCGCTGACCCAGACCTGTGGCTTGTCGGTACGACCAGGCTGCCAAAATACCAATCGACGCATAAAGCCCTGTGGTGATGTCACAAATTGGAACGCCGACCCGCGTGGGGCCGGTTTCATCATGGCCATTAATCGACATAAGCCCTGACAGTGCTTGAGCCACTGCATCATAGCCCGGCAATCCCGCAAGCGGCCCCGACCAACCAAATCCCGATATGTTGGCGTAAATCAGTTGCGGTTGGCGAGGCGCGAGAACAGTTTCGTAGTCAAAGCCCCAACGCGCCATGGTGCCTTGCAAAAAGTTCTCGATAACCACATCGGAGTCCGCGATCAATTGATGCAGGTAGTCGCGATCAGCCGAATTCTCTAAATCCAGAACGATATTCTGCTTATTTCGGTTTAGCCCCATAAAATAGGGTGCGCTCCCTTCCTTACCCGGCTTACCAAGCTTTCGTGTTTCATCGCCAACGGGGGATTCGACCTTCAAGACATCAGCGCCGAGGTCACCCAGGATTTGCGCACAAAGCGGTCCCGCCAGTACCCTGGAAAGATCAAGTACTTTCATACCCGCCAGCGCGGCCGGCTTTTGCGCGGCCGGCTTTTGTTGAGGCTGACCTTTGCCGTTGTTGATTGCTTGGAGGAATGGTTCGTGATCCGAAATTATCATAACATCATAAACTTAACTATGATTTGCTTGGTCGCGCGAAACTTTTGGCCTTGGGCGAGGCAACATCGCGCGAAACTAAGAGCCTTGGGCGAGGCGACAACTAACCACCCACATGAACTCTAGCACGCTCGAACTGTCCGAGGCCTAAGCTGACGCTCACTTTTCTCATTCAATGCTAACTTTTGCGAATCGACAGTCTACTTGCCCCTAAACAACAGCCTAATTTCCTACGACAGGGTTACTTTCTGTGCCAAAGGCTTGATTCAATTGAGCAATGTAGACCAACTTAGCGCAGTCTCACGGCTTACCACGTATCAATGAACCGAGCGCTTAGCCCATTGCTCGCCATCGTTCGACTTGCGGAGCCCTTGGTGTACGAACCGGCCATCTTGAGGGAACTGGCCGGTTCTAGGAATCCGTGCGGTTCGAAGGCCCCGGCGACCTCGAGCGCACCCAAGATCCATTCTCGCGTTGCATCGGGGTCGATCACGGCATCGATTTCAAAAAGCATCGCAGCAGAGATCGCTTTGCCTTGTTCCATCATCTCATCAAATTTTGACTGAAACAGTGCTTCTCGTTCCTGATCACTGCTTAGGCTCTCTAGCTCGCGCTTGAATCCAAGCCGCACAGCACCTTCAAGCCCCATGCCACCAAATTCAGCTTGCGGCCACGCAACTGACAGTAAGCTATCGTGGAAACTTCCAGCTGCCATGGCCATCGCGCCCAAACCATAGGCCTTTCGAATAACAATCGAAACCCACGGAACAGTGACTTTAGCGCCAGCCACGAAAAGTCTGCAGCAGTGCCGAACCAAGGCCTGAGCTTCCGCCTGCGGTCCCACCATATTCCCAGGTGTATCGATGAGTGAAATGATGGGTAATCCATGAGCATTACAAAGTTGAACAAATCTGGCTGCCTTGTCAGCTGCATTCGCGTCAATCGCGCCACCAAGTCTGCCCGGATTGTTGGCAATGAGCCCGATAGGTTTGCCCTCGATGCGTGCCAACATGGTGATAATGTTTGGCGCAAACTTAGACCTTAATTCGAGTCCGCTATCGTCATCGATTAGATGCTCAATAAGCAGCCGCATATCGTAGACCCGCAGCCGATCGCGTGGAAGGCTATCTGCGAGTTTTGACTGACTAGCATATTGCCATGCTGACTCATTGCCCTGAAAGTAGCCAAGGTAACGCTTTGCTAGAGCGATTGCCTGACTTTCATCCTCAGCAATGATATCGATAACCCCATTAGCCTCTTGAACTGGGCTTGGGCCGATGTCATCGGCTGCGAATCGGCCTAATCCACCACCTTCGATCATTGCCGGTCCTGCCATGCCAATGTTGCTGTTCTTTGTAGCGATAATGACATCGCAGCAACCAAGAAGTACGGCATTACCCGCAAAGCATCTTCCAGCGATAATGCCAATTACTGGTACCAGCCCACTTAGCATCGCGAACTTTGAGAAAGTTTTGATATGCAGCGATCCAGCTGTTACAACATCAACATCGCCAGGTCGGCCACCACCACCTTCAGCCAGCAACAATAGAGGCGTTCTTGTTTTATAACAAATATCGAGAAGACGATCCTGCTTATCGTGATTGAGCTTTCCTTGCGTTCCGGCTAAAACGGTATAGTCGTAGGCAATGACTGCTACCTTGGCGGCGCTAGGAAAACGAGCATGGCTAACCTTTCCAAATCCTGTAATTACACCATCCGCAGGTGTATGATGTATTAAGTCATCAAGACTTCGCCGTCGTCGTTGCGCAGCTACAACAAGCGATCCAAGTTCTATAAAACTTCCGGCATCAAGCAGATCCTCGAGATTTTCTCTTACCGTCCTCATGCCGGTGGCGCGGCGTTTTGAAACTGCGGCGTGTCTGGATTCATCGCGTGTTAATCGTTCGCGTAGCCTCCACTCGACGACTCGCGGGTGCTCCTGACCAGATCCGACGGCACGATCGCTATTGACTGTGAGATGCGAAAGTCCTTCGCTTTGCAACGCTGTTAACTCCTCTCCATGCTCAATTGCTTCGCCGATTTCTTGGCCTGCGATCACCTGTTCACCGGTGTGAACAGTCCATCGCCTAACACGCATAGACCGATCGGCTTCAATGGCATGGTGCATCTTCATCGATTCGATAATGCCAAGTTCGGCACCCTTAGCCATTGACGTCCCGACACTAATAAGTTCTAGAACGACACCATCAATGGGCGATAGAATCTTGATAGACTCAGTTGATGATTGGTGAACAGCCCGCGCTCGATCGGGGGGTATATCAACGAGCGCCCCGCGGATATGGTCAATCTGCTCCACGTCAAGTTTGATATTTGGCAAAAGATGCTGCTGATTGACAGCATGTTCAGTATCGATGTTTGAGGGACATACTGTCTGATTGCCGAGGAAGCTTTCAATCCACCGGTCAAACCAGTGTGTTTTGAGGTCTTGCCAAGTCGACGAGTTGTTCTGATTTAGCCTTAGATGATCAACAACATATCCAAGCCAATCAATATTTGTTCTTATTCCTTGTATTTGAAACTCAGCAATTGCTGTTCGAAGTTTAGAAAGTAGATTGCCCCAATCTTCTTCAAAAGCAGGCGCTGGCATTGAAACGACAAGCTTTGCAAGCAAAGTGTCATAGTTTGCCGTGACGATACAGCCTGCTTCGATTGCAGTATCCACGCGAATACCTGCACCCCTTGGAGGTTTCCATTCGGAAATCGTGCCGCGACTCGGCCTTATGATCCATTTCGTGCTAGTTGGTATATCGATACGTTCATAGGATTCGGCCATGACTCGGCATTGGATCGCGATGCTGTGAAAGGGAGCCAATCCCGGATTTAGTTCGCCAGCCAAGTGGTCTAAGCTCGGAAATGCTTGCAGTAAATTTTGAATTTCTTGGCTACTCGCCATGTCGTGCGTTTTCGCAAGGATAAGCTGCAAGGCGACCAGATCGAGGCCCGTTGTCGCCTCGGTAACCGTGTGCTCAACCTGCAGTCTTGCGTTGACTTCAATAAACCACCACGAATCGTCCCTCAAAACGAATTCCGCAGTGCCGAGGCCACGATAATTAGTCTTAAGAGCTAGTTTTGCAGCTGCGTGATGAAGCGCCTGTCTTGTTTCCTTTCCGATCGACGGAGCAGGACCTATCTCGATAAACTTTTGACGACGCCTTTGAATCGAGCAATCTCGATCACCAAGTATCCACACGCGTGTGCCATCACCGACGAATTGCACTTCAATATGCCTCACGTCAGGAATCTCAACTTCTGCATAGAGCGAAGACTGCCCGAAATTTGCGTTCGCCTCCCGGGAAGCCTGCTCAATAACGCTGCTCATCTTCGTTGATTGATCGACGGCTCTTATGCCTCGACCACCACCACCGGACTGTGCCTTTAAAAGCAGGCTTGCATTTGGTCCGTAGTCTTCTTTAGCCCTTCTCAATAAGGCTTCAAGTAATTGACGATCGCTCGTGTCGAATAGGCCCGGAACCGTGGGAATTCCAAGTTCTTTAGCTAGGGCAATTGCAGCGGGTTTCTGACCCATCAATGCAATCACCTTTGGATCGGGTCCAACCCACTTGAGTCCCGCATCGACAGCGAGTCTTGCAGCATCTGGATGCTCGCTCAGAAATCCATAACCTGGATGAATCAGTGTTGCGCCTTCTTGTTGTGCGATTTGTATCAACGCCTTGATGTCTAAATAGGCAGTGGGACCAGAGCCTGGTAATTCCGCGACCCGATCCATATAAGGGCTATGGTGCGCAAGACCTTCGTCGCTCGCGCACACGCCTAAGGTCTCCATACCCATCCGCTGCGCAGTTTGCGCAATTCTGACAGCAATCTCTGAGCGGTTGGCGATCAGCAAACGCATAAATAGTCCTCAGTCAGTGTGTTATCGATTGTTTTTGATGTGAGTAAGGCGACGAATCCTAGCTGATACCGGGAGGTCTTCATTTGAAATTACCGGAGAACCTCATGAATGCGAAGTTAAGTGGCAAATCAAAGTTCCGTAATCAGCTCGGCCAAGGTATGACTGAGTATTTGATTGTTGTTGCCCTTATTGCGGTCGCAGCAATTGGGGTTTATGGATTCTTCGGCCAAACGCTCCGAAGTCAAACCGCTGGCATTGCACTCGAACTGTCAGGGCAAAGTGCGAGCGAAGCAATCAATCAAGCAAAGAGCGCAGCAACTCAAGCACAGGGTGCCGCGAATCAGCGCCGAGGCTTGGATGATTATGGTGGCGGCAATCGCTAAGAATCACTGTCTAGCGCTAGATCGGATACCGGCCTTGTCACGACGAGATCAGACGTTCGCTTTGAGTAGTCCGGCGATGCTTATGGAAGCTTTGTTCACACGGGGCAAGCGCCATTCTCATGTTCCGATGCAGTTGGGACAGATCTTTCCGTTGAGCTTGCTCATTCTTGGGATTGTTTCTAGCCTAGCGCTCTTCCTTGGGAAATATGCTCTCGACATCAACCGCGCTCATCATCGCCAAAACCTGGCTGATGCTGCTGCGCTTAGTGCTGCAACTTGGCGCGCGCGGGCCTTAAACTTCAACGCATTCGCAAATAGAGCCTTGATCGCTCAAGAGGTCTATGCCGCGTACTTAACGGAGGCGAATGGCTGGGCTGCCTACGCTAAGTCACTTGCAAAGCGCGGTCAGGAGCTCGCGCAGATTTTCCCGGCAGCTCAGCCGGCAGCGCAGACGATAGCGAGGCTAGTTACCCTCGACGAGCAATTGCTATATCAGCTTAGTGAGCTTGAGCTCTTCGCTCGAACGGCGCCGGGGCTAGGCCTAAATGACCAACTGGCTTCGGCGCAATATGCATTTCTTAGATCAGCTGATGGATTCGGACTTTCAGCGATTGCCAATGAAATTGTTCAAGCTGCCGACTCTAACGCCTTTGCCCATGTTGTAGCAGGTGATCGCTTTTCGCAAAGTTGGTCATCTGAAGTGACCGACCAATCGAAGGCACAGCAGCGAAAACTGATATGGCAATCACTTCGAACGCAAGCACAGACCATCGAGCCGTCAAGCTCCGAAGCGAAGGGTCACGATGTCGATGCTCACCAACTCGCTATTGATCATCAGGTTGAAGATCAAATTGCACCGATACCGACTTTAAATTGCATCCCAAGGTCACTTAAGCAACTAACAGGCCGATTAGTCCGCGAGTCGGCACTTCAGCAGCTCGAATCAGGCTGGCAGTCAAACCATAGCCTTTCGCTTCATGGCTGGCGCCGTGGGCGACTCTTGCCGATCTGTGGTGATCAACAGGAGTCCATGCCAATTGCATGGGCACAGCGCCAGTCAAGCCATCAAACTGGGGCAGATATGAGGTCAACATCCACAGAATCCGCCGAGCTACAAGATTCAATCCATTGGCAAAATAGACAGGCGAAGGAGCTAGCCCAAAGGGATAGCTCTAACTTCGACAACTATTTCGGGGCCGGACACCTGACGAGGATCGACCCTCAAAACGTTCGCGCGCTTCGGCATCCCCTGCGCATTCTGATATCGGTAAGAACCGGGCCAAAGCAAAGCGCAGGCTACAGTTTTGGCGCAGCATGGGTCTTTCACCCAGATCCCATCCATGAGTCGGCATCACCTTCAAGTTTTTGGTTATTTCCAAACTGGCAAGCTCGGTTAAGTGTGCCCACAAAGGACGAGATCCTGCAGGCAGAACAGGGAGCAACTGGACGATGACTAAGCGAATCGCGCCAAAGTTAAGCAATGAGAGCGGTCAAGCGTTAACGGAGCTCATGGGTTTTCTAATCTTTCTTGTGTTGGTGGTAAGTGCTATGCGAGTCTTCGCAAGCATCGCCAATGCTGATGACTCACAAATTGCAGAGGCGCGTTGGATGAGCTTTCATTGTGCCTATCGTCACATTTATTGCAACGCCCTCGTTGAACCACACACGCCTCAAGAGGCTTTATTCAAAGCACTTAGTTCCGAGAGGACCAATGAGTTGGGTTTGATCTCCGAGCCATCTGACCGCTTGCTGCAACCCCAGCATGGACATTCGTCAATCGTCGAACGTCAGTTCATCAGAGTTCCATTTAATGCCGGAACTTCGCTCTTGGCGCGCAATGCGGCAGCAAGCGGTGCGGTGAGATCGATCGATGATTTTGCTTCACATTTCGGTGTGCATACCCGCGATGAACTACACATGGCTCGGGTCACTTCATCAGTGCAAATCAACGAAAGTGGATCGAAATTTGGCCTGCCAAACCAGATCAGCCTATCGCCGCGACGTCTCGCTATGCTGGTTGGTGACGGATCGGTTGAAGCGACTACACAAGGAGAGATGCACACAGTCGAGCGAGTGAAACAGAGCATTGCGCTGCCGGGTCAACATGCGCTTGACGGCCTGCTGGCAATCAACGACTCCTTAAAGGGGCTACTGCGGACTTTGGG
>OMIE01000038.1 GCA_900299025.1 Burkholderiaceae bacterium
ATGCAAGTGGCTTATTAAGATTTGTACAGCCAAAACGCTGGGGCGGTATGGAACTTCCCTTCGAGAGTTTGGTCCGGATTCCGGCGCAGCTGGCACGAGGGTGCGCCTCGACGGCCTGGTGTGTCGGCAACTGGGCCATTCATCATTGGATGCTTGCACTATATGAGGAGCGAGCGCAGTGTGATATTTGGGATAGCGATCCCGATGCGCTTATTGCATCGGGTATTGCCTACCCACAAGGGCATGCTGAGCCTGTTGAAGGTGGCTTTGTCATCTCGGGGCATTGGAATTTTTCAAGTGGCGTTGATCCTAGTCCGTGGAATATGTTGGCAGCTCTCTTGCGCGAAGGTGACCGGGTGGTCGATTACTTGATGTGCCTGGTACCTCGCCATGAGTACGAGATCGTCGACGATTGGCAGGTCTTGGGCATGTCAGGCACCGGTTCTAAATCGGTCAAGGCCAAGGACGTGTTCGTACCCGCACACCGCGCCTTGTCAATGCTCAAGGCCCGAGGCGGTCGGGATTTTCCGGGCGCAAGCATCCATCAAAACCCCTTATTCACGATTGGGCTTTCGACGATGGGTACGCACTGCCTGGTTGGCGCTGCCATTGGCAATGCCCAAGCGGCTCTGGAAACCACGATCGACTTGGTTGAGCAACGAAGTACCAGCTACCAAAGCCTTAAGATGCGCGATTTGCCAGCGGTGCAGCAGCGTTTGGCTGCCGCAGGTGCACGCATCGATGCTGCACGTGCCTTGGCCCTTGAAGACTGCGCGATTGCTCAGCGTATGGCAGCCGAAGATCGAGTCCCTACCTTGATCGAGAAACTTCGACCTAAGCGCAATGTTGCCTTCGCGGTGCAACTTTGCACCGAGGCTGTCGACAGTTTGCATGCGCTTGCCGGTGCAAACGGTATCTACGACCACTATCCCATACAACGGATTTTTCGCGATGCACACGCCTTAATGGGACACTTTGGCTTTAATTGGGATGCACAATCCATGCCTTGGGGTGCTGTTGCGCTAGGTGCCGACTATAGGGCGCCAGCAACCTTATAAGGCTCAAGCGACGCCAAGGTAATAGCTTTTGACGAGCTCATTTTCCTTGAGCGTTGGCACATCACCATGGAAAACAATCTCACCGTGAACAATAATATAACCATAATCGGCAATTCGCATCGCTTGGTTAAAGTTCTGCTCAGCCATTAACACGGTGAGTTGGTATTGCTCTTTGAGTTCTTTGAGTTTGGTAATCGTTTGAGAAACCAGCAACGGAGAAAGCCCCACGGAGGGTTCGTCTACAAGCAGCAATCGCGGTGACGACATGATGGCGCGGGCGATGGCCAGCATTTGTTGTTGTCCGCCTGACATCGAGCCAGCAAGTTGGTTTTTTCTTTCAGCCAGCACTGGGAACGCTTCTAGGCAAAAGGCGAGATTCTCTTGAATGCTGCTTCGAGCACTGGGACGAAAAGCCCCCAGTAAGAGATTTTCCTCAACGGTCAGCTTTGGGAAAAGTCGACGTCCTTCAGGCACGAGTGCGACTCCCAGATTCACGATAGCTTCGGTGGTGAGCTGTGCAAGATCGTGGCGTTGACCGTCAATCTCCAGAACGATCTGTCCTGCGCTCGGACGAACCATACCCATCAAGCACTTCATCAATGTGCTCTTGCCATTGCCGTTTGTACCAAGAAGTGCAACGGTTTGTCCTTGCTCGAGCGAAAGAGATACGCCCTGCAAGGCTTTGACCGCGCCATAGCCTGCGTGTACGGCATCGACATAGAGCTTAATCGCCAAGATAAGCTCGCTGAACATAGGGGTCTGCAACCACCTCGCTCGGTGTACCCTCGCAGATGATCTGGCCGGCATCCAGGCAAACCACCCGTTGAGAAAAGGACATGACCGCTTGCATGATGTGCTCGATCATGATGATGGTGATACCCCTCTGGTTTAAGGCATGCAAGATCGCAAGAACTTCGTCGATCTCGGTACCTGCCAAGCCTGCCATTGCTTCGTCTGAAATCAGCAACTGAGGGTCTGCAGCCATGGCGCGTGCGAGTTCCATCTTGCGCAGTTCAACTTGAGAGAGCTGACTACATCCTTGGTGCATCTTCGCAGCTAAGCCCATGCCAGTGAGGATGTCCTCGGCGCGCTGGTTTGCTTCTTTTCCGGTGATACCACCGACATAAGAAAGGGGAACTAATAAATTCTCCAAGACCGTCATGCTGCGAAAGGGCCTAGGAATCTGAAAGCTGCGGGCAATACCAAGCCGGGTCCGTTGATACGCGGGCATACGTGCAATGGACTGTCCACGAAATATGATTTGACCGCTTTCATTAAGAAGGGCGCCCGAAATACAGTTAATAAGCGTAGTCTTTCCAGAGCCATTTGGGCCAATGAGCCCGAGGCGTTCACCCTTTTTCAGGGCGAGGCTGACCCCGTTGAGTGCTGTGAAGCCACCAAAGTGTTTAGAGATCTGGTCTACTTTGAGGAGGATTTCCATCGCTTTACCAGACCAACAATACCTTCGGGGGCGGCCACCACAAAAACCACCAACAATAAGCCAACAACGAGAACGTTCAATTCGCTAGAAATCGTAACCGTTACGATTTGTTGGAGGCTGGCGAGGAGAATGGCGCCAATGACCGGACCAATCCAGTGAGCCATACCGCCAATAATGGGCATGGCAAGCGCCGATACCGCGTAGAGAAGATTGAAGGTTGAGGCGGGTTCGATATAACTCAAATACATGGGTAATGGCGCGCCTGCAGCGCCAAGTAATGCGCCCGAAAGTGCACAGGCAAGAAGCTTGAGCTTTAGCGTGGGCACACCTGAGCATTCAGCCGCCTCTTCGGAATCTCGTACCGCACGTAGTCCACGGCCAATATGTGACTCTTGTACATAGCGAGCTGTTGCCACAGCAAGCACGGCAAGCCCAGTCATCACTACGACCAGCATCCGCATATAGCTTGGAAACAAGCCACCCGACTCTGGGCGTGTGAGCTGCATACCGGTTGCTCCGCCTAGAAAAGGAGTATTCATCACAAGTGTTTCAAAAATAAATACCAAGGCAACGGTTGCAATGGAAAAGAAGATGCCGCGTAAGCGAACGGTCAATAGCCCAACCAAGAAGCCAATCAGTCCGGTTATCAGGCTTGCCACGGCTATCTGAATCAAGATCGGTGCCGCAAAGGCCAGATGCATGGCCAAAGCTGCGTACGCGCCTGCGCCAATAAAGGCTGGGACGCCAAAGTTCACGTAGCCGGCATAACCACCTAAAATATTCCAGGCGCTTGCGAGCACAATCGATTGCAGAATGACAAAGCCTGCGAAAAATAAATAGTTATTGGCCCCTGAAAGTGCTAAGAAAATTGAGCCGATCCAAAGGGCAGCGCAGCTGATCCAAAATCGCATGCCAGGTACTCAGCGTCCAAAAAGGCCTTGTGGCCTAAAACCTAACATGACCATCAAAAGACCGAAGGCTACAGCAGGCGCCCAAGATGCACCCAAAAACATGAGAACGATTGATTCGGCGATACCCAAAATCAATCCAGCCGCCAAGGTACCACTCATCGAACCCAGCCCTGCAAGCACAACGACGCAAAAGGTTCGTCCGATATAAATCCTGTCCATGGTTGGCTCGATCGGGGCAAGTATCAACAGGACTGCGCCTGCAAGTGCATTCACACCGGTCGCTATACCAAAAGCTAGTTGTTTTACCTTGACTGGATCAACACCCATCAGCCTTAGGGCGCCTTCATCCTGGCCAACTGCCTTAATGGCCCGGCCATAAAAAGTTTTCGAGAGGTAGGTGGATAGTGCGAGTGCCATCACGAGAGCGACCGAAAATGCAGCGAGCAAACGGTAAGGCAAGCGGATCTCCCCAAGCTCAAGGCTACCGCCTATGTAGGGCGCAGTAGCTGACTGCTGATCGACGCCGTACCAAAGCACCAATCCAACTTCGATAATGAAGACTACACCGAAGAAAAAAGCGAGTCCGTTGACAGCCGCAGCGTCGCCGCGTCGCTCGAAGACAAGGTAATAAGCTTTATAAAATAGAGCTCCTGCCACAAAAAAAACCGGCATTAAGAGCACGCCCGCCATAATAGGGTCGATACCATAGTGCCCCAAAGAGAATGCACCGTATGCACCGAGCAAGAGCACGGCGGGATGAGCCACGTTAGGAATGTCGAGTAGTCCGAACGACACCGACAAACCCAAACTTACCGCTGCGTAAAACCCGCCGAGCAAAATCCCGAATAAAAGCGCTTCGAAAAGTAAATCAAACGAAAACGCCATTGTTAGGCTTTGCGAGCTTTCTCGTAGGGATAAACCATGTCTCCGGTTTTATCGGCCGACGGGTGAATAATGACCTGGCGCTGTGGCGAGCGGAACTGCTCTAAATCCTTGTCCTTCACGCCGCGGAACTGAGCCATGATGACACGCTGATTGGCGCGCTCGCCACCTGCATCAAATTTTACCGGGCCAACAATGGTATCCATCGTGTTTGAGCGCAAGTAAGCGGCAATAGCCTTATCGTCTATGGACTTGGTGGCGTTGATCGCTTGTTCAAGCATTTGCCCGGTTGCATAGTTGAAAGGGGGCAAGTAGTAGCCAAGTGGGTCGACTTTTTCGGCGACCGCCTTTGCGGTGTAGCGCTTAAAGAAATCGTCGATGCCCTTTAGCGGCATGCCAGGCACGTAGGTGTTGTAATTAATAATACCGTTGAGTTTGCTGCCTAAGCTTTCCATGACCGGTGTGAATTGCAAGCCGACCATACCACCGCCAAAAATCTTGACCGTCGGTCCAAGCCCTATTTCATGCGCTGCATTAACGATGCCAACTGAATCGCCAGGATAAGAGGCCACAAAAACCACATCAGGTTTTGTCGACCGAATGGCACGAACAATCGATGAGAAGTCCTTGGTCGTTGGGGGATAGTTTTGATCGTAGACCGAGCTAAGACCGGTTCTTGCAAGTCCCGAACGAACACCATTGGCAAGGTTTTGTGCAAATTCTTGGTCCGAGGCGGTGATTGCGATGGTTTTAGCATTTGAATCTTTGGCAGCCTGCAAAAAACCTGCGAACCATCCTTCAGCATCATTCCAGGGCGCATTGTTAAACCACATGTCATGCTTCACTTTGGCGTTTACCTGGAAGGAAAAATTGCCCATCAGCAATTTGGCCCGCTGTTTGACCAGCGGCATGATTGGCGCAGTCGGCACCGTGGCATACGGCGCAATCAATAAGTCGACCTTGTCGACATCAAGCAATTTCGAGTAAATCCCTGGGGTATTTGCAGGGTTGCCCTGATCGTCATAGGCCGTGAACTCGATATTGCGACCCAGTAAACCGCCGCGACCGTTGACATCCTCAACCCACATTTTCAAGGCAAGCAAGGCTGCCTTACCACCTGCGCCAAGCGGCCCGGTCTGAGGCATGCTCATACCAATCTTAATGGG
>OMIE01000039.1 GCA_900299025.1 Burkholderiaceae bacterium
CGGGTACACCAAGCCCAAATACAGTCGGATCGGCAATGTCGGTGTTGTGCTCGTAGGCTGAATTGGGGCCACCCGATAGGATGATGCCTTTTGGCCTAAACGCGGCGATTTCGGCTGCAGACATTGAAGCTGGATGTATCTCGCAATAGACCTTCGATTCGCGAACACGGCGGGCAATCAACTGAGTGACTTGAGATCCAAAATCTAGAATTAATAGTTTTTCATGGCTAAGACTAGCTCTACCAGACGCTCCCCTGCCATCTCGACGGTCTGTTCTAGCTTCAGTCATGATGATAATTGGGGGCTTCTTTGGTGATTTGCACATCATGAACATGCGACTCACGCATCCCAGCCGATGTGATTTCTACGAATTGCGCTTTGCTTCTCATGTCACTTAAATCACGACAGCCGCAATAGCCCATACTCGCGCGAATGCCTCCGCAAAGTTGGTGAAGAATCGACAGAATTGATCCTTTGTAGGGAACACGACCCTCGATACCTTCGGGTACTAGCTTTTCGACGTTCGCTGAGGCATCCTGAAAATAGCGATCGGCCGCGCCCTCTTGCATGGCCCCTAGGGAGCCCATACCACGATAGCTTTTGTATGAACGGCCTTGGTACAGAATAACCTCACCGGGCGCCTCTTCAGTACCGGCAAACATCGAACCCATCATCACAGACGACGCCCCCGCGGCGATCGCTTTTGCGATGTCGCCCGAAAACCGTACACCACCATCCGCGATCAGTGGCACGCCGCTCGTGCCTAGTGCGGCAGCCACATCCGAAATCGCAGATATCTGCGGGACTCCAACGCCGGCCACAATGCGGGTCGTACAAATTGATCCTGGTCCGATGCCAACTTTCACAGCATCAGCGCCGGCTTCAAGCAGCGCGATAGCGGCTTGCCCGGTCGCGATATTGCCACCGATCACATCCACAGATGGGTAATGCGTCTTGATACGCCTGACCTGGTCGATCACGCCTTGCGAGTGGCCATGGGCCGTATCGACGACCAGCACATCAACGCCAGCAGCAACAAGTCGCTCTGCCCTTTCCTCACTATCCGCACCGGTGCCAATGGCAGCACCAACGCGCAACTTGCCTTGTCGATCCTTTGCGGCCAGGGGATGCTCGGTTGCCTTCAAGATATCCTTGACGGTTATTAGGCCCCGCAATTCACGCTCAGCATTAACCACAAGAACGCGCTCAATCCGATGTTTGTGCATCAAGGCCTGGGCATCTTCAAGGGTAGCGCCTTCGGGAACGGTAACGAGTCGATCGCCCGGCGTCATGATGCTGCTTACCGGATCATCCAATCGGGTTTCAAAGCGCAAGTCCCGATTAGTCACAATGCCTATAACAACCTTCCCTTGCACAACCGGCAAGCCTGAGATCTTGTGCTGCCTACTAATTTCAAGTACGGCACGGATGGGCATTTCAGGGCCAACCGTAATAGGATCAGAAACGATCCCAGACTCATAGCGTTTGACGCGACGCACCTCTGCCGCCTGCGCAAGCGGAGGCAGATTCTTGTGAATCATGCCAATGCCACCCTCTTGAGCCATAGCAATCGCCAGGCGCGCCTCGGTTACCGTGTCCATGGCCGCAGAAATCAATGGGATCTGCAACTGTATGTTTCGCGACAACGAGGTTTTCAGTTCCGCATCGCGAGGAAGCAAGTTCGAGTACGCGGGAACAAGTAATACATCATCAAAGGTTAAGGCCCGCTTGATCAATCTCATGGCAACCCTCGGCACAAAGCGGCATTATAGGCGAGCCGGGATTACCCGACCTCAGGCCTTCGGTTCATCGAAGCTCGAGTGTTCGGTTCATCAAAGCTCAGGTGTTCGGTTCATCGAAGCTTGGGCTCCGGGGTGACGACGTTTTGTTGCTGATCCGAGAGCCCTTTGCGACTTGACCTTGTCATGTCGTCGTTGCTTTGCATCGGCCGAGATACGCTCAAGGACGGCAATCTCATCACCATCTCGAATGGGCGTTGTCCAACGTAGCCGTTGTCCCCATCTGCAAAAAGCTGAGGCGTCATCAAGCAAATGTTTCGGAAAGCCGGGTGTAAGCGCCATTGCGGCTAAAGAGGCGCGTAAATCCGCAAGCTGTTTTCCCTCGGCCCACGTCAGACTGAGTGATCGGAATCCGTTTGCACTTTCAGTGTCCAGCCAAAACACATGTACGACCCCTTGATCTTGTGTGCTAACAGACGCCACACCATCGATCGGCTCAGCATCAGGCGACACAAAATGAATCGGCTCAGCACCAGACGCCATAACATGTATCGCGTCAGTACTAGGCGCCATAACACTGATCGGCTCGGGCCAGAAAGGCATCCATCATCTGAGCAGCGATCATGTCAAAGGCAGGTGAAAAGAGCTTCGCTAACAGTCCTGACTTCATGTGATAGTCGAGTCGTAGTCGAACCTTACAGCCTTGGGGAGCGCTCGGATCATGCTCAGACCGACTATGCTCTCCTAGCTCAGCATCTAGGCCCAGTCTGTGATCATCGCTAAGCTCGATACCATCGAAGTACCATGCCCCTTCGAGTCGCTCAAAGGGCCCATCGAGCAATTGCATTTGAATCAGACCGGGTGGCCGGTGGATGTTACGGGTCGAAAAATGTTGCTGGATACCTTTAAAGCGCACCTGCAAACTTGCATCAATCCCATCATCGCGGCGCAGCAATATCTGGCTCGAAGCACACCAGGGAAGAAACTGTGGGTAGCGCTCTACTGTAGCCACCAAATCAAACATTGCTTGCGGCGAGTACGGTACAAAGGCCTGACGTTCAATACAGGGCATGGTCTCTTAGCTTAAGATGCGCGATTCTATGAAGCAACTATGACAATCGTCCAGAACAAAAAAGCATTCCACGACTACCTCATTGAAGAGCGTTACGAAGCAGGTATTGTGCTCGAAGGCTGGGAGGTTAAAGCAATTCGAGCAGGCCGGGCGCAAATCAAAGAGGGCTATGTATTAATTCGCGCAGCCGAACTCTACTTAATCGGTGCCCACATCACTGCATTGCCTCAAGCCTCTACCCACATCCAACCTGACCCGGTTCGGACGCGAAAACTTCTACTTCATGCTGCTGAGATTCGCAAGCTCATTGGCAAAGTTGAACGCGCCGGTTACACCTTAATTCCTCTGAACTTCCATTACAACAAGCATCGAATCAAGCTTGAAATTGGTCTTGCCAAGGGCAAAAAGCAGCACGACAAGCGCGAGGCAGCGAAAGAGCGCGATTGGCAGCGCGAACGACAAAGGCTTATGAAAACCGATACACGTTCGCGCTAAATCTCGAAAAATATAGAGATCCATGACCGCAACAAGTTAGGTCTTTGCAAGCAACTGCCAAGTATCGATGACGGTGTCCGGGTTTAGGGATATCGACTGGATACCCTCTTGCACAAGCCATTGCGCAAGATCGGGGTGATCGGACGGTCCCTGCCCGCAAATACCAACGTATTTCCCCTGTTTGATGCAAGCCTTGATAGCCTGCGACAAGAGCACGCGTACCGCGGGATCGCGCTCATCGAATGCAGCAGCAACCAGTCCCGAGTCCCTATCAAGCCCTAGGGTGAGTTGCGTTAAATCGTTTGATCCGATCGAAAAACCATCGAAGTGCTCCAAAAAAGCATCTGCCAAAATGGCATTCGACGGTAGCTCACACATCATGATAATTTTAAGCGCGCCGCTTCCATCCTCGGCCGCACCACTGCCACGCGATAGGCCTTGTTCGCTAAGTAAAGCGACCACTTGTCGGGCCTCATCAACTGTTCTCACGAATGGAACCATCAACTCGACATTGGTAAGTCCCATGCTGTTACGAACCACTCGCATGGCCTCGCATTCGAGCGCAAAAGGTTCACGGAAATCAGCAGAAAGATATCGACTTGCGCCCCTAAAGCCGAGCATCGGATTTTCTTCCTCGGGCTCATAGCGAGATCCGCCGATTAGTTTGCGGTACTCATTACTCTTAAAATCAGAAAGTCGAACGATCACTGTTTTGGGCCAAAAAGCGGCGGCAATGGTGGCCACGCCCTCAGCAAGCCTTGCAACATAAAAATCACGCGGCGAGGCGTATCCACGTGCGACGCTTTCCACAGCAGACTTCAAGGCCGCATCGACATGCGGATAGTCGAGGATTGCTTTAGGATGAATACCTATATCGTTATTGATAATAAATTCTAAGCGCGCCAGACCAACCCCTTGATTCGGTAATTGGGCAAAATCAAAAGCAAGTTGGGGATTGCCAACATTCATCATCAACTTGGTTGGAATTGGCGGTAACTCTCCTGAATCAAGCTCGGTGATCTCGGTTTCAAGCAGTCCATCGTAGATATAGCCCGTATCTCCTTGGGCACATGAGACGGTCACAAGGGCACCATCACTAAGCTGATCGGTCGCGTTACCACAGCCCACAACAGCTGGGATGCCGAGTTCACGAGCAATAATCGCCGCATGGCAGGTCCGCCCGCCTCGATTAGTCACAATAGCCGCAGCACGTTTCATGATGGGTTCCCAATTGGGATCGGTCATGTCGGTAACCAAAACGTCGCCTGCTCCGATTCGGTCCATCTCAGATGCATCGCGAACAATGCGGACCATGCCAGCGCCAACTTTCTGTCCAATCGCACGGCCACTTGCCAGCACCTCTGAGGTGGTCTTAAGCTGATAGCGCGTTTGCTTTCCTTGTTGCCGCGACTTCACGGTTTCGGGACGTGCCTGAAGAATATAAAGCTTGCCATCAAGACCATCGAGACCCCACTCGATATCCATGGGCCTTTGATAATGATCTTCGATGATGAGGGCATAGCGAGCAAGCTCGATCACTTGTTCATCGCGAAGCGAGAAACGATGGCGCTTTTCCAGCTCAGTTTCGAGGGTTTTAACAGCCGATTCGCCTGCTCGGCGATCGCTTGCGAAAGCCATTCGGATTAACTTTGATCCAAGTTGCCTGCGAACAATCGCTTGTTTGCCTTGTCTTAGCATGGGCTTGTGGACATAAAACTCATCGGGATTAACGGCACCTTGGACCACCGTCTCGCCGAGACCATAAGCACTCGTGATGAACACAACCTGATCAAAGCCTGACTCTGTATCCATGGTAAACATCACGCCCGACGAGCCCTCGTCACTGCGCACCATACGTTGAATCCCGGCTGATAAGGCAACTTCGGCGTGCTCAAAGCCTTGATGCACGCGATAAGCAATCGCCCGATCGTTGTAAAGCGATGCAAAGACCTGTCGTACTTTCAATAGGACTTCGTCGATACCAAGCACATTGAGAAAACTTTCTTGCTGTCCTGCAAACGAAGCGTCCGGCAGGTCTTCTGCTGTTGCTGACGAACGGACGGCAACTGATAGCGTGCCGCCCGACTCAGCTTCGAGCGATCGAAAAGCCTCGCGAATGGCGGCTTCGAGCGCAGGTTGCAAGGGAGCCGACTCGATCCAATGGCGAATCTCCTCCCCACACTGCGCAAGGGCCTTGACGTCTTCAACATTAAGCCCCGTCAGCCGCTTGGCAATCCGGCTCGTTAGGTGGTTGAATGCCAAAAAGTCGCGGAAGGCCTGTGCCGTTGTTGCGAAGCCGCCTGGTACACGCACACCTGCGTGAGCCAGTTGGCTAATCATTTCACCGAGGGATGCATTTTTGCCGCCGACCGATTCAACATCGGTCATGCGTAATGCCTCGAAGGGAACGACAAGGCGTTCGCTGAGGTGCTTGTTCATCGATTTTCCTAAACACAAGTTGAAAAAGCATGGGGATCTGGCGCAAATCGGCACCGAGTTGTGGATCCAATGGCGTAAATTCTACCCTTTAGCCTTCGCCTCTTAAGACAGCGTGATGACCGAATCAGCGATCCCAACCTCAGCCAATCCCAAGCAGCGCACCGTGTTTTACGTATCAGACGGCACCGGTATCACCGCTGAAGGCTTCGGCCACTCACTACTTGCACAGTTTGAAAAGCTTCTCATCCGCGAAGTCCGGCTGCCGTTTATCGATAGCATGGCCAAAGCGCAAGAGGCACTTGAAAAAATCAATCGATGCAGTGACGTCGAATCTACGCGGCCCTTGGTGTTCTCAACCTTGGTGAATCCCGAGATTGCAGCGGTTATGCGAGATGCAAACGCCTTTGTAATCAATCTCTTCGCAAGCTTTGTTGCACCGCTTGAGCAAGAGTTGAACATGAAGTCCACCCATACCATCGGGCGTTTACACAATGTCGCGGACAGTCAGCAATACAAAAACCGCATTGAAGCGATAAATTTTTCGCTTGCCCACGATGACGGCCAGTCCTCGGCAAACCTAAAGGATGCTGACGTCATTTTGGTGGGCGTATCGCGGTCGGGGAAACCGCCCACCAGCCTCTATCTGGCGATGCAACACGGACTCAAGGCTGCTAACTACCCATTAATACCCGAGGACTTCGAGCGAAAAAAGCTCCCTCCTGCCCTACTTGCCTACCGCGGCAAATTGTTTGGCCTATCCATAACCCCCGAGCGACTTAGCCAGGTACGCAATGAGCGACGCCCAGGAAGTCAGTACGCTTCACTCAATAACTGCCGCCATGAAGTGGCCGAAGCCGAGCACATGATGCGGCGCGAAGGCATTCGCTGGCTGTCGTCAACTTCCAAATCCATCGAAGAAATAGCCACAACCATCTTGCAACAGCTCGGCGACCGCTAGCGACACGCTAACGCTGGCGACGTGCTAAAGCTGGCAAGCTAACGCAGGCGCTGACGGTATTGTTCGTATAGCAATATGCCCTGAGCCATGGCGGCGTTTAGGGATTCAGTGTGACTTTGCATCGGAATGGCGTGTAGCGAAACACGGGGGTGCTGCTTGATCGCCGCTGACAGGCCTCTTCCTTCGGCCCCCAGCACCCAGAGTCCAGGAAGCCTCAAATCACTCTCATGAGCGGCAAGTCCCTGGGCATCAGCCGCCCGAATCGGCCCGCTCAGCCGCTCAATGAAACTTTCAAAAGATCTGACCGAGAACAAGCTTAAGCGCTGGTGTGCCCCCATAGCAGCACGCAGGGTTTTGGGAGACCACAAGTCGGCACAACCTGGACCAGGAATACAAGCCTTCACACCGAACGCAGCCGCAGTCCTCAAGCATGTCCCAAGATTGCCGGGATCTTGAATGCCATCGAAAAAGAGAATGTCGCCATCTTGTGGCAGCGACTCGATGTCCTCTAGCTCATGAAAGGCTGCGACAGCTATCGGGGCAGCGTCCGTGACGAGCCCTGGTATGCCATCAGCCAGCGTTCCCTCCAGAAGCAACCAAGCACAAGACCTGGCCTTGTTCAAGCCGCCCAGCTGCGCTTGCCAGCTCAAGAGCGCTCGCTGTGCCTCGGGTCTAAGCAGCCAGCGCTGCGGAATGAGTACTTGGCTGAGCACGGCGCCTCGCGCTAGCCAATCCTGAATGAGCCGCTCACCCAACAGTACGCAGCGACCCTGCGATCGCCTCAGCGCCGCGTCATGGGCGAGTTTGCGAACACGCTGTACAAGCTCGTTGCTTCGTGAGCGAATCACTTCCATGAGAATGAGCGCCTATGCATATCGCATGGACCGTTAGCTGCGATGGCATCTCGGTGCATGGATGTTGGGTAGCCCTTATGCCGCTCAAACCCATAAACGGGATAACGCTTCGCAGCATCGATCATGTATGCATCCCGACTGGTCTTGGCAAGAATCGAGGCGGCAGCAATCGCTGGTACCAGGTCATCCCCACCCACGACACATCGGGTTGGCCGATCAAGTCGGGGATCTTGATTACCGTCGACCCAATAGTTCACCTCAATGGCCCTGTGATCGATTTGCGCTTCAAGTTGTACCGCAGCCCTTCGCATCGCGAGAAGACTCGCCTGCAAGATATTGAGCTCATCGATTTCTTCAACACTTGCGCTGGCAATGCTGTACGCCCGTGCTTGCGACAGGATCAGCGACCTAAGTGTATTGCGCTTTTTCTCAGAAAGCTTTTTTGAATCCCTAAGCCCATTAATCGGACGCGATGTATCCAAAATAACGGCCGCTGCAAACACAGGGCCCGCAAGGGGTCCTCGACCAGCCTCGTCAAGGCCTGCAAGTAGCACGGTCTTCATCTAACCAAGGCTGCCTCAAGAACGGCGGCACAACGACTTGCACAATCGCGGCGCAGGCTCTGATGAATAGCGAAAAAAGCGTTGTTTAGTGAAGCAAGCAATGCTTGATTTTCCCATTGTGAGTCCAGCGCATCAATGATGGCCGAAACAGTGGCTTGCGACTGAATCAGCTCAGGCACCAGAAACTTTTGCGCCAGAATATTAGGAAGACCCACCCATGGCTGTAACTGTAGCCGCCTCATCCATCGATAGCTTAGAGCAGGCATGCGATAAATGATAACCATCGGTCGGCCAATGAGCGCAGCCTCAAGGCAAACGGTCCCACTTGCCGCGAGCACCTGGTCACAGGCAGCGATACAACGACGAGCCTCGCCGTGATACAAGATAATTCGTTTGCTCGCAGCATGGACATGTCTGGCAATCAAGTCCCTCAGTTGCGTATGAAGCTTCGGACTCGCTGCAGGCATCAAGAACAAAGCACGTGGGTGTTGGAAAGCCATTTGCTGAGCCACTTCAAGCATTAACGCTGCATGTTGATGGATCTCGTCCGACCGCGAGCCAGGTAGCAAACAAAACCAGCGATCTGAATCGGATGCTTCGACGATCGATTTTAAATTTGGATCGGTATCAAATCCAAGTGCCTGGCGTGCCGCTATCCGATCCGGGTTAAAGCTGATCTGATCAGCCATCGGATGTCCTACATAAGTCGTCGCCAAACCGGTCTCGCGATAAAGCGCTTCCTCAAAGGGAAATAACAAGAGAAGGTGGTCAACCGCCTTAGCAATCTGCCACTTACGCTCTGGTCGCCAGGCCCAAATTGAAGGGCCAACTAGGTGATAGCTTCGAATGCCTCGGCGCTTAAGCATGGCAGCTAGCTGCAAATTGAAGTCGGGCGCATCGACACCCAGAAAGATGTCAGCGGGCCAACGGCTAAACCGTTCTAACAAGTTTTTGCGTAGTCGCAACAAACGAGGCAGATGCCTGATAACCTCAACATAGCCGCGAAGCGACAAGGCCTCTATGCCTACATCGCAAGTCATACCAGCAGCGACAAGCGAAGGTCCCCCGACTCCTCGTACCTCAAGCGGCACAGCGCGCTGAAAAAGTTTGGCGATCACCGCAGCAGCAATTTGATCACCCGATGATTCGCCCGCAACAAGCGCAAGCCTTCTGAGAGGCTGAAGCTGAGTCATGGCTTGTTCAGCGCGCATTAAGGCCGAATAATGCCCCGTGTTGCCGTATCGAGAAAACGAAGGCTCAGCAATAAATCGTTGGCCTCGTCTGTCAGTGAAGCATCGATCAATTGTTGATGCTGCTCCCGCAATCTTGTAATCGCTTCCTCAAGCCTCAAACCTTCGCGATACAGAATACGATATGAATCTTGCATCGCTTTAAGACGCGAACCAGTAAATCCTCTGCGTTTTAAGCCCTCACGGTTTAAACCAAAAGGCTTTGCAGCATTTCCGGAAATCATTAAATAAGGCGGAACGTCCTTAACAATGACTGAGGCAATGCCAGCCATGACGTGCGCCCCGACCTGACAAAACTGATGCACACCCGTGTACCCACCAAGCACCGCGTAGTCGCCGAGCTGAACATGTCCCGCGAGATTAACGCTATTGGCCAAGATGCAATGATTTCCGATGATGCAATCATGAGCGATGTGCACATAAGCCATGACCCAGTTATCACTACCGATTCGCGTGAGGCCCTTATCCTGAGCGGTTCCACGATTAACGGTAACACCTTCGCGAAAGACATTGCCATGCCCAATGTCGAGCGATGTGGGCTCACCACGATACTTTTTGTCTTGCGGCGGGCCACCAATCGATGAAAAAGGATGAAAACGGTTATTGGAGGCGATTCGACAAGGACCTTCAATCACCACATGCGACATCAATACACAGGCAGATGACAACTCGACACCCTCCCCAACAACGCAATAAGGACCTATCTCGACATCCTCGTCGAGTTCAGCCTTCGTACTAATAATTGCGCTGGGATGAATCTTGGTCATGGCGGGCTTAAGCCTCAACTTTTCGCATGGTACACATGAGCTCTGCCTCGACCGCTAGTTGATCATCAACCAAAGCGCGAGCCTCATATTTCCAGATACCGCCCTTGGCTCGTAGGATGCTCACCTTCAGATGGAGTTGATCGCCAGGTCCCACAGGGCGCTTAAAGCGTGCTGCGTCAATACCAACGAAATAAAAAACAGAACTTAGATCTGCGGTTTGCCCCATTGTCTGAAAAGAAAGAATTCCGGCAGCCTGCGCCAGTGCTTCAATCATCAGAACACCTGGCATGACCGGGATATGAGGGAAATGCCCCATAAAGAACGCTTCATTAATGCTGACGTTCTTAATCGCATGAATCGACTGCCCAGGCACCACATCGAGGACTCGATCGACCAATAGCATCGGGTAACGATGGGGCAAGTGTTCAAGAATGGCTCGGATATCGAGACCCGCGTGGGTCTTCGCAGATGGAAGGGTCGTGTCACTCACTCGCTTCGCTCCCTAGGAATTGATCGACTGCCGCTTCAAGACGCATGACCCGGGTCCTAAAGTTCGGTAATTGCTTAAGCACCGCCGCACATCGCTCAGCTTGTCTTTGAGGCAGTTGCGGGAAGACCCCACCATAGACCCCTGGTTGAGATATCGATTGAGAAATCAAGCTCATGGCAGCGATCACGACATCATCGGCAATCGTCAAATGGCCAAGTATCCCTGCCCCGCCACCAACCATGACCCGATCCCCTAAGCTGGTACTTCCGGCGATGCCGACACAGCCCGCAAGCGCGCAGTCCACACCAAGTTGCACATTGTGGCCGATCTGAATTTGATTATCGAGTTTCGAGCCTCTGCCAATCATCGTGTCGTCGAGTGCGCCGCGGTCAATGCTGCACTGGGCGCCAATTTCTACGTTTGCCCCAATACGAACCGAACCGAGTTGATGAATTTTGACCCATTGTCCTTGTGCGGTCCGGGCAAATCCGAATCCGTCGGATCCAATCACCGTGTTTGCATGAATCAGTACGTCAGCCCCAATCTCACAATCATGCTCAACAACCACGCCAGCACGTAATTGGCAATCGTCGCCAATCACTACCCCCGAACCCACATGAACACCAGGACCTAGCCTAACCCGATCACCGATGACGGCACCATCACCAATGCTGGCACCAGCACCAAGAATGACCCCCTCACCTAATCGAGCGCTCTTTGCAATAGGCGCCTGGTGTAAGTCCTGATTTACACCAAACTGCCAAAACGCAGTCAGCCTGGCGTAGGCCAAATAGGGATCATCAACCAGCCAAGCCTTCGTGTGGTTTGGCAAGTAGTCAAGATCGTTAGCACGCAAAAGCACAGCCGAGGCAGCGGTCTGCATGGCTTCTTGACGATAGCGCGATGAGCTCAAGAAACTTATCTGGCCTGGGCCAGCACGCGCTAGACTCGCTATTCCCTCGATGGGATAGGTCTGATCGAGCGAGCACTCACCGCCAATCGCCTGCTGCAGGACACCAAAAGCAAAGGCCTTAGCAGCGGAGCCAACTTGCCTATTTTGCACCGGAAAGCGCTCTTAGCACTTTGTCGGTCAAATCGATACGCGGGCTAAAGTAAACAGCTTCTTGGAGTACCAGATCAAATTTTTCTTGCTCAGCAATCTGGCGAATCACACGATTAACCCGTTCCACGACCTGCGAGAGTTCTTCATTGCGTCGCTGGTTTAGGTCTTCTCTGAACTCCCGTTGGCGTCGCTGAAACTCCTTATCCAAATCAGCAACCTCACGCTGTCGACGCGCACGCTCAGACTCTGCCATGACGGTAGCGTCACGCTCGAGTCGTTCACCGGCGGCTTTTAGCTTTGCCCCTAGCTCTTGTAACTCTTTATCGCGCTTGCCAAACTCTTGCTCAAGCTTGGTTTGCGCAGCCTTGGCCGGGGCTGCTTCGCGTAGGATTCGCTCGGTTTGAACGACCGCAATGCGTGGCGCATCGGCTGCAATGACCGCCCAAGGCGTGAGCATCGCAAGCGCGAACAGGATCGATACGATCACATGCTGAGGGCGAACGCCTGAACTTAGCCCTTGGCATAAACCTCTAGCTGTCGAGTTCATCATTGTGATGCTAGTCATAGCAAACGGTTCCCATAAAACAGTTCCAATAAAAATATCGCACCTTGGTCAATAGGCCGGATCATCGCATAGTTCTGGCGAACAAGGCTTCGAGGTACAGGCCTAAAGCCCGGTTCCAACCTGAAACTGAATACGTTGGGTTCGGTCGGTTGGTTCCGGACGGATGGGAACGCCGAAACTTAGCTTGAGCGGCCCAAAGGGTGACATCCAGGCGACTCCGAGACCTGCCGAGTATCGGAGTGAGCCGAAGTCAGGACTACCACCGGGGAAAACATTTCCCGCATCGGTAAAAGCGAAAGCTCGCAAACCCATATCGCCCTTGGTGCCCGGGATAGGAAAACCAAGTTCGGCATTGAACACTGTCTTGGCACGACCGCCAAGCGCAGCGCCGTCGACCGCATCGCGCGGTCCAAGCGAGGACGGGAAGTAGCCCCTAACGCTGCCAATACCGCCGGCGTAAAAATTCTTAAAAAATGGATAGGGTTGGCCACCGTAAGCTTGGCCATAGCCCAGATCAGCGGTAAGCCCTAATGTTAACTGGCGGCTAACTGGGAAATACCAATTTTGTACATGGGTGAGTCGAAAGTACTGCAAATCAAGCCCTGGCAGCGCAGTGTCCAAGCTTGCGACCATGAGCGAGCCTTCTCGCGGTTGGAAGGCGCTATCCCGGCTATCCCTTGACCATGTGAGATTACTCAAAACCGTTCTGGGATTTTCGCCAAAGAGATTCACATAGCTCAGAAAACGCTGAGGAGGATTAAGGCCGAGCCCAACCTGGTTTTGCTCAAACGTAAGCCCTGCCCCAAGCTTAGTGAATTCGGTGTAGGGCATGTAAAACCTAATCCCAGCACCGTTGTTTCGCAAGGTATACTGACCTAAATTCAAGGTTGCAGCATCGAATTTTCGCGTATAAAAATCAACCGATCGGCCAATACCGTCACGTCGCCAATAAGGGTTTGACCAAGAAACGGCTAAGGTTTGGTAGAGCCGGCTTGTATTAACGCTCATCGACAGCGACTGGCCCGAGCCAAATAAATTGCTCTCGTTAATGCTGGCGGTAAAGACAACACGCTCGGTCGATGAAAAGCCCGCACCGATATTGAAGTTTCCTGTAGGAAGCTCTTCGACAACAACGGCCAAGTCGACCTGATCGGCTGTATTGGGAACCGGTACCGTATCGATCTGAACCTGCTTAAAAAAACCGGTTCGCTGCACCCGTTCGCGCGATAAGCGAATACGACCAGCGTCGTACCATGAATCCTCAAACTGCCTCAGTTCACGCCGAATCACTTCATCTTTCGTCCTTGCATTACCCGAAATATTGATGCGTCGCACATAGACGCGGCGCCCCGGATCAATGACTACCGTGAAGTTGACTTCGCGACGCTCTCTGACAATTTCTGGAACGGGGTTGA
This sequence comes from Burkholderiaceae bacterium, assembly GCA_900299025.1. Taxonomy (GTDB): domain Bacteria; phylum Pseudomonadota; class Gammaproteobacteria; order Burkholderiales; family Burkholderiaceae_E; genus UBA3064. The sequence continues at coordinate 13,671 of OMIE01000039.1, forward strand.
CATTGGCAAAGGCATAACCCAAGACAGCAAGCTCATCACTCATTCGTTTGGCGCTCTCGCTCAGCAAGCGGCCATTAAAAACATCGCCTCGTTTAAGCTTCATCGCTGCACGAAAAACGTCCTCTCGACCGAGCAACACGCCGCCGAATGCAACATCGGCCACCCGAAATTGCTCACCTTCTTTCATGGCAATGGTGATGAAAACGTCTTGTCGGTCGGGTGAAATTGAGACCTGGGTCGAATCGACTTGAAACTCAAGATAGCCGCGCTCGGTATAAAACGATCGCAAAGCCTCTAAATCCGCCTGCAGTTTTTCCTTTGCATACTGATCATTTTTGGTATACCAAGTGGTCCAACCGGGCCGCTGAAGCTTGATCTGATCCAAAAGCTGCCGCTCTGAAAACGCTGCGTTGCCGACAAAACTAATCTGTGCAATTTTTGCGTTTTCGCCTTCGGTTACGTCCAAATTCACACCGACGCGGTTCCTCTCCAAGGGCGTCACTGTGGCAATGACCCGGACGGCGTACTTGCCACGTGATAGGTATTGCCTCTTGAGTTCTTGCTCGGCCCGATCGAGCAAGCTGCGGTCAAAAATTCGTCCTTCGGCAAGCCCGGAGTCCGACAAGGCCTTACGAACCACCTCTTTATCAAATTCCTTAATCCCATCGAAGCTGACTGATCCGACCGCGGGCCGCTCTTCGATGTAGACAACAAGCACATTTCCGTCGCGCTCAAGCCGTACATCTTTGTAAAAACCAGTCGCAAAAAGCGCCCTTATTGCCGTGATGGCCTGTGCCTCCTGCAGGCTATCGCCAATACGAATCGGTAAGTAACTGAAAACGGTTCCCGGGTCGGTCCTCTGGATACCCTCGATCCGAATATCTGCAACCTTAAATGCTTCAAATGCCCGAGCAGAACCCGTAAAAGCAAAAACAAACAGCAGAAGGCTTAATAGACCCTTAAACAGCACAATCATGTCAAGGCGCTGAAGCGGCAACTTTAGGTAACAGTTCACTTGTAATCGGATTCTGGCTCTAGAAAAAACGCGAAAAATCATTCCATAAGGCAATCATGGTGAGCGCCAGAATGGCCGTCAGACCAAGTTGTTGGAGTCGTAATCGGAGGGCTTCCGACAAGGCTCGACCGCGGATCAGCTCAATGGCGCAATATACCAAATGCCCACCGTCCAACATGGGCAGGGGAATCATATTGAGAACAAAAAGTCCAATGCTGAGCACCGCGAGAAAGCCAAGGTAGGCATTGGCCCCGCGTTGAGCACTTTGGCCTGCCTGATCGGCAATACTGACAGGGCCACCAAGCTGGCGCCAGGAGAGTTCGCCGGTCAGCATGCGCCAAAGACTTGTAACGGTGAGCGACGTAACGTGCCAGGTTTGAATACTGGCCGATTCGATGAGGTTGAACCAATCCCGAGGCATTTGCACCATGTCAAATCGAGGACTGAGGCTTGCACCGATACGAGCATGTTGTCGTTGATTTGCATCAAGGCCGGTGGGCGACGCAGCCCGGTCGGTTTCGTCGATTCGGGGTGTTAGCTCGATGCGCAATCGCTCTCCTTCGCGTTCAACCTCGAAGAGCATGGACTGATTCGGCGAACGGCGAATCAAATCGATGAGCGCTTTTGCATCGCGGACCGCTTGCTCATTTACCCGTAGCAACCGGTCTCCTGCCTGTATGCCAGCTGCCTCAGCAGCGCTTTGCGGCAAGACTTGGCCGATCGCTAATTCGAGCACCATGGGGCGCAGTCCCAGTGACCGAGGGTTGAGCAAGTCGCCTGTATCTCCAGCCCCCGCTTGCTTGGCGAGTTCCTGCGAACTGACCTCAATCACTCCGAGCTTTTCAAAGGTCAGCTCGACTTGGCCTGGCCGGGCCGCCCTTAGCGCCAATTCGAGGTCCCGCCACGTTTGAATGGCTGTGTTGTTGACGGCAATCACCCGATCTCCCGATTCGAGACCGCGGCTGGCAGCCCAGCTTGAGGGCTCTGGGCTATCAAGCAGTGAAGACACCTGCTCGGGTTGTTGCCAAACCAATGCCGCAAAAAGCAGCCATGCTAGTACGAGATTAGCAAGTGGACCGGCCACCGAAATCCACGCGCGGCGCCACGGCGACTGCGCTGAAAACGATTCGGCTTGATTCGGGTGCTGCTCGGAACGCTCACCGAGCATTTTGACGTAGCCACCGAGCGGAATCATGGCCAATCGATACTCGGTACCCCGCCACTGAACACTCGCAATCGCAGGCCCAAAACCAATCGAAAAGCTCAGTACTTTGACCCCGCATGACCGGGCGGCAAGAAAATGCCCTAGCTCGTGCACGAAGACTAGAAAAGTGATCGCTAGTAGAAAGTAGACAAGCGTCATGCAAACCCCAAGTCAAACCGCGTTAAGACCTCGTCAGCGATCGCCCTTGCTTGGCGATCCGTATCAAGAATGGACTCGAGAGATCCGAGCTCATCGGAGTTTGCCATCTTATCCAGTACCAACTCGACGCATGCGGCAATATCAGTGAATTTACAGCGCCCCGCAAGAAAACCAGCAACTGCAACTTCATTGGCGGCATTCAATACGCAGGCTGCATTGCCTCCGGTTTTCATGGCTTCGATAGCCAGCCCTAAAGCTGGAAAGCGATCGACATCTGGCGCCTCGAAGTCAAGCCTCCCAATACGCGCCAGCTCAAGCGGCTTCACCCCGCTTGAGATACGATGGGCTGTCCCAGCGATCCAGCCAAGTACTTGAGCGATAGGTGTTCGCATATCGGGCTCACCGAGTTGGGCAATCACCGATCCGTCGCGATATTGCACCATGGCATGCACAATGCTCTGGGGATGAATCAATACGTGAAGCTTACTTGGAGAAATCGAAAAAAGTCGCTGCGCTTCAATGAGTTCCAAGCCTTTATTCATTAAAGTTGCAGAATCAACCGATATCTTTTGCCCCATGCTCCAGTTCGGATGCTTAACCGCTTCGCGTATGCTTGCGTGCTCCATTTGCACTTTGGTCCAGCACCGAAATGGACCTCCTGAGGCAGTTAAGGTAATTGACTCAACTCCGTATGCAGGGCTTTGTGCGAGATGTGAAATCGCATCTTGATGCTGACTTGGCAGCGCAGCGCAGGGTAGGCATTGAAAGACCGCATTGTGCTCACTGTCGAGGGGTAGCAAGCGTGCACCGGACCGAGCGCAGCGCTCGGCTAAGAGCGACCCACTCATCACAAGTGCTTCTTTGTTGGCCAGCGCAATAATTTTTCCCGCATCGGCCGCACAGAGCACCGAGGCAAGTCCAGCAGCGCCAACAATTGCGGCAACCACCACATCAACTTGCGGATCCGAGGCTATGCTTTCAAGTCCCCTAGGGCCCCAACGTATCTCTGGCTCGGCTTGGCGAGGTTGATGATGATTTGCGCCTCGCGCTAGAGCAACGCGTAGCGTGGATGCCGTAGTCTGATCGGGAACGACGACCTGATCGGGAACAAAACGCTGACAGATCGCTATCAGCTTTTCAATATTGCGAAAACCAGAAACCGATCGCAATCGGTACCGATCCGGATGCTGTGAAATGACATCAAGCGTGCTGTCACCGATCGAGCCGGTACCACCAAGCAGGGCAATCGATCGGATCATGAAAGCCTCGCAACGAGCCACAGCAACCATCGATCGATAAGCACAATCGCAGGAAGTACGGGTAACAAGGCATCAATACGATCCAAAATACCCCCGTGACCAGGTAGCAGGTTTGAGCTGTCCTTCACCCCAGCAAGTCGTTTGAGTTGAGACTCGTAGAGATCACCGATGATGCTCAGAATCACCAAGACGAGCAAGAGCCCCAAAAGCACACAGACAGCGAGCGCATCACTCATTACTTGCGACAGCAAATCGAACCAACGCCTTGGCAAGGCCTGCATCCATCCCTCCCCGGGAAGCAAGAGACTTCCTAAACCCAAAAGCCCGACAGCCAAGCAGGCGCCAAGAGCACCTTCCTGAGTCTTGCCGGGACTAATCGATGGCGCTAACTTTCGCCGTCCAAAGCGCCTCCCAGCGAAATAAGCGGCGATATCAGCCACCCAAACCAGTGCGAGGCCAGAAACAAGTAGGACAAGATCGACGCGATGCAATGCCATCAGGGCAAGCCAGGCAGCGAGCAAGAAGACCCATGCAAGCCATGCCTGAAGCCAACCCGCTTGAACGCGCCCCTTAAAAGACCGAGGAACGATCACGATCCAAAACAAGGCCGCCGCAAGACTAAGAGGTGAAACGAGCTCGTCGAGCCACAGTCGATCTTGAACAATCAGATCGAAAATAAGTATCAAGCCCATTGATAACAAAGCGAAAAATGCAGAAGTCTGCGATCGCGATGGCTCCAGTAACCGCATCCATTCCCATGCAGCGAGCATCACAAATACCAAGCTGAAACAGGCCCAAACCCAAGGCTGCGGAGCGAGTAAAGCAGGAATAAGGATCAGCAGCAAAGCCAGGGCCGTAACAACCCGGCGCATTAACATTAGGATTCAACCCTGAGTTGCTCGCTCGTGCGGCCAAATCGACGTTCACGGGCTCGATAGCTATGCAAGGCACAGGCAAACGCTGCCTCGTCAAAATCGGGCCAAAGCGTATCGGTAAAGTACAACTCGGTATAGGCTAGATGCCAGAGTAAAAAATTACTGATTCGCTGCTCACCACCGGTTCGAATAAACAAATCGGGCTCAGGTGCATCGGCCATCGTTAAAAATGCAGACAAGTCCGCCTCACCGATATGTTGGGGATGCAAAGCAAGATGGGGCTTCGAAGCAAGCATCGCTTGCATCGCCTGCAACAAGTCCCAGCGCCCGCCGTAGTTAGCCGCGATCGTGAGGTTAAGCCCCTGATTTTGAGACGTTAAAGCCTCTGCATCGTGTATCAGGTCCTGAAGCTTGGGTTCGAAAGCTTTCAGATCACCAATCACCCGCAGTCGAACCTTATTCCGATGAAGGCTTTTAACCTCACGCTCCAACAAGGAAACAAACAAGGCCATCAACCACGATACTTCATCGGGTGGGCGACGCCAGTTTTCCGAACTAAAGGCAAACAGGGTGAGGTGAGCAATCCCCTTACGCCCGCAATCGCTGACAAGCGATCTCACACTATCGACACCTTTTTTATGACCCGCAACCCGTGGAAGACCTCTTGCTCGAGCCCAACGACCGTTGCCATCCATGATGACAGCCACATGCCTTGGCATATCGGTCGTTTGCGGGATGATTTGCGTGGAACTATGCACAGTGCGCCCAAGAAAGGAACAACTGACTGCCCAGTGCATGCTGCCACATGGCGATAAGCAAAGGCTAGACCGCCATGAGTTCTTGTTCTTTGGTCGCAATCAACTTGTCGATATCGGCAACAAAGCGATCGGTCAGTTTTTGAACATCGTCTTGAGCGCGACGTTCCTCGTCCTCGGACATTGCCTTGTCCTTGAGGAGCTTTTTGTACTGCTCGTTGGCATCACGACGCAGGTTGCGGACCGCAACCTTTGCATGCTCGGCCTCGCCTTTAACAAGCTTGACGAGTTCTTTGCGCCGCTCCTCGGACAGTGGGGGCATCGGAACCCTAATCAGCTCACCCGTTGCAATTGGATTAAGACCTAAATCCGCCTCACGGATCGCCTTATCGACAACCGTGGCCATCTTTTTTTCCCAGACACTGACACCCAAGGTTCGTGCATCGAGAACCGTGATGTTCGCAACCTGGCTAAGAGGAACCTGGCTGCCGTAGTAATCGACATGGACGTGTTCGAGCAAACCTGCATGCGCTCTTCCCGTACGAATTCGAGAGAGGACATGCTTGAGTGAATCGATAGCTTTGAGCATTTTTTGCTCGGCTTGCTGACGAATATCGGCTGGACTCATGACGCTTATTCCTTACAAATGCACCAGGGTACCCTCGGGCTCGCCAAGTAAAACACTACGCAGCCCACCCTCTTTAAAAATAGAAAACACAATAACAGGCAATCGTTGGTCGCGACACAGCGCAAAAGCCGTAGCATCCATCACCCGCAAGTTATCGCGAATCGCCTGATCAAAGCTGAGCGCCTTATAACGCTGAGCTTGAGGGTAGTGGGCTGGATCTGCGTCGTATACCCCGTCCACTTTAGTCGCCTTCAACACCACCTCAACACCCATCTCTGCGCCTCTTAGCGCGGCTGCCGTGTCAGTTGTGAAGAAGGGATTGCCGGTTCCTGCCGCAAAAATCACAACTTTGCCCTCTTCCAAATATCGAAGTGCTTTGGGGCGGATATAAGGCTCGACGACCTGCTCGATTTTTAAGGCCGATTGAGTCCTTGCCGGCACCTCAACCTGTCTCAGTGCGTCTTGGAGTGCAAGCGCGTTCATAACCGTGGCAAGCATGCCCATGTAATCAGCCGTTGCCCTGTCCATGCCGGCGGCGCCACCTGCAACGCCTCGAAATATGTTGCCGCCACCGATCACGACCGCCAACTCAACACCAAGTTGATGAACCGCACGGATTTCCCGGGCAATCCGCTCGATGGTTTGCCGGCTGATGCCGAACGCGTCGTCGCCCATCAGCGCTTCGCCAGAGAGTTTGAGGAGGATTCGCTGGTATTTGAGAGGCATCTGTTCAGATAGTCCTTGATGCTTAGCGCCCACCGTTCCTCCTCAACAAAAATGCCCTTGTTACAGGGCCTGCCCCGAGCAGGGCTTCAGAAAAAGCATTGAATCAACGCGATGCAGCGGCAGCCGCAGCCTGCGCCGCCACCTCCGCTGCAAAATCATTTGCCTTCTTCTCCATACCCTCGCCAACGACATACAGCACAAAACTTGGCACGCTAGCCTGACGCTGCTTGAGCAGTTGCTCGACAGTAACTTTGTCATCCTTGACAAACACCTGACCAAGCAAGGTTACTTCTTTGAGGAATTTTTGCACACTTCCCTCGACCATCTTGGCCACAATGTCGGCTGGCTTTCCGGATTCGGCCGCTTTTTCGGTTGCGACGCGGCGCTCTGCCTCAATCAAATCTTCAGGCACGCCGCTTCGATCGAGTGATTTTGGCTTACTGGCGGCGATATGCATTGCCAAATCCTTCGCAAGCTGCTCGTCAGCACCAAGCAAATCGACAAGTACACCAATCTTTGAGCCGCCGTGAATGTAGCTCGCCAAATGCCCCTGAGCTTGCAAACGCTGGAATCGACGAATGTTCATATTTTCGCCAATTTTTCCAATCAGCGCGGTGCGATGAGCCTCAACACTGACGCCGTGGCTGGTCTGAAGCGCCGAGAGCGCATCGACATCGGAAGGCGATTGCTCGGCGACCAATCTTGCCAGCTCTTGCGAAAAACCGATGAAATCGTCATTTTTTGCAACGAAGTCGGTCTCTGAGTTGAGCTCAACCATTGCGCCAAGTTTGCGATCACCGCTGATGTAAATGGCAACAACACCTTCCGCTGCAGTCCGACTAGCCGCTTTGCTCGCCTTGCTGCCAAGCTTTACACGAAGAATTTCCTCTGCTTTTGCCAAATCGCCTGCTGCCTCAGCCAGCGCCTTCTTGCACTCCATCATCGGGGCATCGGTTTTTTCCCTCAGCGCTTTAACCATGGATGCTGTAATTTCAGCCATTCGTTGGGCTCCTGTTAAAAAAATCGGGGGCCAAGCCCCCGGTTTCTGATCAATATAAAAACTTAAACAGCTTCCTCGGATTCATCAACCTCGACGAACTCTTCTTCGTCGTCGGCATGCTTAGCAATCTCTGCCAAAGCGGCCGAGCGCCCTTCCAAAATCACATCGGCCAAGCCACGTGCATAGAGCCGTACGGCGCGCGAAGCATCGTCATTACCAGGAATGACGTAGTCGATGCCTTCTGGCGCATGATTGGTATCAACAATGCCTATAACCGGAATCCCCAGCTTATTCGCTTCGGTGACCGCAATTTTGTGGTAGCCGACGTCGATTACAAAAATCGCATCAGGCATCCCGCCCATATCTTTGATACCGCCCAAGCTACGGACCAATTTGTCGTATTCGCGCTGGAACAATAGCCCTTCTTTCTTGGGCATACGCTCAACACCACCTTCGCTGATGATGGTTTCCATGTCCTTCAAACGCTTGATCGAACCCTTCACTGTTTTAAAATTGGTAAGCATCCCGCCTAACCAACGCTGGTCAACGAAGGGCATCCCGCAACGTTGTGCCTCCTCTGCGATCACTTCGCGTGATGAACGCTTGGTGCCGACGAATAACACCGTGCCTCGGTTGGCAGACAGTTGTTTCACGTAGCGGGCGGCCTCTTGAAACTGCGAAAGGGTTTTCTCAAGATTAATAATGTGGATTTTGTTTCGGTGCCCGAAAATGAAAGGCGCCATTTTCGGATTCCAAAAGCGTGTCTGGTGGCCAAAGTGAACACCGGCCTCAAGCATTTGCCGCATGGTTACGGACATAAAAAACTCCAAAGTCTGGGTTGGGTCTAACGCTACTGGAAACCCTCGATCAACGAGGACACCCGACGTTTCTTCGACTTAGTCAACCAAAGCAGGCGTTGATTGAAATGATCTGAAAGAGAAGTAGCGCGCGTTTTAAAAAGCCTATAATTATAGTCATAACAAGCATTTAGCAGCAAATCGCTGCCTGACTTTGAGGACTCGTAGGCTATGGCTGTAGTGATTAAGACCGCTGAAGAAATCCACGGCATGAGAGAGGCAGGTCGTCTAGCCTCTGAAGTTCTCGATTTTATTACACCTTATGTCAAGCCGGGTGTCACCACCGAACACCTCGACCGACTCTGCCACGATTACATGGTTCATGAACAGCAAACAATTCCTGCTCCGTTGAACTATGCACCCCCAGGCTACAGCCCTTTTCCCAAGTCGATTTGCACCTCGGTCAACCACCAAGTCTGCCACGGCATTCCAGGCGAACGCGTCCTCAAGACAGGCGATATCGTCAACCTAGATATCACTGTGATTAAAAATGGCTTTCACGGGGACACCAGTCGAATGTTCTTGGTGGGTGACTGCAGTGTGGCTGCACGGCGCCTGTGCGAGATGACCTACCGCTGTATGTGGGCCGGGATCAGGCAAGTAAAACCTGGAGCGAGCCTTGGCGATATTGGTTCAACCATCCAACAGCTTGCCGAATCCAGTGGCTTTTCCGTGGTTCGAGAATTTTGCGGGCACGGTATTGGAAGGCGCTTCCATGAAGACCCGCAGATTCTGCACTACGGCAAGGCCGGTACGGGCATGATTTTGTCGCCTGGCATGATTTTCACGATCGAGCCGATGATTAATGCCGGACGCAGAGAAATCCGCGAACTCGCTGATGGATGGACGATCGTGACAAAGGATCATAGTCTCTCAGCCCAGTGGGAACACACCGTCTTGGTTACCGACGAAGGTTTCGAAGTCCTCACTCAATCGGCAGGGTCTCCCCCTGCGCCCCTTGGCTAAATAGAGGCAACTTGTGAAGCTAGACCGTGATCGCTGGCAGTCGGAGCGAACACGGCTTGTCTCAGCATTTCATTCGCGCCAGGATCCACGCACATTATTAAAGCGCCTTGCAGCCCATGCCGATGAAAGCTTGATTGCCTTGTGGCGGGGTGCAAATCTCCCTGCCAGTGCCTGCCTAATCGCTGTGGGAGGTTATGGTCGGGGCGAGCTTTTTCCGGGCTCCGACCTCGATTTGTTGATTCTCATCGACGAGACGCTTGAAGACGATGCCAAGCCCAAGCTTGAGGCATTCATCGGGGCCTGCTGGGATTTGGGGTTGGATGTGGGGCATGCGGTCCGAAGCGTTGAACAATGCCTTAAAGAGTCTGCGGCCGACATCACGGTCCAAACCTCGCTTCTTGAGGCGAGACTACTCATTGGACCTCGCGATCGGATGCTCGAGTTAGCTAAGCGTTTGAGTCAACAACAGGATCCAGGCGCCTTTTTCGAGGCCAAGCAACTCGAGATGCGACAGCGACATCTACGATTTGACGATAGCCCCTATAGCCTTGAGCCCCATGTAAAAGAAAGTCCGGGTGGGCTTAGAGATCTGCAGCTGCTGATCTGGCTGGCACGAGCAGCAGGCATGCCAACCACCTGGCTTGAACTCTCCCAGGTCGGCGTTATTAGCCGCGAGGAATATCGGACCTTGCAGCACGCGCAGCGCCTCTTGACGATGATCCGCATCAGCTTGCACCGTCTGAGCGGTCGCCGCGAAGATCGCCTGGTCTTTGATTTGCAAGTTCGCGTCGCTCAAGACCTTGGCATCGGTGCACAAGGCGCAAGACGCGCGTCTGAAGCACTCATGCAACGCTATTACACGGCTGCCAAGCGGGTGAGCCAAATGCGAAGCATCTTGATGCAATTGATCGAATCGTACTTATTCGATCGACAGGCAAAACACAGCGTCGAACTTGATGAAGAGTTTGTGGTTCGCGATGACATGCTTGCCCTTAAAGACCCAAGTCTTATCGACCGAGACTTGAGCGTTGTTTTCAGAGCCTTTCTTCGCACGATGGAGCAGCCAGGCATCCGTGGTATGGCGCCCGATTTGCTGCGTGCGATTTGGCTATCGCGCCCGCGTATGGATGCGCGCTTCAGAAGACTACCAGCCAACCGCTCCCACTTCATGCAAGTGCTGATGCAAGGCCGGGGCGTTACGAAGGCGTTATACGATATGAATCAGTGGTCGGTGCTCGGCCGCTACTTACCTGAATGGCGTCGCATCGTCGGGCGCATGCAGCATGATTTGTTCCACGTGTATACCGTCGATCAACATATCCTCACGGTGCTTCGCAACGTACAACGTTTTTCGATGCCCGAGCATGTGCACGAGTTTCCCTTATGCAGTGAGATCATGGCGGCGATGGAAAGACCATGGCGTTTAAGTATTGCTGCGCTTTATCACGATATTGCTAAAGGACGGGGCGGAGATCATTCAAGTCTTGGCGCAGCCGAGGTACGTCGCTTTTGCCGTGCACATGGTCTTGAGCGTGAGGATAGCGCGTTGATTGAATGGCTTGTCGAGCATCATTTGGCGATGTCGAGTGTTGCTCAAAAGCAGGATATCAGTGACCCCGAAATCGTTGAACAGTTTGCCAAATTCGTTGTCAGTGAAGAGAGGCTCAATGCACTCTATTTGCTCACAGTTGCCGACATACGTGGCACGTCACCGAAAGTTTGGAACTCTTGGAAAGGCAAATTGCTTGAAGATTTATATCGTTCAACCAAGAGAATCATTGGTGGCGAGCGACTAAGCGCGCAGAGTCGACTTGACAGCAAACGCAGAGAAGCGGTTCGCTTGCTGCATCTCGTCCCCCTCTTGGACAGGGACTATGCAGCCTTTTGGCAGCGCCTCGATGCAGCGTACTTTCTTCGCCACGATGCGGCTGATATCGCGTGGCACACCCGTGTCTTATATCGATTGTATGAAAGCGAAGAACCAGTGGTTCGTGCACGTATCTCACCCGAAGGCGGCGGTTTTCAAGTTCTTGTCTACACGACCGATCAATCGCAACTTTTTGCCCGCATTACGCGCTACTTCGACTCACGATCGATTTCGGTGCAGCACGCAAACGTCCACACACTTCGTGGTGCAAGGGCACTCGACAGTTTTATCGTCTCGCATCCCGATCATGAGGGAAACTACCGTGAACTACTCACGCTGGTGGAAAGCGAGTTGAAAGCCTACTTGATCCGGAATGAGCCACTGCTCGAACCCAAACCTGGCAAAACATCGAGGCGTTCGAGGAGCTTCCCCGTGCAAACAAGGGTCGCCCTGAGGCCTGATAGCTCGGCAAGTCGCTATATTTTGAGTTTAAGCACCTCCGATCGGAGCGGACTGCTCTATGCGATCGCCCATACGCTTGCAAATCGCCAGGTTCAACTGGAATCCGCAAGGGTCACAACGCTTGGCGAGCGGGTTGAAGACACCTTTGTTGTCAAAGGCGATTTGTTTGCAGAAGAGCGGGCAAGGCTCGCTCTTGAAAGCGATTTATTGAAACTTCTACAACCATCTTGAGCGAACTCATCTCAACCAGTTTTTATCGCCTCGAGCAAGATTGATTTGACGCGTACCATCCCCTGCTCCATGACTTGTTTGAGACTGTCGTGATTGATTGACTGAGCACTTTGGCCAACCCCAGCAGCAGGATTAACAGCAAGGCAAAGCAAGGCGTAAGGAAGCCCCAGTTCACGCGCAAGTGCCGCCTCTGGCATGGCTGTCATTCCCACCACGGTGCATCCATCAGCGGCGAGCCTGGTAATTTCTGCTGCCGTTTCAAGTCGTGGTCCTTGGGTGCATCCATAAACCCCGTGATGATGGACTATTGCATCGCCTGCTTTCGTTGTCTGAGCACCAATCAATAGCTGCCGAAGCGCTTCGTCAAAGGGATGGGTGAAGTCAATATGCAGCACAGCCCCATCGTCAGAAAAACTCTGCTCCCTGCCCCAGGTGTAGTCGATCAATTGATCTGGAATACAGATAGATCCAGGTCTCATATCTGAATCAATTGACCCTACCGTTGCCGATGCGAGCAGGCGTTGCGCCCCTGCGTGCTTCATCGCCCAAAGATTAGCTCGGTAATTGATCCGGTGAGGAGCGTAGCGATGATCAGCACCGTGTCGGGGCAAATAAAAGACCTTTATCGGCGAGCGATCGTCGCGCTCTAAAAACGCGACACGGAATGGGGCGCTTGGCTCGCCGTAAGGCGTGGATATGGATACTTCGTCAACCCAATTCAAGTCTTTCCAATCGTCAAGTCCAGAGCCACCCAAAATACCCCAACATGCCATGGTTTACCTCGTTATTGCGAATAGATTTGATAGCCATCTCATTGACTAGAGCCGCTTAGGCTGAACGTGTTTCGGGATCATGGTTCGATACCTCCTCTTTGGGGATTTACAGAGGAAATCCCTCGAGGCTAAGCACGGGGATGCCGAGTGCCTGCGCCTTTTCAAGCTTGGAACCAGCATGATGTCCCACGACAAGCAGATCGGTATTTTTACTAACCGAAGACAAAACCTGAGCGCCACGAATGCGTAGATAAGCAGCCAGATCTTCGCGCGATAAGCCTTCAATACTGCCGGTAATCACGATTTTTGCCGCTTGCTTGACTGCTGCCCCCAGTCGATCATCGAGCCAACGTAACTGCTCAGCACGCATCGAAGCCAGTTCGCTCTTTTGCGCTGAGGCTTGAGAACTCGGCGTCCACCATGGCTCAAATCGATCGAGCATGCGCTGATGCCCTGGGTAGTCAAAAAACGCCTGAAGGCTTGTCGTAATTTCTATACCAATCCCTTCAGGCAAATCCAAGTCAGGATCGGTCCATCGCAAGCGGCGCAGCCTTGCGAGGGAATCAATATGCTGCGAAAGCATACGTGCGATCTCTTCGCCCACATGGCGCACACCCAAACCGAAAAGCAATCGGCTCAGCGGCCGCTGCCGAGACTGTTCGATAGCATCGAGTAGCTGCCTCACGCGTTTGCTGCCCATTCTCGGCAAAGGCAATAAGTCTGTCTCGCGTAAGATATAAAAATCAGAAGGATCTTGAATCAGACGATGTTGTAACAACTCATCGATTATTTTTTCGCCGAGTCCATCGATATCAAGCGCTTTTCGACTTGCAAAGTGAATGAGGCGCTGTCGCCGCTGTTCGGGACAGTCCCATTGCGCAAGACAGCGCCATACCGCTTGCTCTGGTTCGCGCGCAAGCGTCGATCCACACGAAGGGCAAAAGCTCGGGAATCGAAAAGGCTCGTTGCGAATTGCCGGCAAAGGCCGAACTAAAGAGACCACTTCGGGAATGACATCACCGGCGCGCCGAACGATGACCAAATCGCCAATTCGCAAGTCTTTTCGAGAAATTTCGTCCTGGTTGTGCAAGGTGGCGTTCGTAAGCTGCACGCCGCCAACTTTCACGGGCTTAAGCCTTGCCACTGGGGTAATAGCGCCGGTGCGTCCAACCTGCAAGTCGATCGCGATAAGTTGCGTGACCATCTCCTGGGCTGGAAACTTGTGCGCTATGGCAAATCGCGGCGACCGGGCAATAAAACCTAATTGCTCCTGAAGCGGGTAAGCATCAAGCTTATAAACCACCCCATCGATATCAAAAGGGAGATGTTCACGCTTTTTACTAATGGCCTCGTAAAACGCCATCAATTCATCAACATCCTGACATAGGCGCCTTTCGCTATCGACGGTAAAGCCGGCGGCTTCGAGCCATTGGAGCAGTTCGAAATGGCTACTGGCGAGCTTTGAGCCAAGCAGCTCGCCGATGCCATAGGCCATAAAGCGTAAAGGGCGATTTGCTGTAATTTTTGGATCGATTTGCCGCAGACTACCCGCAGCAGCGTTTCGCGGATTCGCGAAACCTTGCTCCCCCAGCATCTGCTGGCGCTCATTGAGGCGTTTGAAGTCTTCACGAAACATGAGGACCTCACCGCGAATCTCGACCACCGAGGGCGTGGATGTACCCCATAGTCGTAGTGGAACATTTCGTATTGTTTTTATATTTGCGAGAACATTCTCTCCTTCAGAACCATCGCCGCGAGTTGCTGCCGAGGTCAAAAGGCCATCGGTGTATCGCAAATTAACCGCTAAGCCATCAAACTTGAGCTCTGCGCAATAGGCAAATGATATATCCGGGGCTAGTTGCGAGCGAACCCGCTTGTCAAAAGCAAGTACGTCCTCGCGATCGAATGCATTGGCAAGCGAAAGCATGGGACGCAAATGGCGCAATTTTTCAAAGGCATCATCGGGCGTTACACCCACACGCTGACTTGGAGAATCAGGCTTCACAAGCTCAGGGTGTGTGGACTCGAGCTCGAGCAATCGCGCAAAACATTGGTCGTATAGCGCATCGGGTACGGTTTGCTTCTCGCCCCTGTAATAAGCCAATGACCAAAGCCGCAATCGCTCACTCAACTGCGCAATGGCAAGCGAGGGATCGGAAGGCAGCGTCGCAAGATCAACAAACTGCATACTTAACGCCCGGCATGCTTAGGCCTAGTTAAACAAACGCAATGCAAGCGCTGAGCCAGGCGGGTAGCCTGCGTCGATTAACTGTTGCTGCCTCTCAAGCACTTGCTTACCGATGGCGGCAAGCTGATGGGCTTCGAGTAGCTGCCCATGATCATCGAGCAGCTGACCCCCAAATCGTCCAACCGCCGAGGCAGCGCAATCCATCATCCTTTGCCAAGGCGACTCAACCATCGGTGAGCGTGGCACATCCAACATGAAGGTCATCCAATCAGGCTTAGATCCAAGCGTCATGGAAAACAATTCAAGGCCCTGCCCTGTCAGTAAGGCCTGCCGGGTGTTACCGCGATCAACAAGACCAAGGCTCATACCCATTCGGGAAAGAGACATGGTCGAAATCGCTTCGCCAAGCGCAAGATTTATAACAACCTGTGCATCGAGTGCTGCGCAAGCAACATCCACACGTCGCGCGCGCTCGAGCGCCTCATGCATACCCAGAGGTGCGGCACCGTCTGTCCAGCTCGCTTGCAAAAGGTCTCGAACCGACTGAAGTGCACTTAGGAAATCGGAATACTCGGTTGGCTTTAATGCACCACTTCGATTGGCGAGCAGCAGTCCCAAGCGAAGCCGCACAAAGCGCTGTCCTGGCACGACCGGTACCCATGTTTGTTGAGGATCTGAAAGTACCTGGCCCTCCAATAGCAAAGGCTTAGTGCCTACTCTGCGCAAGCCCTGAAAGGCCTGCAAGAGACGTTCTCCCTGCCAACCTTGCAAGCTTTCAAGTCCAACAAGCAGATCAACGCGTTCATCGATACCAACCCATGGCTTACTTCTTGCCCACTGCTTCGTGTCAAAAAGCGCTTCGCTCGCCACAAGCTCTCTGACTGGTTCTACGATGGTTTCTATAACGGCATCCGAAGCTTTCTCTTCGGTAACAGACGCCGGTTCGAGAGCGCGTGTAGGCAAAGCCTCGATGCTAGGCGATTCAGGTATTTGCACAGGCAACGGGGCTGGGCTGGGCACTTCGCGGCTTAGCTCCGCACGTGGCCATTCAAGGCCTTGCTCAGCTTGCACTTGGTTAGCAGTACCAACAAGCCTTGACTCGGCTTGACTCGGTTGATTCGCGTTTTCAAGCGCGCTCGCATCCCCCTCTTCTTCCTTGACTTGATGCTTTGCAAGCTCGTGATCGAGCTGTCGCTCGGGCCTGGTGACATGCAACGGCTTTACCGGTTCTGAGCTTGCGACTGTCGCGGCTTGTGCGATGGGACGAGCGATCGAGGATGGTTCCTCGATCGTTCTTGGTCCATCAACAACCGGATCAAAAAAATCATGAGGAAGGTTTTGTCGAGGGCTAGTGGGTGCCTGTTTCGGCTCCTTGTTTTGACTGATTCCTTGGCTGTCGACTGGCATTGTCTGATCGAGTGGTTTACGACTCCTCACCACTTCGCGAAGTGCTTCAAGGGTTTTCTCGCCACGCGAGCGACGCTTCCATTGCTGTAAACCATTTAGCAATAGCACCGCAGCAATGAGCGCAACCGCGCCAATGAGCAAACTCCATTGCAATGAGCTCATGAAAATTCCTGTGCTAAGCAGCCTGGGCAAACTCAGCCGCCGCCTCGAGGTCAACGGCAACCAGTCGTGAAACGCCACGTTCTTGCATGGTAACGCCTACGAGTTGCTGAGCGAGTTCCATCGCTACCTTGTTATGGGTAATAAACAAAAACTGTGTGTGATCCGACATTGAACGGACCATATCGCAATAGCGCTCGGTATTAGCATCGTCAAGCGGCGCATCAACCTCATCAAGCAAGCAAAATGGTGCCGGGTTAAGTTGAAAAATCGAAAACACAAGCGCAATCGCTGTCAGTGCCTTCTCGCCGCCCGAAAGTAGGTGAATCGAACTATTACGTTTTCCAGGCGGATGGGCCATAACTTGGATGCCAGCGTCCAAAATCTCCTCGCCGGTCAGCAATAACTTTGCATCGCCTCCACCAAAAAGTTTGGGGAAAAAACTACCGAAGTTTTGATTCACTTGGTCGTAAGTCTGCTTGAGCAGATCACGGGTTTCACGATCAATTTTCTGAATCGCATCTTCGAGCGTTTGCATCGCTTCAGTCAGGTCTGCACATTGAGCGCGCAAAAATCCCTGGCGCTCCTGCGCATGCGACAGCTCTTCAAGGGCTGCGAGATTGACAGGTCCCATCGCCTCGATTGCCTGCGTCAGTCGCTGCAACTCAGCCTGAAGCGCAGAGGCCTTCATCAGCACTTGCTCTTCGCTTGCTCGCTTCGTAAGTGCTGCCTCGTCAACCTGCGCATCTTCAAGCATTTGCTCAAATTGCTCGGCCGTTGTCTTGGCAGCCTGTTCATCAAGCGCAGAACTCGATAATGCATCGCGCAAAGGCTGAATCGCCCGCTCGGTTGACATGCGCTGTTCTTCAAGGGCTCGCACCTGCTGATTCGTACCCTCATGATGTTCGCGCGAGCTAGTCAGTGCTGCTTCGGCCTCAACCCGCATCGAAAGCGCCTGCTGCAATTGCTCGCGCGCCTGATCATCGCGCAAGCTCGCTAAGCGTTCACGAAGCGCATCTTGCTGCGAGACGAGCATGCCAATCGATTCCTTCAGTGAATCACGACGTTGCTTGGCATTGCCAAGCCTCTCAGTGACGCTCTTTAAATCATAGCGATAAGCATCAAGCTGCCGCTCTGCTTCTCTAAACGCTTCGCGCCATTTCGCGAGCAATTGCTGCGCCTCACTACTTGAGTCCTGAGCCACACGCAAGCCTTCTTCATACCCGCGCCAGTCCTGCTCAAGCTTATCGATCTGATCGGAGGCCTGCACATCGATCTGCTTTTGCCGATGAACCTCCTGTTCGATATCTTGAATCTCCTTGCCCAGTCGTGCCGCTTCGGCCTCACTTTGGCGTTGAGCTTGGTTCATCCGGTCCGTTTCGATCCGGATTTGTGAAAGCGCCCGCGTGGCCTGCAAATGCGCTTGTCTTGACTGTGCCAACTGCTGCGACAAATCCTGTGCCACCCGCTCTGCGGCTGCAGCATCTTGTTTTGCCTGCTCAAGCACGAGGTGCTGGGCACGCAGATCTTTTTGCAAATCCTCGGTTTCGCGCTTTCTTGCCAGTCTTCCCTCATGGGCTTGATCGGCCGCGTGAAAAGCAAGACTATCGCGCTCAAGGCAATGGCCTTGGGGCGTGAACAGGCGCTGACCAGCCGCTAATTGCGCTTGAAGCTTCAGGGCTTGGGCTAAGTTCTCGGCGAGGAAAGCACCATCAAGCCAACGATCAAGCAGCATGGATCGCTGCTCATCAGCGCTGTGAACGACTTCGCGCATACGCCTTAAACCCGCAAAACCGTTATGTGCCTCAAGCGGCGTCCGCTTTGGACTTGTCACTTCTTCCTGTCGGGCTAGCAAAGACTCCCTGAAAAAGACTTGCTTATTGGGCGGCGCCTCGGTTGACAGCGCTTCGAATCCGTCCATCGAAGTTACGGCGATTGCTTCGAGCCTTTCACGTAAGGCAGCCTCGATCGCCGCATCCCAACCAGCCTCGACCCGAACCCCCTGCCAGAATCGCTGACTTTCAAGCCAACCCTTCGCCTGCAACCAGGGGCGCATCTTTGACTGATCACTCAGTCTAGCCTCAAGCTGAATGAGGGCCTGAAGCTTGGCCTCAAGCTCGGCATGCCTTGACTGTGCAAGCCTCAGCGCTTCCTGAGCAGGAGCACGTGCTGCTTGTGCATCACTCGAACGCGCCTCAAGACTCGCCTCTTGCTCACCGCTTTGCAACTCATCGCGCTCGGCCGCCTGAAGTTTGAGGCCCTGGTGCCGCAGAACTTCGGCATCGACAGGCTTTAAACGCTCGAGTGCCTGCCGACTACGGTCTAGGCGTTGATGTAACTGCCGCAGTTGGTCTTGTGCGGATTGCCGCCGAATCTGGGCGGCATCGCGTTCACGACGACATTGGTCGAGCCTTGCACGTGTGCTTTCAAGGCCTTGCTGTGCCCTGGCAATGTCCGACTCGAGTGGCTGCTGTTGCAACGCAAGCTGCCGAACTTGCTCTGATTGATCTTGGACAGAGACGCTGAGTGCGTCGAGCCGTTGTGCGCTATCGCCGATTAACTGCTCTGCCTGCTCATGCTCCATACTTTGACGTTGCTGCTGCAGCGTCAATGACTCAAGCTGCCCTTGAGCTTGGCGTTTCGACTCATCGATAAAGCGAATTTCTGACTCAATCTTCGCAACTTCACCGTTGCGTTGATAGTAGCTAGCTTGGGCCGCGTGAAGTGCATCGGCCGCACGACTTGATGCCTCTCTTGCCGCTTCCAGTGCTGATTCAATCGCCCGAAGTGAAGCAAGCTCAGCATCAAGTTTCACCTCAAGGCTTCGGTGACGTTCGGCTGCACGTTGTTGCTGCTCCTTAGCGTCGTTGCGCCTCGCCAGCCACAGTAAGCCCTGAGAGCGCAGTCGATCGGCATCGAGCGCACGAAATCGCTCGGCCTGCTTCGCCTGCACGTCAAGTCGCGTAATATTTGACTCAAGTTCGCGCAAGATATCTTCGACTCTGGTGAGATTTTCGCGGGTATCACCAAGCCTGTTCTCGGTCTCCCGCCGACGCTCTTTGTAGCGTGATATGCCCGCAGCCTCTTCAAGAAAGATGCGCAACTCCTCGGGCTTCGACTCGATAATCCGCGAGATGGTGCCTTGTCCGATAATGGCATAAGCCCTCGGACCCAGGCCTGTGCCCAAAAATAGATCGTGAACATCTCGGCGTCTGACGGTTTGCTGATTGATCGAATAAATCGACTGGCCGTCGCGTGTTAGCACGCGTTTGACCGCCACTTCAGCATAGATCCCCCAGGAACCACCAATCCGACCCATGCTGTTGTCGAAGACCAGCTCAACCGAGGCTCGCGCGGCGGGTTTACGATCTGATGAGCCACTAAAAATCACATCTTGCATCGATTCGCCGCGCAGCTCGTTGGCGCGCGACTCACCGAGTACCCAGCGCACAGCATCCATAATGTTGGATTTACCGCATCCGTTTGGCCCAACAACGCCAATCAACTGCCCAGGCACATCAAGCACTGTGGGGTCAACAAAGGACTTAAAGCCTGAGAGCTTGATTTGCTTCAGTCGCACGACAGACGGTCTCCGGGCGGGGTCAACGGGAAACCTATAATCGTACTCTATGACTCAAGCGCTTCTTCGATACCTAGGCCCGGCGATGAACATTCGACCACTCAATGCCGCCTGCTTTGATGGCCCTCTCTTACGACCACCCTATTAGACGATCAACATGAGTAGCAGCAGACCTTCAACAAAACTCGACCGATTTCCAAACCCTCAAAAGGCGCGGGACTACCTGATCCATATGGAGATTCCGGAATTCACATGCCTTTGCCCTTTAACGGGTCAGCCCGATTTTGCTGTCTTTGAGCTCGACTACATTCCCAACGATTGGTGTGTGGAACTGAAAGCGCTGAAAATGTATATGTGGTCCTATCGTGATCAGGGTGCGTTTCATGAAGCGGTAACGAACCAGATTCTCGACGCCCTTGTGGAACTGCTCGCACCTCGCTACATGCGATTGACCTCGCGTTGGTATGTTCGAGGCGGTATATACACCACGGTCGCCGCCGAGCATCGAAAGCGGGGTTGGAAGGCTCCGGTTCCCGTTGATTTAGGTACGCAGAGGTCTGAGCCGGTTCGCCCCTTTTCACAGCGATAATGGGTCATCGATCACCTCGATTCAGGGGAGAACGCGGCCGCACAAAACGCTACAAAGCGAAGCAAACCAATGATTTCTTTAAACGCCCACCCAATTAGTCAGGAATGACATGAACCAACTTCAAACGCTTATTGAACAGGCCTGGGAAGACCGGGCCGGTATCAACCCTCGTGATGCCAGTAAAGACTTGCGCCAGGCGGTTCAAGAGGTACTTGAACAGCTTGACGCTGGCACATTGCGTGTTGCCGAGAAAACCGATGGGCAGTGGCAGGTCCATCAATGGATTAAGAAGGCTGTCCTGCTCTCGTTTCGACTGGAAGACAACCAAATCATGCCCTCGGGTCCTATGCAGTTTTACGACAAAGTTCCTACCAAGTTTGTGGACTACGATGCGGCGCGATTTGCTCAGGGTGGCTTTCGAGTCGTGCCCCCTGCCGTGGCTCGCCGCGGGAGTTTCATTGCCAAAAATGTGGTCCTGATGCCTTCGTTTGTCAACATTGGTGCTTATGTCGATGAAGGCACCATGGTCGACACGTGGGCAACGGTCGGGTCTTGTGCCCAAATCGGGAAGCATGTTCATTTGTCCGGGGGCGTTGGCATTGGTGGTGTGCTTGAACCCTTGCAGGCCAATCCAACCATCATCGAAGATAATTGCTTCATCGGCGCTCGATCCGAAGTCGTTGAAGGGGTTGTCGTTGAAGCAAACTCGGTACTCTCGATGGGCGTCTTCATTGGACAAAGCACAAAGATTTTTGATCGGACCACCGGGCAAGTACTTTACGGTCGCGTACCCTCGGGTTCGGTTGTTGTGCCAGGAACCCTCCCCTCATCAGACGGCAGTTGCGCACTTTATGCGGCCATTATCGTGAAAAGGGTTGATGCACAAACCCGTGCAAAAACAGCGATTAATGAGCTCTTACGCGGCGACTAGATTGGAGCGGGTGAACTTGGGTTTGGAGCTGGTGCTTGCAGCGTAAAAATCAACAACGACTCAAATGGCTTTGCCACGCCGATCGCCGTTTGATCGACGGGATGAGGGTTGTCGTTTCGATCTTTGAGTCAGAGCACTTAAGTTTCGGGCAGGGCACCGCTGATGCCTTTGAAGATGCAGCCTGGCTCTTGCTGTGGTCGCTTGATTTGCCACGCGACCGCCTTGATGATTTTCGAGACAGCATCGTGCCCGCTTCGGAATGGCGGGCCATTTCGCACTTGATCAGAAAGCGGGTCGACCAGCGGACTCCCGTGTCCTATCTAACAGGGGAGGCATGGCTTGCCGGTTTGCGCTTTCGCTCGGATCAGCGGGCCTTGATCCCAAGATCGCTACTGGTTGAAGCACTTTCGTTTTGCATCGACGAAGGATTAATCACGCAAGCGTCCCGCATGTTGGATCTTTGCACAGGCTCGGGCAGCATCCTGATCCACGCCGGGCATCGTTTTCCCGATGCGGCGCTTTTCGGCTCGGACTTGAGTGCACAGGCTCTTGAGCTTGCCCGGGTGAATCTGAAGGAGCATGGCTTGAGCGGTCGTACCACCCTCAAGCAAGGGTCAGTCCTCGAGCCTTGGGATGAAGACTGCTTCGATCTGATCCTTTGCAATCCGCCCTATGTCAATCAGGGATCGATGCGAGCGCTTCCCGCCGAGTTTTTGGCAGAGCCAGCCAATGCGCTCGATGGTGGTTTGGATGGTATGGATTTTTGTCGATCATTCCTTAGCGAGGCACAAGCCAAGCTCAGCGATGAGGGACAGATACTGTTGGAAATCGGGCACGAAGCTGCTCATTTCGACGCTGCATTCCCAGCGCTTGAAAAGACCTGGATCCCAGTACAAGCAGGTGAATCGATGGTGGCGCTCATCACAGGTAAGGCCTTAATGCGCCTCGGATAAACCGGGATGCAAGACCTGGCATGATCCGAATTAAGCATCTGGGTTTATCGCGCGGCAGCAAGCAAATTCTTCGCGACGCAAACCTTGACTTACCGATGCAAGGCTGCATCGGCTTAGTTGGGGCGAATGGCTGTGGCAAATCAAGTCTTTTAGCCGCCTTACAGGGCGAACTCTTACCCGACGAAGGCAGCATTGACATGCCAACGATGCGCGTGGTTGCGCTTGAGCAATCATTACCGCAGTCGACCTTGCCGGCGTGGCAATGGCTTCTCGAGCAGGATCTCGCACTCAGTCGAAGCGTTCGAGCGCAAGCGCTCGCCATGGCGGCCGATGATGCCCAGGCGATTGCGCTTGCCAATGAAGCCTGGGTCGAAGCCGGAGGGCCCGATGCCCAAGCCAGAGTCATGAGGCTTTTGCACGGACTGGGATTTTCCGCATCACAATCCGAGCAGGCCGTGCAACGTCTCTCGGGAGGCTGGCGGATGCGCCTTAATCTCGCCAGGGCACTTTTTGTGCCTTCAGATTTACTGCTGCTCGATGAGCCGAGCAATCACCTTGATTTGGATGCGGTGCTGTGGCTGGAACGATGGCTGAAACGCTACGAGGGACTATGCCTCATCGTTTCTCATGATCGCGACTTTCTAGACGCCTGTGTCCAAAGCACCGTTCATGTTCACGATACCCAGCTTCGTAGCTATCGAGGGGGGTATAGCGCCATGGAAAGGGCACGCGCTGAGCAGCATCAGCAAGCCGAGCGTGTGCGCAACAAGCAGGATGAACAACGCGAACATCTCGAGCGATTCATTCAACGCTTCAGGGCTCAGGCGACCAAGGCGCGCCAGGTGCAAAGCCGAATCAAGATGCTCGAGTCAATGCAGGCGGCGCCGCGTGTTGATACATCGGTACAGCTTGATTTACCGCTCGACGAAGCGCAAGACTGCCCGGATCCCATCATCAGTGGTGAAAACTTAAGCATTGGCTATGCACCAGTGGTACTTTGCCGAGTCAGGCGATTCACCTTGGGGCGCGGCGATCGAATCGGTCTACTGGGTGCCAATGGCGCTGGCAAATCAACATGGGTGAAGCATGTCGTTGGCGAGATGCAAGCCATTGAAGGGCGGCTATCAAGAGCAAAGCATGCACGGATCGGCTATTTTTCTCAAAGTGCAGTCGAGGAGCTAAGGCCCGACGACAACGCCCTTGAACACTTGCGGCGTCTTGCGCCGAGCTATGCCGAGCAAGCCTTAAGAGACTGGCTCGGTCGATTTGCCATCCGAGGTGATGAGGCCTTACGACCCATTGCACCGATGTCGGGTGGGGAACGCGCACGCATTGCCTTGGCAGCGCTTTTTATTCACAAGCCTCAAGCACTCATCCTCGATGAGCCTACCAACCACCTTGACGCAATAACCCGAGATGCGCTTGCCCAAGCCTTGGCAGGCTTTCAAGGCGCGCTCTTATTGGTTTCGCACGATCGCTACTTGCTGCGTGCCTGTGTTGATAGTCTTTGGATTCTTCGCGATCAGCAGCTTGAAGCTTTCGATGGTGATCTGAGCGATTACGAG
>OMIE01000040.1 GCA_900299025.1 Burkholderiaceae bacterium
ATAAGCCATCTTGCATCAAGCCCAAGCGAGTTTTCGCTTCGCTCAGCTTGAATAAATGAAGTCCAAAAGAAGTCGATACTGTAGTGCCCCAAAACAAGCATGTAGGGCAAAGCAAACAACAAACACCCCGTCAATTCAATCCATGCCTTTTTCCGGTAACTGAAGTGTTCGGTATAACTATCGACGCGCGGATGTGCATTGATCAAATAGTTATAACCCATCCATGCAGAAAACACTGCCGTATGCAAGTGCCACTCCAACTCCTGAAACTTAGTGAGTGGGATCGGTATACCAAGTTTGCGACCAAAGATGTCGATACAAGTCACTGCCATCAACACCACCAATAGCCACCCAGAACCAAAGGCGATTTTCTCTAAACAAATCTTGATGGTGCGGCTCCACGCGAGCACGTTGGTCATGCGGCCTCCAAGTCATACATACATGCGACGACGGTAACTCCCCGACCCATAAGGCAGCTCGTCAATATCATTTTCGAAGAGGGATGACCTTACTACAACAAACCACTTACGTGTTCTTACTTATTTATCTTTTGAAGTTTGGGATCAATCAGACCCGTTCAGACGCTGAAGTTCCGATATCGGCACAGAGACCTTGTTCGTTTACCATCAACGGCCAACGAGAAGGAGTACTGCCATGACCATCACGCATGAGAATCCCATGGGTTTAATGGGTTTTGAATTCGTCGAATTTGCATCCCCGCAAGAAGGCATTCTTGAACCCTTGTTCGAACAGATGGGGTTTAGTCTGGTTGCGAAACATCGCAGTAAAGACGTTTTGCTCTATCGGCAAGGTGAGATTAATTTCATCGTAAACCGAGAGCCTAGAAGCCTTGCTGGCTATTTTGCAGCCGAGCATGGTGCGAGCGCGTGCGCGCTTGCTTTTCGGGTGAAGGATTCACACCAAGCCTACGCGAGAGCTATAGACCTTGGAGCTCAACCGGTTGAAGTACCCACCGGACCTATGGAGCTAAGACTACCTGCCATCAAGGGCATAGGCGGCGCACCGCTCTATTTAATCGATCGCTTTGAGGATGGTAAAAGTATTTACGATATTGACTTTGAGTTCTTAGCGCCTTACGAGAGTCTCGATTCAAGACATCCCGAAGGTCATGGACTTATCAGGATTGATCATCTGACCCATAATGTTTATCGGGGCCGTATGAGCTATTGGAGTAGCTTTTACGAACGACTCTTCAATTTTCGGGAAATTAAATACTTCGATATCAAAGGCGAATACACCGGCTTACGAAGTAAAGCGATGACTGCTCCGGATGGCTTGATTCGAATTCCCTTGAATGAAGAGGCGGGACCGTCTGGTAAAGGTCAAATCGAAGAATTTCTATTACAGTTTAACGGTGAAGGTATTCAACACATCGCCTTACTCACCGACAATCTAAGCAAATCGGTTGACGCGCTCCGAAACTCTGGCGTTCCCCTCATGTCCGCGCCAAACAAGATTTATTACGAGATGATTGACGAGCGACTCCCCGGCCATGGCGAACCCATTGAAGACCTAAGGACGCGAGGTATTTTGATCGATGGGAGTACCTCGGGGGATAAGAAACGAATATTGCTACAAATATTCAGCCAGGCTTTACTGGGTCCTGTTTTTTTTGAATTCATTCAGCGGAAAGATGATGAAGGATTCGGCGAAGGAAACTTCAAAGCATTGTTTGAAAGTATTGAGCGCGATCAGATTCGCCGAGGAGCCCTTTAACCTGATGACAAAGCCTTGACCAGGATCTCCCAGGGTGACATGGTTCATTACTGAAAGTCATAAGCATCAGCTGCAGTTTGATCGGATATGCATCCTATTGATCTTTCGCAATGCCAGCATCACGCAGCGCACGATCCCATATTTGTAACTGTTCACGGATAAAGCCGCCAAACTCCTCCGGCGAACTAGGGCGACCAGGCAGTCCAAGCTTATCAAGTTGGTCCTTGATCTCAGGCTTGCGAAGCACGGTGGCAAACTCTCGTGAAAGCCGATCGGTGATGTCCTTATTCATCTTGGCAGGGCCCACAAAGCCACCCCATGGCGTGATGCTCACCAAGTTTTGTCCAACTTCAGCCATGGTTGGTACGTCAGGCATCAGGGCAGAACGGTTAGGTAGCAACACAGCTAAAGGTTTCATACCCGCTTTGCTTAACTGCGGAAGTACAGCAGGTGTGGCCCACATGAGTTGCACTCGACCTGGAACCAAATCACCGACAGCCTGGGCCTCGCCCTTGTAGGGGACATGGACCATGTTGAGTTTGTTTGCAGCGTTGAATTGCGCCATCGCCAAAATCGAGGTTGTATTCCCGGTTGCATAGCTCAGCTTACCCGGGTTTGCACGCGCAAAACTAATCAACTCAGCCATCGAGGCGACAGGCACCGAAGGGTGCACCATCATAAAAAATGTAAAAGTTGCAAAGTAACTGATCGGTGTAAAGTCATTAATAGGGTCGTAGGGTGGATTGCGCTTAACCGAGGGAACATAAGATAGAGGGCTTGCAGTCGCCATAAAGACCGTGTATCCATCAGCAGCAGCGCGAGCCACCTCAAGGCCCGCAATTGCCCCGTCTGCGCCGCCCCTATTTTCCACCAGCATCGGCTTGCCCAGGGACTGGGACATTTGCTGCGCAATAAGGCGCGCTGCAAGATCAGCAGCGCCTCCTGCTGCAAACGGAACCACCAAACGCATGGGCTTAGCAGGCCAGTTTGGATCGCTGTTAGCGAATGCGGCCTGGCTCGCCATGATAGGCAGGTAGGCAAGTTTTCTTAGCAGTTCACGTCGCTTACTTTTCATCGCACGCCCCCTTACAGATGACTCATTTGCTGTTTTTGAATGCAGGCTTCACGATAGCAAGATTGGCAACATACGCATAGGTCCGCTTGTTAAGCACGCGAGCGCTTGCTTGGGGGGGTCTCCAGGCTGCAAGCAAATGAAAAAAAGCTTGAATCAATGTGAGGCTTGGCTTTCAATGCGGACAGGAGATTTAAGACGTGCCCTTTGAACATTGCAAAGTTTGTAGGAAATGCTGTCATATTGACGAGGGCTACCCTGCCCTAGAGATTCCTTTGCTGGCTCCAGAGAAGAAACAGTGGACGAGACTTGTGATCGAATCTCAATGCACTTTCTTAGGGCATGAGGGTTGCAGCCTCGGTGACAACAAACCATTTGCATGCGAGCAATACCCGCTGTCTTTCGATCCCAAACAAGAGCGTTATTATTTCGACGCAGAATGTCCACTGTATGAACAATACCAGCGTGATCTGGCGATCGATGGCAGTGATGCGCAAATCCATTTTCTGAGGGTGAGAGAGCGAATTTCAAACCTCAAAAAGCAAAACAATCGATTTTTGCAACGAAACTTTAAACTTGATCAAGCTTATTTTGACTTGCTTGATCTCCATGTACCAAGCAAATTGACTTGATCGCAGCATCCTCAAGCGCCCTTATCAGAACCGGTGCGTCGCTCCAAAGCTATGGTCGTAATCCATCGTTAACTCCTCGCCCTTGCGGATGCTTTTTAGGCTTTTAAAGCTCCCATCGTCTTGCATACGAAGATTAGGTTGCTTGTCATGATTCAAGTAGATCGCCATCTCGACAACATTGAGCCCTGAACTGGGCACAAGAAAACCCTGTTCGTCGTAATAACAAAACATACTCAAGGTTTTCCGAATGGCGCGCGGTAGGGTATCGACTTGCTCATGACTAAGCCTCACCTCACGGTGTTTGACGCGGCTAACTAATGGATCAATACCTTTGGGTATTCGACGAATTGCAAAAACCCCGATGCCATGCCTCTCTGAGGGGCGCAACTCGCAATAAAGCTCAGCTCGCAAGCTCTTTAGCATGGCACTTGCCAACAGCCCATCTTGACGACTCAATTTGCTTGTCATGGCCGTAAAGTGCTTATGAACTGGTCGCCTATTCGCTCGGCAGCAAATAGTCCATTGGATTCCAAGCCAGGCTGGACTTGCGCTCAAGACGATTCCAATCCGAGGAAAGAAAGTCGGTATGAAGCGGAGAACTAGGATCAAGCATCAGCGGGTGGTCACTTGGACAGAGCGCTAACGAGTAGATCGGCTCGACCTGATTGATAAATAAGCGCTTGTAGGGAAAGTCCCCAACCGGCCCTAAATTATAATATTCATACCCATTATCATAAGTCCACTGGGCTGCCAGCAAACATGCATAAAGGCCGGGTGAGTAATTGCGATAGGATGGATTCCACTGGCAAAAACTGCCATAAAGCTGCCCTCGCTCGGGCAGGATGATCGAAACATCGGTCAGCACGACATCACCCTCAGTGTCCCGCACTTGAAGCACAAGTAGATCAAGGTCGCTGACGTAGTCGAGAAAGCCATCTACCTCAGCAGGATCAATTTCATAACGAGCAAAATGCTCACTTCCCCAGGCCTCAATATCTTTGGCGGTGAGCATCGCTCCCGGTATCTGCTGCACGCTATGGTCAAAGCGTCGATGCTTTTGGCGCAACTCTTTAAACTTGCGTGCCCTTCGACCTTCGGTCCAATAGCCTTCTTCTCTCACAGCCACAAGTCCATATGCGTCACGAATGGGATGGCCCCACTCGCTTTCAGGCGGCAGTGCATAGATCAGCAAGGGTTGCGGTGCAACGCGTAACATCGCCTCATTAACATCGATGTAGGGACAAAGCGCATCCCATCGCGTGGTGAAGTATGCGATCTCGTCGTGGTAGCTGTGAACAAAGAGATTTGACGCAGTCCAGCTTTGGTGACCCAAACGATACGATCGCTCTGAGAGCATCTGATCTGAACAATGCAAATACGACTGACTTGACGCTAGCTTATCCAAAGGCATTCGATAATCACCAACAATTTGTTATTGTTATTGTAATTTTTTAAGTGTTATTCCCATGTCGCAAGCATAACGAATTTTTGCCATTTGATTCAAGCTTTAATCGAGCCGTTTGTCAGACTTTCGCACCTCTAATCCATAGTCGTCTAACAAGACCTTCAAGTCAGGTTTGCTGATCGTCTCTGATCACGATCAATGCGCAATATGATCCAATACTTAATACGATCTAAGCGGCATTTGGACTAACCGGCTTGAATGGATCCGCGCATCGCTTCCATGACCAATCCTGCCCGGTGAAACCCTCAGGGTTTACTGCGCACTCATGCTCGTCAAGGACACCGTTGACTGAAAGCGCCGATAAGCCATGTAGGCAATTCACGTTCGTGCACTGCAAAAATTATTTTTCTCATGGTGAGAGATAGCTTTTCATAATATGCAAAAATACTCTAAGTACTTGTTTTATATACTGTTATTTATTTTTGATATAAATTTTGCTTTTGCTACACTGCATCATGTCAATGGCCACTGACGTCTAATCGAATTAACCGTTCTCATTTATCAAACTAGGAGCGTCATATGTCTCGATTCGAACTGGAAGTGCAAAAGCTACAAAAAGATTGGTCGCAGCCCCGTTGGAGCGGTATTCAACGTAACTATTCAGCTGCCGATGTCGTGCGTCTAAGAGGATCTTTCCAAGTGGAGCACAGTCTTGCAAGAAGCGGGGCCGAGAAGCTTTGGCGACTTCTCCAAAGTGAGGATTTCGTCAACACCTTAGGTGCCTTGACTGGTAATCAAGCCATGCAACAAGCCAAAGCCGGCTTAAAAGCGGTTTACCTATCAGGATGGCAGGTTGCAGGCGATGCGAATCTTGCTGGCGAAATGTATCCCGACCAATCGCTTTACCCCGTCAACTCAGTACCCTCGGTCGTGGAAAAAATCAATAACGCACTGATGCGGGCCGACCAAATCCAATGGATGGAAGGCCTTCAACCAAGTGATCCGTCCTATGTGGATTTCATGTTACCGATTGTTGCCGATGCCGAGGCCGGTTTCGGCGGGGTACTCAATGCTTTTGAGTTAATGAAAGCAATGATTAAAGCTGGCGCTGCGGGTGTTCACTTTGAAGACCAACTTGCTTCGGCCAAAAAATGTGGGCACCTCGGCGGAAAAGTACTTGTTCCAACGAGAGAAGCGGTCTCAAAGCTGCTGGCTGCGCGCCTAGCCGCCGACGTTTTAGGTGTACCAACCGTACTGCTCGCTAGAACGGATGCCGAGGCTGCTGACCTGGTGACCTCTGATGTTGACGAAAACGATCGAGCCTTTTTAACCGGGGAGCGCACCGTCGAGGGCTTTTATCGCAGCCGTGCTGGCTTTGATCAAGCGATTGCGCGCGGTCTGGCCTACGCGCCTTATGCTGACTTGATCTGGTGCGAGACAGGAAAGCCTGATCTGGGTTTTGCAAAGGCTTACGCCGAGGCGATTCATGCAGAATTTCCAGGCAAGATGCTGGCCTACAACTGCTCACCATCGTTTAACTGGAAGAAGCATTTGGACGATACAAGCATTGCAAAGTTTCAGCGCGAACTAGCGGCTATGGGTTATAAGTTTCAGTTCATTACCTTGGCAGGCTTTCACAGTTTGAATTACTCGATGTTCAATCTTGCCTATGGTTATGCACGCAAGCATATGACTGCTTTCGTCGAGCTTCAACAATCGGAGTTTGCAGCGGCTGATAAGGGCTTCACAGCCGTAAAACACCAGCGCGAAGTAGGAACAGGATACTTTGACGCAGTCACTACGACGGTCGAGCGCAATGCCGCAACAGCAGCGCTAAAAGGGTCCACGGAAGACGAACAATTTTTTGAGGCTGAGGCCCAGTCGAAGCTGACCCGAGTCGCTTAAGTCGGCTATATTCATCGCCCATGGCAAAGCTCTATTTTCGCTATGCGGCGATGAATGCTGGTAAGTCAACTGCCCTACTGCAGGTTGCCCATAACTACGCTGAGCGCGGCATGAAGGTGATGATCTTCACGGCTGCGATCGATCACCGTAGTGGCTTTGGCTATGTGCGTTCCCGATTAGGTATCAAGCACGAGGCCGCTTTGTTCGGGGCTGATTCGCTGTTTTCTCGACGAAACCTGCCAGCAGACCTTGCCTGCATCTTGATTGACGAAGCCCAATTTCTAAGCATAAGCCAGGTGCAACAGCTTCATCGCTTAGCCCACCTTGATGACCTACCGGTAATTTGCTATGGATTGCGTAGCGATTTTAAAGGTGATGGCTTTGCAGGATCACTAGCCTTGCTTAGCCTTGCTGATGACCTGGAGGAAATGAAGACAATTTGTGCCTGCGGCCGCAAAGCCTCAATGAATATGCGCATTGATGATCAAGGGCACAGGGTTCGAGAAGGCTTACAAATTGAAATTGGTGGTAACGAGCGCTATCGAGCCGTCTGCCCCAAGTGCTTTTATGCTGATGACGACGCAGCGCCTGAGCAAGCACCAGGCCTGTTTGGCTGAAGCTCATGCAGCCGATGCTTGCAGCATGATAGAGTCCGCGAAAACCGATCGATTGCCACCCATTTACTCATGTTCAACTTAAGCCGCCTCTTGTCCTGGCTCGCGCGATTTTGCGCGATCCTGGCGGGCTTGCTGCTTACTGCTATCACCTTGATGACTTGCGCAAGCATCATGGGGCGCGAGTTTATAGGTCGACCGATCACCGGCGATTTTGAATTGTCAGGGGTTGCTGCCGGTGCTGCTATCGCCTTATTCATGCCGCTTTGTCAGGTAAGACGTGGGAACATCATTGTCGATTTCTTCACCACGCGTTGTTCATCAAGCACGATTCATCGCTTGGACCGACTTGGTGCGTGGCTATTGGCAGTCTGTTTTTTCATCCTTGCATGGCGTACCGGCGTAGGTGGCTTAAATGCCTTTCAAAGTTCGAGCGGGACGATGATTTTGGGATTCCCCGAATGGATTACCTATGGTTTTATGGTCCCAGCCTTTGGGCTCACAAGCTTAATTGCCTCCGCACAGGCCCTAGGGCTAATGGATAACAAAGGACCAGAACTCCGGTGAGCGGCCTACTACTCGTGGCCGTGATGTTTGGCATCATGCTCGCCCTCATGGCAGCACGCATACCGATCGCAGCAGCTATGTTTTTTGCAGGCGCCTATGGCTACGTCATGCAAACAGGTTGGCCTGGTTTTAGCAACTATCTAAACGCGCAAGCCTTTGCACGATTTGCAAGCTACGATCTTTCGGTTATACCGCTCTTTATTTTGATGGGTAACTTTGCCACCCAAGGAGGCATCTCTCGGGCCCTCTTTACCTTTGCCGCAGGGATCACTCGACGCTTTAAGGGCGGTATGGCTATGGCCGCTGTGCTGGCAAGCGCAGCCTTTGGTGCCATCTGTGGCTCGTCGGTTGCTACGGCGGCGACCATAACCGGTGTTGCGCTTCCTGAACTGAGACGTCATGGTTATTCGGGTCGCTTAGCCACGGGAACATTGGCTGCTGCTGGCACGCTTGGGATCTTGATACCGCCATCAGTGCCCTTGGTGATTTACGCGATTCTGACCGAACAAAACATCGCCAAACTGTTCGCAGCAGCAATGATTCCCGGCTTGATTGCCATGATTGGTTATATGGTGGTGATCGCTGTATATGTACGCTTGGTACCGGGGCATGCACCAGACACCGATGACGATATACCGGGCGTAGCCAGGGCTTCAACGCTATCGATCATGCCCATTCTCGGCATTTTTCTGATTGTTTTCGGCGGGATTTACGGCGGCTTTTTCACGCCCACCGAGGGTGCAGCGGTTGGCGCTGCAGCAACACTCATTTCGGCTGTACTAAGACGCGAACTAAGTTGGTCTGGGTTTAAAGAATGTTTTTATGCCACGGCAGAAAGCTCAGGCATGATTTTCTTAATTTTTCTGGGTGCCGATGTCATGAGTGGTGCACTGGCCCTTAGCGGCGCAACCAATCATCTAAGCGCTTTTGTCAATGGACTTGGATGGTCGCCCTTTGCCATTGTTGCTGCGATCTTACTCTTTTACGTCGTACTTGGTGCCGTCATGGACGAGCTGTCTATGATTCTATTAACGATACCTATCTTCTTCCCGCTCGTCATGGGGCTAGACTTTGGAATGCCCAGAGAGTCGGTCGCCATTTGGTTCGGCATCATGGTGCTTATGGTAGTTGAGTTTGGGCTGCTTGCACCGCCGGTAGGCTTAAACGTCTATGTTGTTAACAGCATGGCAAAGGATGTTCCGATCGCAGAAAGTTATCGCGGCGTGATGCCGTTTTTGGTTAGCGACACGCTCCGTACCTTGCTACTGCTATTTTTCCCAGGTATTTGTCTTTGGTTTGTCGGTGTGATTACTTGAGTTTTATCGCATTTGGATCAAGTAGCGAGCATTTATCCTAGCCACTTTATGGATGCCTTTTCTGTTTCGACAGGCGTTGTGGCACTGGCCGAAATCGGCGATAAAACCCAACTGCTCGCTTTCGTCTTGGCTGCCCGCTTTAAGCGCCCCTTGTTGATCGCGCTCGGCATCTTAGTTGCGACGCTCATCAACCATGGTTTGGCAGGCTACCTAGGCGCATGGATAACCTCGGTACTAGACCCGGACTGGCTTCGCTATACGCTTGCAAGCTCATTTATAGCAATGGCCGTTTGGATCATGATTCCTGACAGCCTTGTTGAGGATGACAAGCCGGTCTCCGAACAAGGTAGCGTCTTTGCTGTAACGTTTGTGAGTTTCTTTATGGCGGAGATGGGTGATAAAACTCAGATCGCTACAGTTGCGATGGCCGCACACTACGGATCCGCGCTAAGTGTTGTACTCGGGACAACCCTCGGCATGATGATTGCCAACGTACCTGCTGTTTACCTGGGGGAAAAACTTGCAGGTAAAATTCCAATGCGCCTTGTTCACGGAATGGCTGCGCTGATTTTTGTAACATTAGGAAGCCTGATTTTTCTGGGACTGGATACTAACTGGCTAAACAAGCTCGCACCCATCATCGAGAAGGCTGGCCTAGACGTAGTCGCGCTTAATGCCCCACTTACTTGCCAACTTTGATAGCAAATCGCGGTGTCGGAATCCTCGACCGCTCATCTTTGTTTCGATATTGTAATTATATTTTTTTATCGCTGCCATCACGATATCGGTTGCGTAAATACCGGGCTTCCCCCACTCGGGCTCAGTGATTCGTATCTCAACTTGATCAAAAACAATCACGCTCCATTCGGTCACCCGACAAGCGATATCGCAGTTATTGAGGATGTGAGCGATAGTGTCTGGTGCATAGACGGTGTGGCCGCCCAAGTGATACATCTCATCAAGAAAGCGCTCGCGCGCTTCAAGGTTCGGCAAGAACTGTCGAAATTGTCCAATCAGCTGAATGTTGAAGTCACCGATGGTGTAGGGACGATCCGCCGAAGCGCCTTTGATTAAAGCAGTCAAAACCTCAAGCGTCTTGTCGAAACGCCACAAATCGTCTTCTGACTTCACGTAGGCTGGCGTCGATTGAAGATAGGGATTGCCTCGAACGTCACTAAAAGTCCACGGCTCAAGGCTCGGGGGCAAACCAAGTTCAAATAACACCTGGGATAGCTCCCAAGCCTGCCAGAGCCAGTCCAAGCCCGGAGGATCGGAGTCAACGTTGGCTAGAGGATCCCGGTGAGCGTCAAATACACCTCGACGTCGCATCGCGTGATAAATCCTC
The DNA here is from genome assembly GCA_900299025.1 of Burkholderiaceae bacterium. GTDB lineage: Bacteria > Pseudomonadota > Gammaproteobacteria > Burkholderiales > Burkholderiaceae_E > UBA3064. The sequence continues at coordinate 10,594 of OMIE01000040.1, forward strand.
GCGTCCAGGTTCGAATCGGGCGTCAGGCGATGATCCTCAGTACCGTAGGTTTTACAAAACCAATCAACCGCTAACACGGCGTTACTAAGGTCTCGATCGAAGCTCTGATATTGACTGGGTTCAAGCCTTTGACTAAAAAGATAAGGAACACGTGGTGTTGACTGCTCAGCCGAGAATCGAACCCAATGCAGCTCTTCAACACCTGTTTCGCGCTGTTGATTGGCCTGTGCTGCCAGCAGCTCATGTTTGGTTTTAAAGACGATACAATGTTTAATACCATATCGCTGATACTGCAAGTAGAAGAGGCCCGTTCGTTCGCCCGCTATAAGAACGTCTGGAAAACCATGCGAAAACTCATCGATAGCTCTCAATCGCAGATCGATTGCCACCGGATCTTTAAGATCAAGCGAGTCGTTCAACCGCGAAAGATAGTGCTTGATTTTATATATGATATTCATAGCCGAGGAGTCACTATCACCATAGCGCCAAACGAGCTAGGTATCGCATTGAATTGCTATCGCGGCTTGAATGAGTCAATCGCCTTTTGCAAATCACGTAATTCTTCGCAGCCGAAAAAGCAGGCTTTCTTTAAGCGCTTTGCCATCTCCTGAGCACCTGCCAAGTCGTTTTTCATAAGCATCAGTTCACCGTAGTATTCAAGCGCACCGCGATGATCAGGCTTTATCTTTAAAGCTTCAAGGTAGTGAAACTCAGATCGACCGAAATCGGGCGGTGTTTGTTTGCGATACGCAAAACCCATCAAATTATGCCAATCGGCGTCCGTAGCCTGGCTATCCTCAGCCAACTTCTCGAGTGCCATCTTTATCTCGCCCTGGGCGATAAGCGCAGGGACCTGTTTGAGCCAAGATTTTTCTGGTGCTGAAGAATCCGTGTTACGGCTATCTGATGCGGCCTGGACCCCCCCCGTTAGGCTGCCATACGCGAGCAAGATGGCGATCAAAACGCTTGCAATGGGCTCTACCAGCCCTTTGGTTTTAAAGCCAATCATCACCATCGCCTCCATCAAACGCACCCTCGTCGAGGGAAAGTCCATCAGTCCAAGCACTTTGTGCCTGCTGGCCCGCTCCGCCATCGGTGAGTTGCTGGTTCAAATCTGATCCGGGTCCGATACCATCGCCTGAGTCGGACATCATATGCTGCATGCCCTGCCAAAGCGCTTGTCCGATCATCACCCCGGCCGCTGCACCTAAAAGACTCCCCATCAGGCCCTGAGACCATGAACTTTGCGGCTGATTTTGCTGCGCTAAGGCCGCGGCACCTGGATTTCGCGGCCCCGCTTGCCGACCCCAGGGGTTAGTGCCTGCAAGTTGCGCCTCCAGTTCGCTGATCTTTTGTTGGGCTGCCTCCACCGCAATGCTGAGCGCCAAACTGCGCTGGGTTAGCAAATAGGCTGCATGCGGCTGTTGGGCAAAGGCCTGCTCAATCAGCCCAAGTGCTTGACGATCAACGCTGGCGACCTGTGTCTGAACGAGTCCATTGAGGAATCGAATAAGTTGCTGCTCTTCGCGGGTGTTCATGACTTCCCTCCAAAAGATACCAACATAGTCCCAAAGCAATAACCGTATGATGAAAAAGGTCCGTGCCGATGAGCGATTAAATCCGCTTTGATTAGCGATTGACCTAGCTGGATACAAGAATCCTCGCCTGCGCTGTGCGCTCGTCCTTTACACTTGGCCCTCAACTTAGAGGGGGGTACTAAGTCCCATGCATATTCAAAAACTCGGACCAGCGATCGGCGCCTTGGTGACTGATATCGACCTGAGACAAGCTCTGAATAGTGAGCAACAAACCCATTTGCATGAGGCTTTGATTGAACACCAGGTGCTGTTTTTCGAGGGGCAAGACATCACACCCCATCAGCAACGCGATCTGGCTGCAGCCTTTGGCGACCTGCATATTCATCCGGTTTATCCACAGCATCCCGAGGTCGCTGAAATTATCTTGCTCGATACCTCGATGGATAATCCGCCAGACAACGACAACTGGCATACCGACGTAACCTTTATTGAAACACCACCGCTTGGCGCCCTGCTGTCGGCCCAACACTTACCGAGTTCGGGCGGCGACACCCTTTGGGCAAGCGGCATTGCTGCTTACGAAGCGCTTTCGGCCCCGATGCGCGCACTTCTGGATCCGCTAAGCGCAGAACACGATTTCTTGCAGTCATTTCCCGCATGGCGCTTTGCCAGGACGCCTCAAGAGCGGATCCGATGGGAGGCTGCGCGCGACAAACATCCGCCTGTGACTCATCCCGTTATCAGAACCCACCCGGTTAGTGGTCGTCGTGGGCTTTTTGTGAATGAAGGATTCACGAGTCGCATCGTGGAGCTGCAAAAAAAGGAGAGCGATGCCCTGCTCGCTTTTTTGCGCGAACACATCGCCAAACCCGAATTCACAGTCCGTTGGCGTTGGAAGCGCCATGATTTAGCGTTTTGGGACAATCGTCTCACACAGCATTACGCCACAGCGGATTACTTACCCCAGCGCCGCATCATGCATCGTGCGACGATTTTGGGTGACAAGCCGTTTTAGATCGAACTAAAAGCTGGCAAAGCGGCGAAAACCTGCCGAACGGCTACTTTAGTTTTAGCCAGAGCAGTGAATTAGGGCTTTTACTTAGCCTGAAAAGTGGGCGAAAAAACAAGCTAGGCGCAGGCCAAAGGGAGCTAGCGTGTCAGAAGAGACCGAGCAGCAGGTAGAGCGGCCCAAGTCGCTTGCCGAGCAAATCAAAGAAGGGGCGAAATCGGCAGGCAAAGCGCCGATGAGCTATGACGACCTCGACGGCGCTTCAAAGGCGGCGGTGGTTTTGCTTTCGGTGGGCGCCGAGGTGGCTGCTGACGTGTTACGTCAAGTTACACCCATTGAGGTGCAACGCATTTCGAGCAAGATGGCCATTGTGCGAGCGCTGAATCGTGACATGCTCTTACAAGTGCTGAGGGACTTTAAGGAAGCAACGATTAGCAACGCACAGGTTGCCTTCGACACTGACTCGTTTATGCAGAATATGTTGCAAAAGGCGCTCGGCTCCGAGGGAGCTTCGGACCTGCTCGGTAAGCTTGAAGCTGCGATCGACATGTCGGGTCTCGATGCGCTCAAGCGCCTTGATCCAGACGTTGCTTATGAAATTCTTAAAAACGAACACCCACAGGTCCTAGCAACTATCATAACGTTCTACGAACCACCACAAGCCTCTGCGCTGCTTAAGTTGTTCCCGGCGGAAATCCGCAATGAGGTTGTGCTCAGAGTCGCCTTGCTCGAGAAGGTCCAACCTGCAGCGCTCAAGGAACTCAATGAAACCATGATGAACGTGGGCGCGCAAGACTCGAAGCGTTCGAGTGTTGGCGGTGTGATTCCAACGGCGGAGATTCTCAACCTGCTATCTGGCGGTATGGACCAGGAAGCACTCGGTGTGATCCGCGAATACGACGTGCCGCTTGCCGACGCAATTCTTGAGAAGATGTTCACCTTCGAAGACCTTATCGAACTTGAAGATAAGTCTATTCAGACCTTGATGCTTGAAACAACCCAAGATGTTCTGGTGGTTGCACTTAAGGGCGCTTCGCCAAAACTTCGAGAAAAAATCTTCAAGAATATGGCCAAGCGCGCTGCCGATACGGTTCGCGAAGATCTCGCTGCTCGTGGTCCAACCAAAGTGGCAGACGTTGAAGATGCGCAAAAGCAAATCCTCAATGTCGGACGAATGCTCCACGGCGAGGGCAGAATTATCATGGAACGCAAGAAAGAGGGTGGCGATGCAGGTTTCCTCTGATCAGTGTGTAGGAGCTGAGTGATGAGCCAGACATGGAAATTCGAGACACAGGCTGTGCACGCTGGATATAGTCCCGATCCAACGACTAAATCAATGGCTGTGCCAATTTATCAAACGGTTGCTTATGCCTTCGATAATGCTCAGCACGGCGCTGATTTATTTGACCTAAAGGTAGCCGGAAATATCTACACCCGCATCATGAATCCGACGCAGAGTGTGTTGGAGGCAAGAGTCGCGGCGCTCGAAGGCGGACTCGCGGGCTTAGCATTAGCGTCTGGCCAGGCTGCCATTACCTATGCGATTCAAACAATCGCCGAAGCGGGCGACAATATTGTTTCATCAAGCGCGCTCTATGGTGGAACTTACAATCTGTTTGCTCATACCCTACCTCAGTACGGCATTGAGGTGCGATTCGCCGACGCAAGAGACCCCTATAGCTTTTCAGAACATATCGATCAAAAAACCAAAGCAATCTATGTTGAGACGATCGGTAACCCACTCGGTAACATTACTGATATTGCAGCGATATCAGAGGTAGCGCATGCAGCTGGGGTTCCGCTTATTGTCGATAATACGGTTCCAAGCCCATATCTATGCCGCCCCTTTGAGCACGGCGCAGACATCGTCGTTCACAGCCTAACCAAGTACATCGGCGGCCAGGGCAATAGTATCGGCGGCATGATTATCGATTCTGGGAAATTCCCCTGGGCTGAGCATAAGGCTCGATTCAAACGTTTGAATGAACCTGATGTGAGCTATCACGGTGTTGTCTACACCGAAGCGCTGGGCGCTGCAGCTTATATCGGACGAGCACGCGTGGTTCCGTTAAGAAATATGGGCGCTGCGATTTCGCCGCTGAATGCATGGCTGATTCTTCAAGGACTTGAAACCCTCGCACTGCGAATGGATAGGATTTGCGACAACACCCTTGCGGTCGCAAAGCATTTGCAAAACCATCCCAAAGTTCAGTGGGTTGACTACGCTGGGCTCCCAAGCCATATCGACCATCAACTGGCAGTTCGAATGATGAAGGGCAAAGCATCCGGACTACTTACTTTCGGTGTCAAGGGTGGACGCGCTGCCGGCGAGCGCTTCTTAGATGCACTCGGGTTGTTTACACGGCTTGTCAACATCGGCGATACAAAATCACTTGCTACTCACCCAGCATCGACAACCCATCGGCAACTATCGGCTGATGAGCTTGCAAAAGCAGGAGTCAAAGAGGAGACGATTCGCTTATGTGTCGGCATCGAACATATCGATGATTTGCTTGCCGACCTTAATGCAGCACTCGATGCTGCCTAGACGGCGTGATCGTGCATGTACAGGGGTTTTGCCTAGCAATCGCATCATTTTTTGAATAGTCATCGTTTTAGTGATCAAAGACTCTGACCCGAATAGGGCGCAACCAGGTCTCGAGTGGTGGCTCCTACGCCGACTGCCTCGAATTGCACTGCTCGGTCTCGCCATGTTTGCAGCTGCTTGGTTTATGTTGCCCCACTTGCCCTGGCAGGGGGATCCACAGCGAGTCGATGCCTCAGTAGCGCAAGCGGGCTATGCCTTGATTGGTGGATTGATTTTCTTTTTCACCATGCTTTTAACGGTCTTTATTGGTTGCGCTATCGTTTTTGTCATGAAAGGGCCGTCATACACATCGACCGATTCATTCTGGCTTGAAGACGCCGACAAGCCGCAATAATTAGACGGTGGATAGAGCATGATTCGCATCGGAGTCTTAGCGAATCATGCTCGGCTAAATTGCCTCCAAACCTACACTCCCATGAAAAGCAGTTTAAGCAATAACTTGTAAGACACGTGCTTGTAACAAGCTTCCAATTGCCCCTGCTTTTGCGACGACAGCTTGAAAGGCTGGTGCCATTGCAAATTCATCCATGACTTCGCCAAGTTGATTTAAATCATTGACCGCATAAGTCACGATCAAATGATCCATTTCAGGTGCAAATACGGGAACTGCAGCAGTCATAACTGTGTTTGGACCAACAGCCTCCTTGGCCTCTGGCAAAAGTTCGATCGCCAACTGCATTTTCTCTCGAGCAACGCGGTAGGAACGTTGAACCAGTACTGTTTTCGCTGAAGGTTCCCCAAAGACATATCGATATACGTAGGGACCATGTACATCGGCTACAGGATGTTCTGCCTGCTCGGCTCTCAAGCTCGTCAGCTCAGCATCATTTCCAAAGGACTGAAATGCTCCAATACCGTGTTTGAAATCGTTATAACGAGCAAATACTTCAACATTACCCGCATCGGCACCCATAATCACCTTCATAACACGAGCTTGTGCACCTAGGCGATTCATTGCAGCCACATGCCTACGTGACCTGTCGATCACCGTCGCTTCTTTTCCCACATGGGGGACCAAGATACGTCTTGAAATAACAAACATAACTCCTCCTTAGCAAAATGAAAGGTCAACGATGCGACATAGGTTTAGAACGCTTAGTTATTATTGTCGCGACCAGATTTGTAACATGCTCCCGCCGGAAATCCATTTACCCCAAACCACTGCTTACAATTTTGTCATGTGGTGCCGCTCTAAGCAGAAACATGAAATCTGACCTACTCGCGCTGGCAGCGATTGCCATGTGGAGCACATTGGCTACGCTCGGCTTATCGCTCGCCCACTTGCCGCCATTCCTACTGACAGGCCTTTCACTACTCGTGGGTCGCTTGATCGCTATACCGCTAGCCCGGGGGAATTTGCGCGCAATTGTCGCGCCAACCAAATTACTCGCAGTCGGGATTTACGGGCTTTTCGGCTATCATTTTTTACTCTTTATGGCGTTTAGAACAGCGCCTGCGCTTGAAGCGAATTTGCTTAATTATCTATGGCCTTTGGCGATCGTCTTATTGGCCCCTCTTTTCAATGCCAAACTCAGGGTCGAAGGCCGCCATCTGATCGCGGCAATGATCGGTTTTCTTGGCGCTGCCATTGCTATCGTCGGGAGGCAAGCCGGTGCTCAAGCACCCATCTTGGAGAGCTGGCACCTTGGTTATCTCTATGCGATCGCTGCCGCATTGGTTTGGGCCAGCTTCTCATTGTGGACAAGTCAGCTATCGTTCCGAACGATACAAATCGGTAGCTTCTCGGCGCTGTCTGGTTTGCTTTCGCTCGCACTACACATGCTTATCGAAGAACCCACACAACTCAGCGCAAGCGATGCAGGATTGATCCTGCTCTTGGGATTTGGGCCTTTGGGTGCAGCGTTTTACTGCTGGGACGCAGCGCTTAAATTAGGCGATCCGAGGCGGATTGGCATTCTTTCCTTCTTAACGCCGCTACTGTCAACGATTTTGCTGGTGAGCGCAACCGATGTAGCGATCGGACCTCATATCATGCTGGCGGCTTTCATGATCCTTGGGTCAGCGCTTTGGGGGACAAAGTCACCCGAAAGCGGCGCCGAGGAAACGGATAAGCCTTAAACCTTGAGCGCAATAAGCACCTCATCGAGCATTTTCTTGGCATCACCAAAAAGCATACGGTTATTTTCTTTGTAAAAAAGTGGGTTATCCACGCCTGCGTATCCGCTCGCCATGGATCGTTTCATCACAATGCTTGTGCGTGCCTTCCATACTTCGAGCACAGGCATGCCTGCGATTGGACTTGTAGGATCATCTTGAGCGGCAGGATTAACGATGTCGTTTGCACCAATCACCATAGCGACATCGGTATCGGGAAAGTCTTCGTTGATCTCGTCCATCTCAAGCACGATGTCGTAGGGCACCTTGGCCTCTGCAAGCAGCACATTCATATGACCCGGCATACGTCCCGCTACAGGATGAATACCAAACCGAACGGTCACACCCTTGCTTCGCAAGCTTGCTGTGATCTCGTTGACCGTGTGCTGAGCCTGGGCGACAGCCATGCCATAACCAGGCACGATAATCACGCTTTTGGCCTCACGCAATAACTCGGCTGTCTCTGCTGCGCTGACAGGTACTACTTCGCCTTGAGGCTCAGCACTTGCCCCTTCAGGCTTTGCAGCAGGCGCACCAGAGCCACTTCCAAAACCACCAGCGATCACGCTGATGAAATTACGGTTCATCGCTTGACACATAATGTAGGAGAGAATCGCACCTGATGACCCAACCAAAGCACCTGTAACGATCAGCAAGTCATTACTCAGCATAAACCCGGTGGCAGCCGCTGCCCAGCCTGAATAACTGTTGAGCATTGAGACCACCACTGGCATATCCGCACCCCCAATGGCCATCACCATATGGATGCCAAAAAGTAGTGCGATCACTGTCATGATGATCAAAGGTGTCATACCGCTCTGAACACTGTCAGCTGCGATAAATTCACCGCCAAACCAAATGACCACCAACAAGGCAAGGAGGTTGAGCCAGTGGCGTGCAGGCAATAACAGCGGCTTGCCGTCGATCTTGCCGTTAAGTTTTCCGAAGGCAATCAGCGAGCCAGAAAAAGTAACGGCGCCAATCAAGATACCGATATAAATTTCAACTTCGTGAATGATCTTTTCAGCACCACTATACTGAATTGACGTATCGACATAACTGGCAAACCCAACCAGGCAAGCAGCCAACCCGACAAGGCTGTGCATGAGCGCCACCAATTCGGGCATTTGCGTCATCTTCACCGTTTTGGCGGCGTAAAGACCAATCCCTCCACCGACCACAATGGATGCCACGATCCAAGGTATGCCGGCAGCCGCTACTCTTGGACCAAGTATCGTCGCGATGACCGCGAGGGTCATACCGATTACACCGTAAAGATTGCCACGCCTGGAGGTTTCCGGGTTTGAAAGGCCACCAAGACTTAGAACAAAGAGAATGGCAGCACCGAGATAGGCAACCGTGGCTAAACTTGAAGAAATGAGGCTCGAGGTCATGATGCCGACTCCAGATTGTTATTTTTTCTCATCACTTACGAAACATGTCAAGCATGCGCCTAGTGACTGCGAAGCCGCCAAACATATTGATTGCCGTGAGTACGATCGCAGCAAACGCCAGCCACTGAATCAGTGCATCAGGCCGCGCATTAGTTCCTGCTTCGGGCGGCAGAATTTGAACAAGCGCACCGATCACGATAATGCTGGAAATTGCGTTGGTGACGCTCATAAGCGGCGTATGCAGCGCTGGCGTTACATTCCATACAACCATATAACCAATAAAACAGGCCAGCACAAAAACCGTGAAGTGACCGAGAAAAGCTGCAGGCGCGTAAGCTCCAATGGCCCAAAAAGCAAGCGCACCCAGGCCAAAAACCAAAGCAAGCGTGCTTGCAGGCATCGGCCCACTACTGCCATGCCCATGGGCACCCTTTTTCTCGACCGCAGCGCTCGCTGCCTTCGGGGCAGGCTTTGGCGCAGCCGGAGCAAGCGCAGGTGCAGGCCAGGTGATCTCACCATCTTTTATAACTGTTAAACCCCTGATGGCGTCGTCTTGCATATTGACGTTAATCACACCGTCTTTGGTCTTGCAAAGCTCCTCGAGCAAGCGAAACAAATTGGTGCCATAAAGCGTTGAGGACTGGCGCGCCATGCGCGATACAAGGTCGGTGTAGCCAATAATGGTCACACCATGTTTGACGACAGCCCTACCAGGCTCGGTCAACTCGCAATTGCCGCCCTGCTCTGCTGCCATATCAACGATCACACTCCCAGGCTTCATGCTCTGGACCATGTCAGCCGTAATAAGCCGCGGGGCGGGCTTGCCGGGGATTAATGCGGTCGTGATGATGATATCGACCTCGCGGGCCTGCTGCGCATACATCGCCCGCTGAGCTGACTGAAAACCCTCGCTCATCACTTTGGCGTAGCCGCCCCCGCCTGAGCCCTCCTCGTCATAGTCCACTTTGACAAACTCACCGCCAAGCGAGACGACCTGATCGGCGACTTCAGCGCGGGTATCGTTGGCCCGCACGATGGCACCCAAACTTGCAGCAGCACCGATGGCAGCAAGGCCTGCAACCCCGGCCCCGGCTATAAACACCTTAGCAGGTGGCACCTTGCCCGCTGCTGTGATCTGACCGTTAAAAAAACGTCCGAAGGCGTTTGCTGCCTCGACTACGGCACGATAGCCGCTCACGCCGGCCATTGAGGTGAGCGCATCCATCTTCTGGGCACGGCTTAGCGTGCGCGGTAAGGCATCGATCGCAAGAACAGTGATATTTTTTGCAGCCATTTGCTGCATTAACTCAGGATTTTGAGCAGGCCAGATAAAGCCAATCAAAGTCTGACCGCTGCGCATCAAAGATAATTCTTCGGGTGCGGGCGGACGTACCTTAAAGATGATGTCACTACCGTGCCAAAGCGTTGATGCATCGGCCGCAATGCTCGCTCCTGCTTCGATGAAGGCTGCATCCGATAGATCGGCGAGTTCGCCTGCGCCACGCTCGATTTGAACATCAAAGCCGAGCTTAATGAGTTTACTCACGACATCAGGAACAGTGGCAACCCGCTTTTCGCCAGGGTAAATCTCACGCGGTACGCCAATGAGCATCGTCTTTTCTCCTAGGACTTAGTGTTTAAACGATCGAAGGTCATAAAAGCGAAGACTCCCGCACGCAGGAGTCTTTGATCGTTGAGCCCTTCTTAGCGGCTCAAAACACTTATGCTACACAAGACCAAGGGTGCTTGACCCGCTTTACCCCTGAGCTTGATCGAGCAAATCAGTACTGCTTAGCCCTGGCCTTCGTGTTTAATCGCCTGCACCCAGCAAAAAGTCGATTTTTCCTAGAGCCACGCCGTTGTGGCGCAAGATCGCGTAGGCCGTCGTTGTATGGAAAAAAACATTCGGCAATGCCCAGGACTTCAGGTAATCCTCTGCAAGCATCGTGCGGGTCTTGTCCTTCCCAACCGGAAAGGTAATTTGTTTTGTCTCTTGACCTTCAATCGCTTGAGTGGGCACGTTCTTTAGCCATTCAACCGTTGCTTGAATACGAGCGATCAAGTCGGCTAAGTTGTTTTCGATGTTGTCGTGCTTAGGTGCGTCAAGACCACCGATTCTCGCAGCGCAGAGTTTGGCGGCGTCACAAGCAATATAGATTTGCGACTTAAAGGGCAGCATATCGGGTGCAAGCCTAAATTGCACCAGTGCCTGCTCATCGTAGCCACGAGACGAAACATCGGCCTGGGCCTTTTGCAAGAAGTGCTTCAAGTTGTTCAGCGTGCGGATAAACACAGGCACCGAAGCGCTGTAAAGGGTGATGGTCATGTTTTGATCCTTGCATTCAATGCGCCGACGGCGCAATGATTTGTTCGTTAATCTTAGTTCGTCAAGTATGACGTCGTGTCAAAGCTAGCAAGACGCCGAGCCCGATCATCGTTATACCCGAGACGCTCAGCATCAAGCGAGCGCGGGCTGCGTGCGCAATACCGGTATCCAGCAGTCGATCGGCAGCAAAGACCGCCAACACATCTGCGAGGGTGTTGAGCAGGACACATATGCTCCCAAGGATCATGACTTGGGGCAAGATGAGCTCGGCGCCATTTACGAACTGAGGTAAAAACGCCAGGAAAAACATCGCAGTCTTAACATTGAGCGCCTCCACAACCATGCCATCACGAAACGCTCGCTTAGCACCTAAAGCTGACAGTGCTTCAGACTCTGCCAGGTCCTGCGGTTTGCTTCGAAGGATCCTAATGCCGAGATAGACCAGGTAGGTAGCGCCTAGGTATTTGATGACCGAAAACGCTGTTGCTGATTGAGCAATGATCAAGGAGAGCCCGGCCGCGGCGGCTAAAACATGCACCAAGCCACCGATCGCGGTCCCGACACAAGATGCCAAACCTTCGGTGCGTCCGCCTGCGACGGTTCGCGCAACGACGTAGGCAATGCCCGGACCAGGAGTGATCGCAAGGACCGCGGCAGCCAAAAGGAATGCGGTGAAGCTCATGGGTGGTACTCGCTAAAGTCTATGGCGCCAACGCTGACGCATTGCGATGGATTTTAGTTAACGTGCGATCGTGTTACCTGTCTGCATTGCTTATGTCGACCGAAGTACCAAAACACGGAAAATTGTTGCTACGCTGCGCGTTTTCTCATAGGTTTTAGGTTGAGTCATCGCGGACTACATCTAAGGATTATCACTTGTTAGCCATTCATGAAGGCGCCTGTCTATGTGGTCAGGTCCGTTTCCAGGTCAAGGGCGAGCCTTTGCGAACATTTGCATGCCATTGCCGGTACTGCCAAAGGTTGACGGGCAGTAGCTTCTATGCCGAATCGATGTTTCCCATCGAAGCGGTTGAAATCCGAGGAAAGCTCAGCGTGTATGGCCACAGATCGGAGACAAGCGGCCAATATGTTTATGCTCATTTCTGTCAGCATTGCGGAACAACGGTGTCATTAACTTTTGAACGATGGCCTGAATTTCGAGGTCTATCAAGAGGCTGCTTTGATGATCCTAATTGGGTCGAGATCAGCTCACACATTTGGACGGAGTCAGCTCAGACCGGCGTTGTTTTGCCTGAGAACACAGATTGCTTTTTTCAGGCGAGGGCTTCGTTAAACGGAGAACCCGCAGAGGCAATTCGCTATACGGCGCCACAGCACGCGAAGTTACGTTGCTGAGGACTTTGCGAGCGTACTACCGGTAGCTAAATCGATCAACGCTGAATTGAAAATCATGCCAACCATCCGTCAATACACTGATGCCACCGATCGAATCCAAGTTATCGAACTATGGCAACAGGTCTTCGGCTATGAAACCGCGCATAACGAACCCAACTTAGCCATATCAAAAAAGATAGCGATTAACGATGGCTTATTTTTCGTTGCCGTTGAAGGCAACGAGGTTATCGGGACCATCATGGCAGGCTATGACGGACATCGTGGTTGGTTGTATTCGGTCGCCGTAGATCCAAAAAAACGATTGGGCGGGCTGGGTCGTGCACTGGTTCAACATGCTGAACGAGCACTTGCCGATTTGGGCTGTATGAAAGTCAACCTTCAATTGCTGGCAGCGAATGAAGCAACTGCGGCTTTTTACAAATCTGTCGGCTACACCATAGAACCGCGAGTGAGTATGGGAAAGGTGTTATAACAATTCAATCAACCCGACTGTTGGTCTGATGCATCCGCCTCTGACCAACATTGAACTCAAATCGATCGGGCAACATCAATCACTCGCACTGCAATTTGCACTTGAACAGCCTTGGGAAGGGCTTTGTGGAGTCTTGTTTCAAGCTCAGACGAAGTTTTCAGCGCCGTCTCAAGCACCTGAGTTCGGTCGCGGGTGATGGGACGCCCAGTGCGGACAACTGGTTGGACTTTATTCATCGCAGATTGATTTTGCCGAAGTGGGGCATACATCGGGCCATCTTGGTCAGTCTTGCGATCATGGGCGGTGCATCAACCATCTTGCTTGCGCTTGAGCAGGTTGGCTAACTGACGGTAGCAATCATTGTTGCAATCGAGTTTGCATACTAGTTTGGCGCTGGATTTCTTGCACCCAACACCGCCGCTGGCGTCATGATGTCTCATCCAAAAGCGATTGGTGCAGCAGCGGCAGCGCTAGGATTCTGCCAAATGTGCTTTGCGGGCACCGTGGCTTTTGTACAAGGACTTATATACGACGGAACAGCGCTGCCGATGCTAGGGGTTCAGGTGGTTTTAAGTGTGATCGCACTGGTGACTTGGCGCTACCTTCCTCGATGTCGGTCGAGCGTTTGAGCGAGACGCTTGGGCGAAGCTATTAGGTCGAACGCTTTGACTTGCCCTTGGGGGCGTTCGCTGGCGAAACAACGTAAAGCTCAGCCTGCTCATTCATCGACTCAGTCTGACGTATGAATTGGCCCCATGCCTTTTCGCTTACGGCAATCATTTCTCTGGCTGCTTTAAAAAATGACTCGGATCCTGCTGGGGCCGCTTTAGCAGCCTCATCAAGCCAGGTGGAGACAGCGCGATAGCCCTCTTGGACTTGCGCCTCGGTCGTGAGTGCAACCGCCCTTGAGGTATCCAGTGCAAGTGCTGTAGCTTCGGTCAGGTAGTTTTGCGTGATCTGAGCGAGAGGTTTCGAGGCATCGTTGGCGATGGCGCCTAAGTCTTGGGGGGTTTTGACGCCTAGCAGTGCTTGGTGCTGTTTGACTGATTGCTCAAGCAAAGCCTTGGTCGTATTCAACTGAAGGGCACCCAACTGTTCGACCGCCTCGACCGCTTTGAGTCCCAGTGCCAGTTGTCCGTCCACGATGGACTGCAATCCTTTGGTGTCAATAGGCTGTTTCATGATGGTGTGTTTCCCTTACGAATGCATGCGAGCTGGTGGATTGGTACGAATGAATCAACAGCTAAACTAATACGTCGTGATCAGGGATTATGTTGCAACGCACCATTTATTGCAACTTGTGCTGTCTACTATTTGCATTAATTTGTTGCAATGCGACAAACCAGGCTGTTGAACGACGTTTGAGGTGCTTATCACTTCGTGCTTGCGTGATCGTGACGCTTAAAACACTACCTCTTGGTTCACAATCGCCGCTGCGTTCGGTAAGAAATAGTGTTGCCTCTAATGCTGCACTGATCTCGTGGGCTCGTTGTCTATCGTGTTATCTGAAGATCACCACCGTTCTTTCACACCGATGGCGCCTTATCCCATGTGCAAGCGAACCCACAGGGACTATTTACCCAATGGGACTATTTCCCGTTCAATTCGCTAAAAAACGCAGCCGTGCTTGGCGCCCGACCTAAGAAATCGCTAACCATGTCTTGTGCTCTACGCTCACTACCTCGACTCAGTATCGTATCTCGATAGCGGCTGCTAACTGCCGTGTCCATCAAGTTATTTCGGAATGCAGAATGCATATCGGATGCAATCACTTCAGCCCAAAGATAACCGTAGTAACCAACGGCATAACCTCCCGCAAGATGCCCGAATGCAGAGGGGAACATGGTTCCCTCAACATAGCCCAGAAGTGTCTCAGCTTGTAGTTGCTTCCAAACCTCAAGAGCATCTGGCTTTGCCCCGGCCTTCACATCGTGCAATTGCATATCAAAGCTCGCGAGCAATCGTTGCCCACTGTATCCGATACCTTGGCCGAATCGTCTTGACGCTTCCAGACGTTGGACCAATTCACCAGTGATCGTCGGGCAACTCGGCTTGCAACGGTCACTTAATCGCTTCAGTGTTTGCTCATTTTGGCCCCACGCCTCAAACATTTGCGATGGCGCTTCCACGAAGTCCCGCTCCACGCTTGTGCCAGCGTGTCCCAGATACCTTGTATCAGAAAGTACACCGTGCAAGATGTGTCCAAACTCGTGAAGCAATGTTCTTAACTCTGAATAGTTAAGTCCCTTGTCATTGAAGTTTGCCACCATGACAGAAATTGGCTTGCGACCCAAAACGCGGCTTACCCCACGTGTTGGAAAGGCTGCAGCGTGAGTGAACTTCCCCGCTCTAGGAAATAGATCCAAATAAATCAATCCAAGGGGTTGATCGTTGGCCATCGCCCCCTTTCGTCTGACCTCCCACACGGTGACTGACTCGTGCCAAGTGGGTAGCGTTATCCGATTGAATGCGACACCATAAAGCTCGGAGGCAATGTCCAATGAAAACTCAATGGATGCTTGGGTCGGAAAAAATGCCCTCAATTCTTCTTGATTGATTTGATACCGGGACTGGCGCAACTTCGCTTGCCAATAGGCAATATTCCATCGACTAAGTGTTTCTTTAGCACCTTGAGCCGTCATAAAGGCCTTGATCTCATCGAGCTCTTTGGCCTCGCGAGGCTCAGCCGCCTTCCTTACGCTCTCAAGAAAGGCGATGACAGCCTGTGGGTTAGCGGCCATTCGGTCTTGGGTCACCATACTGGCATAGGTTGTATATCCCATAACTTTAGCCAATTGATCACGTAGAACGGCTAACTCCGCCAGGATTTCCACGTTACGAGCCCCCCCACGATTAGTGAAGGCGATGTAATAGCGCTTCTTGGCCTCGTCATTATCAGCAGAATCCATAAAGGGTATGTACTCCGGGTAGCTAAACCCAAGTAGGTATCGCCCCTGTTCGTCTCGGCCTGCCTTGTCTAGAACCTGGGCTGGCACGCCCCGCACTTCGTCAGATGTGAATGCCACCTTGGTAATGTTGTCACGGAGTGTTCGCTCAAATTCCAAATTTAGATCATTGATTTCCTTTCTAATTTTACGAACCATCTCTTGCTTTGAAACATCTAACTGAACACCCGATGATTCAAATCGCCTGCGCAGATCATTTAAGTACTTTTGATCAATGGCATCGCCACCTTGCTTTGGTAACTTCGCAAACAGGTCGCTATCTTGATAAAGCGCAGTCCAATATGCATTCCACTTTTTTGAGCAATTACTCGCTTCAGTGCGTACGCTTGCGTGGGGTGAAGTGCTCATCATTAGGCCCGCAATCGAGGCTACATCTTGAATGATTCCACCGAGCGCATCGAATTCGAGCAGTGTGCGCTTAATGTCCCCCTTCGCATCAAGCGCTTTCAAACCATCGACCGCCGTTGCTGCATCGGCTAACCCTCGATCACATTGCGCCTTCATCTCTTCAGCGGACCAAATAGGCAAAGCGCGCAGTGCTTGCGCATGCACATTTGTCGCTACAGTTAAGGCAAGTGCGGTAAAGGCAGTGCCAAGGCCATGCGATATGCTGAAGTTACGTACTAATTTCTGTTTCATGAGAAGTTCCGAGCGTGAAAACCGATGTGGCATGACAATATGCCTTTCCAAGTGGATTATCACATTGCGGTTTACACGCATGGCATCTTGCCCTTGGACGCTAGTGTCAGCACTGACTTTGCGTTGAATCGCTCGTATGTTGTATCAAGGGCCAGTTGGACGAATAAGCGGCGCGATCCGAGCACACCGTACAGACCGCGACGCCTTTCTGGCTTTGTGCGAGTGCACATCCTGCATGACGCCGCTTTGAGCGCATGTTTGTCTTGACCCTGGCGCCTACAGCTAATACTTTGGCAAAACGACAAAGGCAACATAACCTTCATATGTACGCACCTCAATCATGGGAAGACACCCTTCGCCTGCTTGTCGAGCTGTCAGCCACCGCTGCTTTTGCTTTATCTGGGCTTATGGAGGCAGCGCGCAAAAAGCTCGATGCGGGGTTCCTTTAAGCCTTGTCGAACCGAAATCGGGCTTTGAATTGAACAAGTAGCGCTAACCATTACATATTCTATTACACCAATACCATTCTTCGATACATACTTCTGTTATATATGATTTTATTAGTTATAGCTTCAAGCATAATAAGTATTAATGTGGCTTCTACTGGATCGCTTTTTATTCTATATATTACTCCGCTTAATCACTTACTTTTACTTTCTACGCTTTATATCATCTATGCAGTAATTACAAGGTAATTTGCGGGTTTTGTCGAGTTCTTTACCGCAAAGTGAGTCAAGGTAGCGGACTTTTAAACCATGATCGTCACAATCAAGCGTGTTCATATGCCTAGACTGCTTGTCTACTCTGGCATCGTAGCGTGTGCATTATTAGCGCTAGTAGGTGTCGCTTGGCTTGCGAATGCAAGTTGGTGGTCTTCTTATGAGGCGAAAACAACCATCCTTGCACATCGTGGATTACATCAAACCTACACGCGCGAGCATCTCGAAAGTGATACGTGCACCGCCAACCGCATCCATTTACCTGAACACGGCTATCTTGAAAACACGCTTGACAGTATGGCAGCGGCCTTCGAATTGGGAGCTGATGTGGTGGAGTTGGATATCCATCCAACAACTGATGGGCAGTTTGCGGTGTTTCATGACTGGACCATCGACTGCCGAACGAATGGAAAAGGCGTAACGCGTAAGCAATCAATGGCCTATCTGAAGACCCTTGATATAGGCTATGGATACAGCGCCGACGGTGGAGCCACCTATCCCTTCCGGGGAAAGTTTGTTGGTGCGATGCCAACGCTCGATGAGGTTTTTGAACGATTTCCCGATAAGCGTTTTCTGATCAATATCAAGTCCAGGGACCCAGAAGAGGGACGCCAACTGGCTAAACGCCTTAAGCAGTTACCAACAGAACACCAAGCTCGACTCATGTCTTACGGCGGCGATGAACCTGAGAACACGCTGTCAAGCGAAATGCCCAACATGAAGACAATGGGCAAAAAGCGTCTCATGGAGTGCATGACACGCTATGTCGCTTACGGTTGGATAGGAATCGTGCCACAGGCTTGCCACAACACACTGATTTTGATTCCTGAGAATTACGCTACCCTACTTTGGGGCTGGCCCAACCGATTTGTGGAGCGTATGCACTTGGCAGGTAGTGAGGTCTATTTGCGAGGCCCTTATGGCTCAAAAAGCCACTTCCCCGCAGGCATAGATACGGTTGAACAGCTCAAGGCAGTACCCAAAAGCTTCGCTGGAGGAATCTGGACAGACCGAATCGACCTGGTCGCAACGCACCGGCGAATGATGAGCACGGACTAGCTAATTAAAAATGACATTTTCCCCTTTTGGTCATTGGGAAGTCGTCAAACACATCGTCTTCCGATACGTTAGCCCGTCGCAACAATCGTCGGTTTATCGCAAGTACTAGAAGTACTTCTCGGTGGCGCGGGTATTATGTGAACTGTAGTTTAGTCTTTAATGTTGGAGATTTGAGTCATGGATTTTGGAACAACGCTAAAGCATATCGCTCCATTTTTAATTCCCATTTTGGCGCTATCGATCCCAATCGTTGCAATCATTTGGTCTAATCGAACTCGGATGCACAACGCCACCTTGCTCCACGAAACCCTTAGGCATCTATCCGAACTTGGCCGGCCGATCCCAGAAAGTTTGCTCGACGAACTTAACCAACTTCACGCGACAAACTCCGCTCGCAACTGGACACCACGATCATCGCTTCGTGCAGGTGTGATAAACATTGCGGTCGGTGCTGCGCTAAGTTTGTTGTTCTTAGTCATGCAACCAAACGATTGGTTCTGGGCCATTGGCATGATCCCCCTCTTTATTGGTATTGGTTTACTCGTTATCTCACGTTCTGACTCAAAGCTAGGATTAAACGCCGTACCGCCTTATCCTTAGCACAGCGATACATGTCAGCTGACAGCCCCGAGCTTTATCCCTGCTGAAGCCGTGGTCCCGGCAGCGACCGAAACGTTCAGTACGCTTATTTAGCCAAGACTCCAGCGCTTTAATAGCGATAGCCATGAGCAGTGCTTGCCTGTTCCTATTTCATCACGATCGGCAGGTCATCTTGATGGGCGAGATTTCTAACACGCCTGTAAACCTATTTGTTACAGAATTTGGTGTGGCCATAGACTTCAAATCCAAGCACTTAGCTTTCACATTCGCAAAGCTTTCGCGACATTTATGTCAAAGTGCGATGTAACCATTTCGGGCAATGAATGTGCATAAAAGAGAATGAAGCCAGCACCTAACGACTGAGTACAAACGTATGTGATGGTGAGGGTTTTGATTGGTAGCTTTGGCACGTCTACCTCCTACGATTACGACAACGATGTTTTCCTAAACCGATACCATATTCGAGCATGATTTGATCTGGGCTATCCTTGTTTGACGCGTAGCAGGTCTAGGCAACCGATTCCCCCCAATGGATTCAGGCATACTGATGCAGATCGTTACTTATGCTAACTTGATGGCCAATTAGTTGCCACTTCTTCTAGCGTCTTTAGATCGCCTAGCGTTTGGAGGCTGTTGTCGATGCCGAAAAGGTTTTATGCTCGATTGTTGGCTCTACCGCTGGCAATGCTGTCTGCTTTGCTCTCGGTTTTGTTTGCGGCCTCAAGTCTGCCTTTTCTTTATATCTGGTTTGATTCGCTACAAGTGCAGCATCAAGGCTGGGCTCTACGCGCGATGTGGGTGCTCCTTGGCCTATCCTGTCTTGGCGCTGCCTACGCCGGCTACTGCCATCAAAAACAAAGTCGGTATCAAGATAACGATGTAGATAAAAGACTGTTCGATACGACAGGCTAAAGTCGTATCGAGTAAAACCGTTGACGTATGAACCCTCCATAAACCGATCCGGTGTTGCAACAAGTTGAAAGCCAAACTTTCCAATGACATGGATCGAGCATATAGAAGTCGTGCCAACGATCGGAGCCAACGAGGCGAAAACCGTCACGCACATAAAACCGCTTTGATGGGCTACCAGTAAGCGCAGTCACTCTCAATAACTTGCCCTCGTCGATCGCTCTCGCTATCACTTAAGACACCTAGGCGCAATCCTGATTGATTAGTGCTTTCTACAGTCCTCTGGCACAAGTGAATACACAAAAGCGTTGTGCGGTCGTCCTTGAAAGTAAAGCCTGTTACGGGCCTCGCACTCAAATCTCGCACCGAGCGCTTCTGCAACCCGAGCGCTCGCTTTGTTATGTGTCAGCACCACAATTTCTAGTCGGGTAAGCCCAAGTTCCTCAAAACCTAGTACCGCAGACTTGCACGCAGCAAACCGTGCGATGCCTTTTCCGGTGTAACGCGAACTGACCCAATAGCCGATATTGCCGGTGCGATAGTCCTTATTGATGTGGTTTACACCCGTACCCCCAACGACTTTCCCAGAAGCAGCTTCAAAAACGCCCAGCGGATACTCCCGACCCGATTCCCATGCCTCTGAAGCGAACTCCATCCACGCTCTGGCCTCTCGAATCGAGTAATCAGGCTTACACCAAGGCAGCCAGTACGCCAACTCGTCAATCGAATCCCTCACCGCATCGAAAAAGGAGTCGGCATCCGAAGCCGCGAATCGGCGGACGATGTAGGGCTCGGACGCACTCATCTTGCTGTCTGCGGGGTTGCACATATCGTTCGCATGTTAAGCCCACTCCAAGACGTACTCGTCATCGTATACCGAAGTACCCCGAATCATGTCATTGCCTGGGATAGTCCTGGTAAAACGTTCGATCACATCTCGGCATCAATACAGGCATCAACGCAACCAATCGGCGCGCCGTCAAACTTACGAGTAACAAGCCAGGCCAATCAAATTTCCTTTCCATCTGACGAAAGCATTGATTCAACGCTTGACCAATCCACCGCAAGCGATTCAACGCTCCTTGGCTTAGCCATAGAGATCCACTTATACAGATCATCGTTCTGAAGACTTTCGAATGCTGCCGCTGCATCGATTGCCTTAAGCGGATTGACATAAAGCCGTTCTGTTTCTAAGGCTTGATCTAATGATTTAATCAATATATCCATAAGTGGTTCGCTAGAAAGCAGAAACCGAAGCTAACGACGTGCCCAGTTAATGGCCCACTGAGTGAGGAAGATGACGATCAAGATGTCGCCCCAGGTCGTGTAGTAAAGCCACATGTCCTTAGAAAAGCTGAGCGCTATGAATAAATTGATCCCCGCCATCATGAAACTTGTCAGCGCCATACCCCACGCTAGGCGCGTGAGTTGCAAATCCCGATAGGCCAGATAGCTCGCCAAACGCTTTGCCAACCAACGGCCACCAAAACATGCATCCAGAAAAAAGAGCGATCCGGCGATCGATCCCATCACAC
>OMIE01000041.1 GCA_900299025.1 Burkholderiaceae bacterium
CGGCAGAGACTTAGAGGCAGGAGGGGGATGGTTGCTGGTTGATCGACATCGTGGCGACGTTGCAGCCCTGACCAACCTAAGAGAGGCTCCGGTAGCGTCTCTTAACGAACGTCAACGCCCAAGTCGTGGCGAACTCCCCGTTCAGGCCCTGCTCAACAGGGACTTTCGCCTCGAGCCTGAGCAAGCAAGCCGATATGCGGGCTTTAACTTGATCGTGTTCAGACAGGCTCAGCGACTTGCGCAGCACATGAGCAATAGCGATGAGACAGCGGTCAAACTGCATCGGGGAACAGGGTCAATATCTAATGGTAGATTCAGCGCAAAGTGGCCCAAACAACAAGCACTTGAGTCAGCGATTAACAAGGCGCAACACCTTGATGAAGTTGATTGGCTTGAGGCAGCTTGGACGGCCTTATCGGATCAAAGCCAACCCGATCCGCTTCATTTGCCTGACACAGGCGTTGGCCTCCTACGTGAGCGTGAGCTTGCTCCGGTATTTATAAACACGCCTAGCTATGGAACACGCCAGAGCACCGTCATCAAGCTATCGTCAAAGGGCCATCTGAAGATCTGGGAGCGTCGTTGGACGGGACATGGCGCAGCACTCCGGCATAGCGATGTTTTTTGGAACAATAAACATGATTAGCTTAGTCAATCAAAATGCTATAAAACATCACCATCTTCAAACATCAAGGCTGCTCGAGCGCTTCGATACGTCGTTTGAAATCGTCAGGCAGAGGCAATGAGCCGCCGTTTTCAGCGTAGACGTAAATATTCTCGCCGCTGATGAGATGCTGGCCGTCGCGAAAAATACCGAACTTAACGGTCATGCTGCTGCGGCCGATTCGTTCGGTCTTTACGCCCACCATAATCTCATCATCAAAATGCGCTGGCTGCAAATACTCGACCGTTGACTTCACCACATAAAGCCGATCAAAAACCGACTTGAGCATATCCCGATTACCGCCGCTCACACGTCGATAGTATTCGGTGCTTGCCACATCAAAAAACAACAAGTAATTGGCATTAAAGACAACGCCTTGCATATCGGCTTCGGCCCATCGAACCCTCATGGGATGCAGAAAACGAAAATCATCAAGTCTCATCGCTTAACCTATCGATGCCGGCACATTGGCTTGGTGCTGCATAAAAAAATCGCGGAGCATCTGCGCAATCATCACCGGGTGCTCATGTAATAGCCAGTGGCTCGCCCTTGATAGGCGTTCAATGCGTAAGTCCGGGACGAGCTCATCAAGTCCATCAAGTAATAACGGAAGAAGCGCCTGGTCGTCCTCGCCCCAAATCACGAGGCTTGGGCACTTGACCATGAAATCTTGCGGGTTAAGCGGCTGCTCTGCTTGGCCAGGATACCAGGGCGCCGCACGGTAATAATGGGTGCCACCAAGCATGGCACCAGGCTGCGTCCAGGCTGCCTTGTATTGAGCTCGCCGCAATTCGGTCCACCAAATCGGGGGACTCTTAGCCTGCCCGGCCACGCCCAGGAAAAACTTCTCGGTCAACGCACAATCGTCGGCAAGAAGCGCATCCTCGGAACCGGGCTTTCGAAGCCAGTTCATGTAAGCACTTGCCTTTTGTTGCGCTTCGTTGCCCATCAAAGCTTTGGCAAACAAATAAGGATGCGGCGCATTACAAATTGCTAACGCCTTAATCCGATGATGGTCGCTGATTGCCAATTTCCAGGCAATTGCCCCACCCCAGTCGTGAGCAGCCACAAAGGCCTCGTCGTGTTCGAAATGGTCGATAAGCGCCAATACATCAGCCGCCACTGCGGCGGCTCGGTAATCCTTTACAGCCGCGGGTTTCGCTGACAAATTAAAACCGCGCAAATCGGGCGCAATCACATGGAAATCATTGGCAAGCAAAGGCATGATATCGGCCCAGGCAGCCCAATACTCAGGAAAACCGTGTAATAAAACCAGGAGCGGTTTACAAGGATCACCGCAACTTGCCACATGCAACGTCATGCCCGGAGGCAGACTCGGTAGTGCAATCAATTCAAATCGAAAGTCAAGCATGCTCAGACCCCGCGACTTGTCGTTGTCGCCGTGTTTGCCACCTCAGGCTTGTGGGCATAGGGATCGGTGGGATTGCGAAGTTGCGACACGTCTTCGCAGCGAGTCCTCACTGATGGCATGATCTTAGGGTGAGTCACGCAATAAAACTGTTCGGATTCAATCGCATCAAAGGTCATCGACGCAACCTGCGCCGCGGTGATCTTCCCAGAACTGACTGCCTTATCGCTGCTTTGTTGGGCCGCAATTTCCGAAGCGGTCGCCTCGCGGCCTCGGTCGAGATGGCTCGGACGGTTTCTCTCGGAGGCCGATATACCGGTCGGTACAAACGCGGGACACAAAACTGTCACACCGAGCTTGGTTTTTTCAAGGCGTAGGTCGTGATAAAGCGTCTCACTTAATGTAACAACAGCATGCTTTGAAACGTTATAAACTGCCATTAAAGGAGGTGAAAGTAGCCCTGCTACCGATGCAGTGTTGATAACATGCCCTTCTTGTCCTGCCGCAATCATTCTTGGAACAAAGGCCTTAATCCCGTGAACAACACCCATCACATTAACGCCTAAGACCCACTGCCAATCGGCAGCACTAGCCTCCCAGGTCAAGCCGCCTGTTGCAACACCAGCGTTATTAAAGAGCAAATGAACTGCACCAAAGTGTTCGAAAGCTGCATCGGCCAGTGCGGCCACCTCCTTCTCATTGGACACATCGCATGGCTGCGCAATCACATCGACACCCTCAGCTCGCAGCTCCGCTTCGACCGCTTTCAACGCATCCTTTTGCACATCAGCAAGCACGACTCGCATCTTGCGCCGGGCCGCAATACGCGCAAACTCGCGACCAAAGCCACTGCCAGCGCCGGTGATAACAGCGCAGCGCCCTTCAAATAGCTTCATATAACGCCTCCCCCGGGTAACTTCTCAAGATAATCGTCCTGTTGCTCATTAGATGAGCTTTACCAGTTGCTTACCGAGATTCTTGCCTTGGAGTAAGCCAATGAAGGCCTCTGGTGCCTGCTCAAGGCCTTGAGCAATTGTTTCCTTATAGTGAAGTCGACCGTCGATGATTGCCTGGCCGATTTCAGCATGGGCAATCGGCCAATCGGCCATATGCTCGGAAATGATAAAACCTTGAACTTTCAGGCGGTTGACCAAAATCGACCGCGTGCTTTTAAGCGCAATATCCTCACCGTTATAGCCTGCAATCAAACCACAAACAGCGATGCGCCCAAAGCCGTTCATACGGCGCAAGACAGCATCAAGCACCGGGCCACCTACGTTCTCGAAATTGCCATCAATCCCATCGGGTGTTGCTGCAGCAAGGTCCTCATAAAGCCGCCCCGCCTTGTAGTCAATGCAGGCGTCAAAGCCAAAAGACTCCGTCACGATACGACATTTTTCAGGACCACCAGCAACACCGACGACACGACAGCCCTTGAACTTGGCAAGTTGACCGACCACAGCCCCTACGGCACCTGAAGCTGCTGAGACAACAATCGTTTCACCGGGCTTTGGATCGATAATACGATTTAAACCGTACCAAGCTGTAGCGCCAGGCATACCCATCACGCCAACGAAAGCCGACATAGGAATCTTAGAGGCGTCGATTTTCGCAATTGCTTTGCCATCGCTCACGCCATAATGTTGCCAACCAAACATGCCCACGACATGATCGCCGACTGCAAATTGCGCGTTACGGCTTTGCTCGACAACACCTACGGTTGCCCCTTGCATGGTCTGGCCGAGCGCCTGCGGCGCCGCATAACTTTTTGCATCGTCCATCCGCCCACGCATGTAGGGGTCGAGCGACATGTAGTGATTACGCACGAGCAATTGACCGTCCTCAAGATCAGGAAGCTGCTGGTCTTCAAGACGGAAACAATCACTGGTGACCACACCACTTGGACGCGCAGCGAGAACGATTCGACGGTTATGAATTGCCATATTAATTCCTTAAACGTTATAAGTTCAAGCAGCTTTAGCCTGTAGCTGCTCTTTGCGCCTAATTGCCTTAAAGGTACCGCTTGCCGTAGCAACCAAATGGCCCTTGAGGTCAAAGAGTTCGCCTTCGCAAAACAAAAGGCTTGCACCTTTTTGCAAACAAGCACCCCGCGCAAACAAGGTCCCCACGCCAGGGGCGAGAAACGAGGTCTTCATCTCAATGGTGACAACGCCGTGAGACTCGCTACTGGCCGAGACCGCCAATGACTCATTGATCACCGAACGAGCGGCCATGGCCATACAGACATCGAGTAAGGTCATGGTGACACCGCCATGGACCATGTCGAAGCTGTTCTCAAGATGTGCCTCAATGGGCAAACGCAAAACCGCATCGCCCGGCACATAGCGAACGCTTTGGACCCCTAAATGCCGCAAAAAGGGAATGGTCAGAAGCGTCCCAGGAGCACTAGCCAACTCATGGGCCAGTGCTGCCCGCTGGGCCGTCAAGACATGCAAACGATTAACATCTGACATCGCGTGACTTGACCCGATTTAGAGCACATCAAAGAGACCAGCCGCACCCATGCCGCCGCCGATACACATGGTAACGACGACCCGCTTGGCACCGCGACGCTTACCCTCGATCAAGGCATGGCCCACCAATCGCTGGCCTGACATCCCATAGGGGTGTCCCACTGCGATCGCACCACCGTTAACGTTGAGCTTGTCGTTGTCGATACCAAGCTTATCGCGGCAATAGAGGACCTGAACCGCAAAGGCTTCGTTAAGCTCCCAAAGATCGATATCGTTAACCGACAGGCCATGACGCTTCAGTAGCTTGGGTATGGCATAAACCGGCCCGATACCCATCTCATCAGGCTCAAGTCCCGCAACCGCAAAGCCAACGAAACGACCCAGGGGCGCAAGGCCGCGCTTTGAGGCAAGCGCTTCGTCCATCACAATGCAAGCGCCCGCACCGTCAGAAAACTGCGAAGCATTGCCTGCTGCAATCACACCGCCCGGAATGGCGGCTTTGATGCCTGAGACCGCGTCATATGTCGTATCTGCGCGAATGCCCTCGTCGCGATCGACCGTAACTTCTTTGGTAATCACCATGCCTGTGACTTTGTCGACCGTGGCCATCGTGGTTGTGACAGCAATCATTTCATCCTTCGTGAGACCAGCGGCCTGTGCCGCTGAGGCACGCTGCTGGCTTTGCACGCCATACTGGTCCTGAAACTCGCGGGCAATGTTATAGCGTTTAGCAACTTGTTCTGCTGTTTGTAGCATATTCCAATAAATTTCAGACTTATGCTCAAGCAACCAGGGATCGGTCATCATGTGCTTATTCATTTCGTTTTGCACACAGGAAATACTCTCTACACCGCCAGCCGCATAAACATCGCCCTCACCTGCACGGATACGTTGCGCCGCAAGCGCAATGGT
Organism: Burkholderiaceae bacterium; assembly: GCA_900299025.1. Taxonomy (GTDB): domain Bacteria; phylum Pseudomonadota; class Gammaproteobacteria; order Burkholderiales; family Burkholderiaceae_E; genus UBA3064. Next base: position 5,420 of record OMIE01000041.1, read on the forward strand.
TTGGAGGCCACTTGAGCAAAAGCGGTTGACGGTCATACCCGAAACGGTTACAGGTAATCCTGCACGCAGTGCGACCTGCCTTGCGATGTTTGCCCCTGTTGCACCCTCGGGGTTTGCACAACCCATGATGACATCTTCGACTTCATCGGGAGCGACACCAGCCCGCTCAACGGCCGCTTTGACGGCCAAGCCGCCAAGCGTTGCGCCATGAGTCATATTGAAGGCACCGCGCCAACTTTTTGCAAGCGGTGTTCTAGCGGTTGAAACAATCACAGCATCACGCATCATGATTCTCCTTGAGATTATGAGCCTTGGCACTGATCGGCGAACACATCGCAAGCGCCAAGGTGATTATCAACAAATTAGGACTGAAAGCCCTTGCCTTCTTGGGCTAGGCGGGACAGCAAAGGCGCTGGCTTCCAAAACTCGGGCGCAGCGTGCGGATTGGCTGCGAACTGATGCATGCTTTGGACCACATTGAATAATCCCATGGTGTCGGCGTAACACATCGGCCCACCTCTAAATGCCGGAAACCCATAACCCGTAATATAAACAATATCGATATCCGAGGCTCTCAGCGCAATCCCCTCTTCAAGAATCTTTGCTGCCTCGTTAACGAGAGCGAAGATCAATCGATGAACAATCTCATCGTTTGAAATCTTGCGCGGCTTTAAGCCCAACGACTCGCGATGCTTAACAATCAAATCATCGACAATCGGATCGGAAATCGCATCTCGCTTACCCGCTATGTACTGGTACCAGCCTTTGCCAGTCTTTTGGCCAAAACGTCCAAGCTCACAAAGCTTGTCGGCAATCTTGGGGTACTTCATGTCTGGGCGCTCAATGTAGCGACGCTTGCGGATATACCAACCCACATCGTTGCCGGCAAGATCAGCCATTCTGAAGGGCCCCATCGCCATACCCCAACTTTCAAGGGCTTTATCGACCTGCGCCGGTGTACATCCTTCCTCGAGTAAAAGCAGACCTTGACGCGAATATTGCTCGATCATACGGTTACCGATAAAGCCGTCGCAAACGCCAGATACCACGGCTGTCTTTTTGATCGTCTTGGCAAGCTTCATCGTGGTAGCCAGGACATCCTTGGCGGTTTCCTTGCCACGCACGACCTCGAGCAAGCGCATGACGTTGGCGGGACTAAAGAAATGAGTACCGATCACATCTTGCGGCCGCTTGGTAAATGCGGCGATCTTGTCAACATCGAGCGTGGATGTGTTTGTCGCAAGAATGGCGCCTTGCTTCATCACGCTGTCAAGCTGAGTAAATACTTTCTCCTTGACAGCCATATCTTCATAAACCGCTTCGATAACCATATCGCAATGGGCGATATCCGCGTAAGACATGGTTGGCTGGATCAGTGCCATGCGCTGTTCGACTTGTTCGGGCTTTAATTTGCCCTTCTTCGCACTATTCTCGTAATTAGTACGGATGGTTTTCATGCCCTTGTCAAGCGCCTCTTGGGTCGTTTCTAGCATGACCACGGGAATCCCAACGTTGACGAAATTCATGGTGATCCCGCCACCCATCGTACCAGCGCCGATCACTGCAAGCTTGGCCACAGGTCTTGCCTGCACATCATCGCCGATATCGGGAATTTTGGAAGCTGCGCGCTCAGCAAAAAATAAATGTCTCAGTGCTCGAGACTCATGCGAGGCCATCAATTCCATGAACAAATCGCGCTCGCGCTTGAGACCTTGTTCAAAAGGCAAACTCACCGAGGCGGCAACAGCCTCGAGGCAATTTATCGGCGCGGGATAGCCCTTGCTCATAGCCTTGACCGTGTTGCGGGCAAACTGCAAATAACCCTCAGCCTGCGGGTCTTTCATGGGGATATCGCGCACCAGAGGCTTCTTGCTGCCGTTTGCAACAATCTTTTCAGCAAATGCAACCGCCGGAGCAACCGGTTCACCGTCGACAATTTCATCGAAGAGTTTGGTGCCAGCAAAGCGCTCGCTCATCACTGTCGTGCCTGAGACGATCATGTTAAGTGCCTGTTGAAGACCAATCACGCGAGGAAGCCTTTGGGTGCCTCCTGCACCCGGAAGTAAGCCGAGCTTGACTTCGGGCAGGGCAACCTGGGTGCCTTTCGCGCAGACCCGATAATGACAGCCGAGGGCCAATTCAAGGCCACCACCCATGACCACCGAATGAATTGCGGCTACAACTGGCTTTGCCGACTGTTCTACATAACGTATCACAGCGTGCAAGCTCGGCTCCATGCCCGCTTTGGCTGTACCGAATTCACGGATGTCGGCACCGCCCGAGAAGGCTTTGCCAAGTCCAGTCAGCACGATCGCTTTGACAGCATCGTCTGTGTTCGCTTTATTTAATCCGTTAACAATTCCCAAGCGATTGTCATAACCCAGGCCATTTACCGGCGGGTTATCCATCGAGATGATCGCAATGCTTCCTCGAACTTCGTAGCGTGCTCCAGCCATTTTTTCTCCCTGGTCAATAAGTTGCCTCAGCGGCAGTATGAATCCTTTAAGTTGCCCGAGTGTAATCTAGCCCTGTTCATCCAAACCTAAAGCGCTCAGGTCGACCCGGGCAGTTCGTAGTTGGAAAATTGCTCACGCAACTTTGTCTTGAGTATTTTCCCGGTTGCGCCCAGTGGAATACTTTCGACAAATTGCACGTCGTCTGGAATCCACCATTTCGCGACCTTGCCCTGATAAAAGCGAATCATGTCTTCGCGCGTTAGATCGGCACCGGGGCGCTTGACGACGACCAATAAGGGGCGCTCGTCCCACTTCGGATGAGCCACACCAATGACCGCAGCTTGAACAACCGCTGGGTGGGCAACAGCGAGGTTTTCCAAGTCAATGGAACTGATCCACTCCCCACCTGACTTAATGACATCCTTGCTTCGATCGGTAATTTGCATGTAACCATCTTCATCAATCGTGGCTACATCACCGGTTGGAAACCATCGCCGCCCCTGGGCGTCGGTAATCAGTGGGTCGCCGCCCTCGCCCTTAAAGTAAGACTGGATGACCCAAGGCCCGCGCACGAGCAAATTGCCGAAGCTCGTCCCGTCCCAAGGCAGATCTTCGTATTGGTCATTGACAATTTTCATATCAATACCGTAAATGACATGGCCCTGCTTTTCGAGCAACTTTTGCTGTTGTAGCACACTCAATTTGTTGTGCTTTGATTGCAGTTGCGCCAGTGTGCCAAGTGGCGAGAGCTCGGTCATGCCCCAAGCGTGAATAACCTCAACATAGTAATAGTCTCTAAAGGTTTCGATCATCGCTGGCGGACAGGCAGAACCACCAATCACGGTGCGGCGAAAAGTCGAAAACTTGCACAAATGGTCTTTGACGTAGGCGAGCAAGCCCTGCCACACCGTGGGTACGCCCGCAGAGAAGGTCACGCCCTCTGACTCAAAGAGTTCATAAAGGCTCTTACCGTCGAGTTGTGCGCCTGGAAAGACCAGTTTGGCACCGACTAAAGGTGCTGCGTAGGGAAGCCCCCATGCATTTACATGGAACATCGGCACCACGGGTAGAACCACATCCTTAGCAGAAAGCCGCATGGCATCGGGCAAGCTCGCTGCGTAGGCATGTAAAACCGTCGAACGATGTGCATAGAGCGCACCTTTGGGATTGCCCGTTGTGCCTGAGGTGTAACAAAGTCCTACCGCACTTCGTTCATCGAACTCAGGCCACTGCCAGTCCTTGCGCCCCTCAGCGAGCAATTGTTCATAGCACACCAGTGATACCACGTTACTTTGCGGCATCCGATCGGCATCACACATCGCAACCCAGGTCTTCACCGTCGGGCAATGCGGCGCGATGGCCTCGATGATTGCCAGAAAACTAAGATCAAAGCAGAGCATCTTGTCTTCGGCATGATTAACAATCCAGGCAATTTGCTCAGGATGCAAGCGTGGGTTGATGGTATGAACTACAGAGCCCTTGCCACCCACGGCGTAGTAAACCTCCATATGGCGATAGCCATTCCAGGCCAAGGTGCCTACGCGTTCGCCCATATCAATACCGCGCGCCTCGAGCGCACTGGCGAGTTGCCGCATACGCGCCTCGGCGTCACGGTAGGTATAACGATGAATATCGCCTTCAAGGCGACGCGATACGATCTCGGTCGTTGGAAAATGACGCGCCGCATGCTGCATGAATGACGAAATCAGCAAGGGCATGTCCATCATCTGGCCACGTAAAGGACTTTGCACGGCAGGGTCTCCCTTTGGTTTTAGTGCGAGCCTTCTAGAATAGCGAAGCTTTGTGTACTTAGCCGAATCCTCGGATAAGCGAACTGTTTTGAGGCGGCCATTGCAGTGAAAATCGAATCAAATCCTGCCCATGTTGAAGCTGCAACCACCCCTTTGCATTGGAAACAAGGCTTCGCCGAGGATTTCGCTGACTTTCCCGTGGCCTACCGCCGAGTCAAGGCGACAGTCCTCCAAGAACCCAGGCGCCTTTGCTGGAGCGATGGGGCGGCAGCCTGCATCGGTTTAAACAGCAAGCATCTCGAGCGCCACGCACACGACTTTGAAAGTTGTTTTGCTCAGGGTCAAGTTGAGTACCTTGGACAAACCTTGGCGCCGGTTGCGAGCGCGTATGCTGGCCACCAATTCGGTGTATGGGCTGGACAACTCGGCGATGGACGTGCGATGCTTTTGGGCGATTTACCGAGCCAGGCAAGCGCCGGCGATTGGGGTTTTGATACGATTGATTCTATTCACCTAAGCGATCGGATCGAAGTTCAGCTAAAAGGCTCGGGGCAAACACCTTATTCGCGCATGGGCGACGGCCGTGCTGTCTTACGCAGCTCGATTCGCGAATTCCTGGGGTCAGAGGCAATGATTGGACTGGGCATTCCAAGCACGCGCGCGCTTTGCCTTTACGGATCCGACGACCCTGTTTTTCGCGAGACCACTGAAACTGCGGCCATTGTGACCAGGCTCGCACCAACATTTTTGCGTTTTGGACATGTTGAATTTTTCGCCCACTTTCACCATCACGATGCACTGAATCATTTCCTGCAAAAGCTTGCGAAAAGGCACTACCCGAAGGCTTTAAGCGCTCGCCACGACGCCTCGGGACTCAACGATGACGACCTTTATAAACTAGCGCTCTTTAAATCCATAGCATCACGAACCGGCGATCTCATTGCGCGCTGGCAATCGGTAGGGTTTTGCCATGGTGTGATGAACACCGATAACATGAGTCTGATAGGCCTGACCATCGACTACGGTCCTTTTGGATTCTTGGACCAATATGATGAGGACCATGTTTGTAACCACTCCGATCACCAAGGTCGTTATAGTTACAGCAACCAAGCCGCGGTTGGTGCTTGGAATTGCAAAGCCTTGGCACTAGCTTTTCGCGCAGTTATTAGTGACGAGGCAGCACCCTTCCTAGCCGAGGGCTTGCAGGCCTACCGCAGAGCCTATGAGATGCGATGGCAAGAACGTTTTGCAACAAAGTTTGGTTTGATGCCTGCGGGGTTTAAGACTCAGCAAAAGTCCGATAATCCTCAGACCGCCCAAAGCGATGAGCAAAACTTGGGCAATGACGGTGGGGCATCGATACATCAATTTCTCGAACAAAGCATGCAAATGCTGCAACGCTGCAAGCCCGATTTCACCCTCTTCTTTCGACGGCTCAGCAAGACTTCGCTCAACCGTCCTCAAGAAGCCTCTGAACTTCGTGACACGGTGCTCGATCTGGCCAGCTTCGATGCCTGGTGGGATGCTTATCGCGACATCGCGCAAGGTCAGATGAGCCGACTTCGTTGGGATTCCAGCCACAGACAAGCGATGATGCTTGCAGTGAATCCAAAATATATACTTAGGAATCATCTTGCCGAGCTTGCAATTCGGCGCGCACGCGGGGATCACGGACAGCCAGACTATGATGAAATCGAGCGCCTACTTCATGCTTTGCGCAAGCCCTATGACGAGCAACCCGAGTTTGAAAGTTATGCTGCTGAGCCACCTCAGTGGGCTAAAGGCCTGAGTGTCAGTTGCTCATCATGAGGACATGGTTAGCATAGTCCGATTGATGGCTCAATTAATTCGACCGCTACCGCACGATCGCCACACCCAAATAAATGATCGCTTTACCTATCCTCAACACATCAATCGTGGAATGACGTGATGGACAAACCTAAGTACGCTATGGCAGCACCAACCGACGCTGAGCTTAAAAAGAAGCTCAACACGATTCAGTACCAAGTGACAAGATGCAGCGCAACAGAGCCGCCATTTACCGGCGCGTACTGGAATCACAAAGCAAAGGGCGAATACGCCTGTATTTGCTGCTCAACACCGCTTTTCTCATCGGAGGACAAGTTCGACTCGGGCAGCGGCTGGCCAAGCTATTTTCAGCCGCTAACGAAGGCTTCAATCAGTTACGTCAAGGATCTCAGTTATGGCATGGTACGTATCGAAGTGAAGTGCGCTCACTGCGATGCCCACCTTGGCCATGTATTTGATGACGGTCCAGCACCAACGGGTTTACGTTATTGCATTAACTCGGCCTCGCTGCGATTTGAAGCGAAAACGCCCGCACGTTCTGATTTCGATGGAAAGATTTCGTGAAGTTTTTATTTGAATTTTTACCGATCGTTTTATTTTTTGCCGCTTATCAGCTTTGGGGCATTGAGACCGCCACAGGCGTTGCAATCGTCGCATCAATCCTACAAATCGCCTGGCTAAAACTAAGAAGACTGGCGGTTAGCGGCATGCAATGGTTTTCGCTTGGGATTATTGTGGTCTTTGGCGGACTCACCCTATGGCTTCACGACCCATGGTTCATCAAGCTCAAGCCTACGGTTCTTAACATCGGATTCGCACTGGTGCTCTTAGTTGCACAACTTGGATTCCGCAAAAACCTCTTACAAAGCCTCATGGGTGCACAGGTACGTATGGATCCAAAGCGGTGGAACCAATTATTGTGGGCATGGTCGGGGTTTTTCGTGCTCATGGCAGGCGCTAACTGGTGGGTCGCTTCTCATTTCAGCGAAGCGATTTGGGTGCAGTTCAAGCTCTTTGGATTTCTCGGGCTGTTCTTTGTTTTTGCGCTCGCTCAGGGCTTTTGGATCAGTCGACATGCAGAAATGATCGAGGACGGTCATGAGGAGCCGCGCCATGGTGCCTAAACCAAGACATAACCCATAAGGAAACTAGCGGTGGGATCTGAACTTGAAGCACGGTTAAGTGCGAATTTTCCTGGGGCGCAGATCGATCTGATCGACGAGAGTCATCTCCACGCGGGCCATGCCGGCGCCAAGGCTGGCGGTGCTCACTTCCGACTTCGAATCGTTCATTCAAGTTTCGCTGGCCTCAGCCGGGTAGCAAGACATCGCCTTGTGTATGATGCGGTCTCGGACTGGATGCCGCAGCGCATTCACGCCCTTTCTGTTCAAGCGCTTAGCCCTGAGGAATAATCCCGAATGTCATACTTTCAATCCGGCGCGCAGCATACGCCCAGCCCACTGGCCCGGCTACGGGTTCGTTCGAATCGTCCCGTCTTGCACCCGCTACGAAAGCTCATCGGTATGGCGAGCTTGTGCCTTGCCGGGGTTGCTTACGCGCAGAATGCTGCGATTGTGAATAACAAGCCCATTCCCAAGGCAAAACTTGACGACATCGTCGCTCAGCTTGTATCGCAAGGTCGTCCCGATACACCCGAGCTGCGCACCGCGATTCGCGACTCCTTGATCATGCAGGAAATATTCTTGCAGGAAGCTGAAAAAACCGGTGTCAGCCAGCAGGCTGAGGTCAAGCGCATGCTCGAGAATCAGCGTGCTGAGATTCTGATCACGGCCTACCTTCGCGATCATTTGAAGAAACACCCTGTCAGCGATGCTGATGTCAAGGCGGAATACGACAAGCTTAAATCGCAACAAGGCGATAAAGAATACAAGGCACGTCACATCCTGGTTGAAAAAGAGGAACAAGCGAAACAGATCATCGAGCAGTTAAAGAAAGGTGGGAATTTTGCGGAAATCGCCAAAAAAGAATCGAAAGATCCCGGGTCGGGGATCAACGGCGGCGATCTTGACTGGAACCCACCCGGCACTTTTGTCAAGCCCTTTTCGGACGCCATGGTCAAGCTTGCCAAGGGCAAGTTCACCGAAGCACCGATTCAAACCCAATTTGGTTGGCATGTCATTCAAATCGACGACGTCCGAGAAGCCGCACCACCACCGCTGGATCAAGTTAAGCCACAGATCACTCAAGAACTAGAACGGCGCAAAGTCCAGAAACTTCAAACCGATCTGAGAGCTAAAGCCAAGGTTCAGTAGTAATAAAATCGCCCGACCGAGCATCGTTTAGCGCAATTTGGCCGCGTTGTTGTGATCGGACGAATCAATAGCCCGCAGGAGCGGGCAGTTTTTTATTTACGACGGGCGGAAAAAAAATCTTTCAAAAGCTTGCTGCATTCATCAGCAAGCGCCCCGCCTCTGACTTCAGTTTGGTGATTGAGGTCTACCCAAGAAAAAACATCGCGCTTGCCACCGGCAACACCGGTTTTCGGATCGGATGCTCCATAGACAAGCGATGCGATCCGGGCATGAAACATGGCTCCTGCACACATAAGGCAAGGCTCAAGCGTCACATAAAGGCGCGTACCCGGAAGTCTGTAGTTGGCAAGGCTCGCGGCAGCGGCCCTTAGCACCTGAATTTCGGCATGCGCGCTAGGATCGTGCAGGCTAATCGGCCTATTTCGGCCTACCGCAAGCAAGTCACCCCCCTCTGACACAAGCACTGCACCTACCGGCACTTCCCCCTCGCTGGCTGCAATGACGGCCTGCTCAATCGCAAGCTGCATCCAAGCTTCATCACTTGTGCTAATAATGCCTACCCCTCTTCCTCTCGCTCGGCGTATCCCGCCTCGCGGTGACTACGGATTGCCAGCACAAAGACGATTTCTATTTCCGGCAAATAACGATAGCGTGCGAGATGGCGTTGGGCCCGGCGACCAATCACAAGTTCCCGCTTGCCGTTCGCCACCGGACGGCCGATCAGGGGGTTATGTTCCAGGACATCCAAAGCGATGATGATCTCCCCAATGCGCTGGCCAGGGATTTCGACCTGGCAGCTTACCAAATGTTCAAGAATGCGATCGAAATCGTCGCCCACCTCGGGCGCCAGTTCGATTCTGGCCATTTCAGCGTGCCAGTCTTCTGGCTACGGGACGCTTGGCAGATCTTCCGGCAACACGGGCTTCAAGATACTTGCGCATCTCTGTCCAGGGAATGCTTTGTCCAGAAGAGACGATGTCGGCGTAGCGCTGCTCGGCGGCCTCATCAAAATCCGCCCTGAGTTCTGCCTGCTGGGTCTTTTCGGCAATCGCTTCAAGAATGAAACCATGGGCTGTCGTCCCGGCGCGTTTTGCTGCGGTTGCCACCCTTGCTTTCAGATCTTCGGGCAGGCGAATGGTCGTAGTCGTCATAACAGGTACTCCGATTGAAAATGAACAACCATAGTAGCACTTATGTGCTACAGCGAGAACCAGATTTTCTCCGCGTTATTTGCGGAGATTGACAGCACTTATCGCCGCACCGCCACCAAACCTACGATGACTGCCCTACCCCATCCGGCCGGGCGGAGGCGGGACCTGCTTCGGCGGCGTCTCGGCTGTGGCGCTGTAGACGCGCAGGCTTTTGAGCCCTGAGTCTAGGGTCACCGCCCCGGCTAAGTGGATACCGAGGTAGCGGTGGAAGACCGGAGGCGTCATCACCGTCGAGGCGAACTACCGGACGCCGGCCAACAGGCTCTCGTAAGGAATCCTCAGCCCATCGTGCAGCCGCTTGACCATGCGCAGGCTCAAGGCGCGCTTGCGATTCAGCACCTCCGACACCCGGCCGCTCTGGCCGATGTAGGGCTCGAGATCCCGCAGGGTAGCCATCGAGAAAGGCAATCACCCGGCCAGCTGTGAGGTTGCACCGGGCGACAACGCAGACACCCTGCCGAGAAGCCCCGTCATGCCAGCTCATCGGGAGTCCCCGATAGATCCCGACAGACTTTTACCCGTACTGATCAACAACTTACGGCTGTTTCTCGACTGTCTTCGATAATCCCAGAAAGACGCTGAATCATTCCCACTCAATCGTCGCCGGTGGCTTTCCCGATATGTCGTAGACTACGCGGTTGATGCCTCGCACCTCGTTGATAATTCGATTGGACGCCGATGCCAATAAGTCATGGGGTAAGGGAGCCCAATGTGCCGTCATAAAATCTTGAGTCTGCACAGCTCTCAATGCGACCACATATTCATAGGTTCTGCCATCGCCCATCACACCAACTGACTTAACCGGCAAGAAAACCGCAAAGGCCTGGGAAGTCTTTTCATACCAATGAAGCCCATCGGTCGGATCAACATACGATCGAAGTTCGCTAATAAATAGAGCGTCAGCCCTTCGAAGCAAATCGGCAAACTCCCGTTTAACTTCGCCAAGGATTCTCACCCCGAGCCCTGGGCCAGGAAAAGGGTGCCGAAAAACCATGTCTCGGGGCAAACCAAGTTCTAGCCCCAGTGCGCGGACTTCATCTTTGAAGAGCTCCCTCAGGGGCTCAAGCAAAGCCAAGTGCAGGGAATCAGGGAGTCCGCCAACATTATGATGCGACTTAATCTTACTTGCTTTGCCATGCTTGGTGCCGGCTGACTCAATCACATCGGGATAAATCGTCCCCTGAGCAAGCCATCGCGCATCGGGATA
>OMIE01000042.1 GCA_900299025.1 Burkholderiaceae bacterium
CTTGGCAACGGCAGAGCCTCAGCCTTGCTTTTCGCCCGCGAAGGAGCGCAAGTGATCGCTGCTGACCGTGACAACATGAGTGCTCAAGAAACCGTCGACATGATTCGGCGTGAAGGCGGATCGGCAGCCTCGTTTCAAGTCGATGCCGCAAGCGAAACCGAACTTAAGTCATTGATCTCGCAATGCATCGATCATCATCAACGCATTGACATCTTGCAAAACAACGTAGGCATTAGCGTGGCAGGGGGCGATGCCCAGGTCGAGCAACTCAGTGAAGCTGTTTTTGATCACATCATGGCAGTGAATTTGCGCAGCTGTGTGATGGCCTGCAAGCATGTGCTGCCCCATATGAAAGCCCAGCAATCAGGATCGATCATCAATATTTCATCGGTCGCTGCATACATGCAATACCCCTGGGTTGCCTATAAGGCGAGCAAGGCTGCGATGATTGAATTCAGCAAACAAATTGCACTGCAATACGCAGCAGACGGCGTTCGCTGCAATGTAATTCTTCCCGGTCTCATCGACACGCCCATGGCGGTTGACACAAGGGCCCGCGCACAAGGTATTGCGCGTGAAACCGTTGCCGCGCAGCGCAACGCCCAGGTGCCCTTGCGGGCGCAAATGGGTACGGCGATGGATGTAGCCTACGCAGCTCTTTTTCTAGCTTCTGAAGAGGCGCGTTTTGTGACGGGCGTGTCCCTACCTGTTGACGGCGGCATGCTTGCACGAATCGGATAAGTTGGCGTGGCTTTTTCCACCCACGCAATCGCGCTCCGAGCAATGCGAAACCTTAAGGGTAAATCCTCATACCTTGAAGTGGATCGGAGCGAGCGGCATCAAGGCCCAGTGCCACAACCAGGACATCCGGCGTATAAAGCGCGATGCGATTAAATGCTCGCTCAATGGCTGCAATAACCTCAAGCATGTTTTGCTGGAGGTAGGCTTGCGATGAGGCTTGTTCTGACTTCAATACCGAAGGCAAGCCTCTCATGGGGAGCCTGCTGCCAACCTGTTAAGACCCGATCAAGGCAAGCCTCAAAGTCAGACAAACTGTCAACTGCTTGAGCGTCAATGCCATAGCCTTTCATGAGCGCGACGAAATCCGGGTTGACGAGGGAGGTACCGCGATGCCTGCCGGGGTAGTGCCTTTCTTGATGAATCCGAATCGAGGCGTAGGAGGCATTATTGGCAACAATGAACAGGATCGGAAGCTGACGCTCCGCAGCAAGCACCATTTCTTGCCCAGACATTTGAAAACAACCATCACCGAGAAGACAAATGACAGGCCGATCGGGCATGCGCATAGCCGCGACTAGTGCGGCGGGCGTTCCGAAGCCCATGGCACCAACGAGTGGGGCCAACAGTCGCTGAGGCGGCGCAAATCGCCAGTGACGATAAACGGGCGCTGCAAAAGTTCCAGCGTCAAGACAAAGGACCCAATCGGGGGCGGCCCGCTGCTCGAGTGACTTGATCACTTCGGCAAAAGCTAGGCCATCTGCGTAACTGCGTGAAATCGGCCAAGCGGCCCACTGCTTCCGGTGCTCAAGCAAGGCTTGCTGCCATGCCTTACGCTCAGCGGTCTGTAGGACGCCTGGTTCACAGTCAATCAGCTGAGACATGATGTCGATTGGATCGGCCACGATCGGCCATTGCGCTGCGAAATGCTGGCCCACGACCGCATGGTCAGGGTAAACATGCACCAGTGCTTGTTGAGGCTGCGGCCATCTTGGAAATCGATAGCCCTGGGTCGTAATATCGTCGAGTAAGGTACCAAGCGCGACGATCAAATCGGCCTGATCAAAGCACTCAATCTGCGACTTAGGATTAGCCAAACCGAGATCACCAGCGTAAAGCGGATGCTTATGAGGAAAAAGATCTTGTTGCCTGAAAGCTAGAACGACAGGACATTGATAGCGTTCTGCAAATTCAATCAAGACCTCTCGTCCTCCTTCGCGATCCAGATAGCCACCAGCCACTATGAGCGGTCGCCTGGCATCGCGCAGCATCTCAGCCAAGCGCCTTGCATCTTCCTGCCTCAATAAGGTTGGAAGTGGCGGATTGGATTGCCAGTAAGGTTGATCGACTTCGGGCTGTTGAATATCTTCAGGCACCACCAACACAACGGGGCCGGGTCGACCGCTTGTTGCAATCCTGATCGCCTTCCAACATGCGGCGGCGAGTTGTGTTGGATCGGTAACTTCCTCAACCCATTTGGCAATGTCGCCAAACATAACGCTGTAATCGATCTCCTGAAAAGCGCGTTTACGCAGATCGGCCTTGGGTATTTGACCAACGATCATGATGAGCGGGATGGCATCTTGTTCGGCCGTATGGATGGCTATGGCAGCATGGCTGGCACCGGGACCTCGGCTAACCATAAGCACACCAGGAATCTGCCGCAAGCGTCCGTCAGCGCAAGCCATAAAGCCGGCACCTGCCTCGTGGCGACAGTTCACCACATCGATTTGCGGAAAATCGCTCAGCGCATCAAGCAAACCGAGAAAGCTTTCGCCAGGCACAAGATAGACTCGGTCGACACCGTGATCATTGAGCACCTTAAGCAAGGCATGGGCGGCACTGTTGCCAGCCAATTGATCATGATTCACGATATCAATGTCCCAGCATGATCCTGATGTTCTGAACGGCAGCACGGCTTGCACCCTTGCCAAGGTTATCGAACCTTGCCACCAACACAGCCTGCCGATTCGACTCGTTACCAAACACGCGAATTTCCATGCGATTGCTGTGATTGGCTGAAAGAGCGTCTATCCGAAAGTCTTCAGTGGGGGCAGCAACTTCAATGGCGCATTCAATACCCTGTTGCTCAAACAAGGCTTTGTCATAATGCTTCTTATAAACGTTTTCTATATCGCTAAGACTTGGTTTACTTGGTAGTTCGTCGAGATGTAACGGTATAGAAACAAGCATACCCTGCCTGAAGTTACCCACGGATGGGACAAAAATCGGGGCTCTATGGAGCCCAGCGTGCATCATGATTTCCGGCACATGCTTGTGTTTGAGTGCAAGCCCGTATAATTCAAATAACGGTGCACGAGACTGCTCGTAGGCTTCAATCATGCTCTTGCCACCACCCGAATAGCCCGATACCGAATAAATCGACAAGGGAAAATCAGCATCAAGCATGCCCGACTTGGTTAGTGGCGCAAGCAAGGCGATCGCACCGCTTGCGTGGCAGCCCGGATTACTCACTCGCCGAGCGCTACGAATGGCAGCTGCACGCGAAGGCTCGATTTCAGCAAATCCAAAAATCCAACCCGGCGCCGTCCTGTGCGCACTCGAGGCGTCGAGGATCCTGGCCTGCTGGGTTGCTGGCAAGTTCTCGATCATACGCACCGATTCGCGCGCGGCATCATCGTGTAGGCACAGCACAACCAAGTCAGCTTCAGCCATCAAAGCCTTCTTGGCGTCGGGATTTTTGCGCTCAGCCGGATCAATTTGCAAGAGCTTAATCTGCGCTTCCTGAGCGAGTAAGTCGCGGATTTGCAAACCGGTGGTTCCAGCTTCGCCATCAATGAAGACCTTGTCAGCCATAATTTCTCCAAAATTCGGGTGCCCAGCTTGGCGCTAGAACGCGTCTGAAGTATTGTGTCTGCGAATGAATCACCACTGCTTGATTCTCGTTTCGCTAAAACCATAAATTTTGACATGCAAGGAGGCATTTCCGATGAAAGCAATTCATATGGGCCGTGAGAGAAGGCAGCGATTGGTAAGCATGGTTCGTTACGTCGCGGGCCTGGGCCTGGCTCTGGGCCTTTTATCGCCTTACGCTGCGAGCGCACAGTCGTATCCCAGCAAGCCCATCAAGATGATATCGCCCTATACGGCAGGTGGCTTGAGCGATACAGTGGCAAGAGGCTTTGCAGAAAAACTATCCGAAGTCCTCGGTGTAGCAGTTGTGGTTGAGAATCGGCCTGGCGCTGGCACGACGGTGGCTACAAAATCCGTCATGGCGAGCGCGCCAGACGGATACACGATTTATTGCGGTACCACCTCACTCGTGATCAACCCTGCCCTCCAAGACAACGCGGGTTATGACTGGAAGACAGCCGTCGCACCGGTAGCTTTGATGATGACCACGCCCTTTGTGCTGCATACGAACTTGAATTTGCCGGTGAAAAACGCCAGGGAGTTAACCGACCTCATCAAAGCAAACCCTGGTAAGTACTCCTACGGTAGTTCAGGTAATGGTGCGGTTAACCATATGGCCGGCGAATTGTGGAAGTCCAAGGCTGGCTTGCAAATGACGCACGTCCCCTACAAAGGTGGCATGCCGGCGGCTACCGATATGATTGGCGGCAATATTCACATGATGTTTTCAGCGGTGCTTGAAGCCAAGCCGATGATCGACGCCGGTAAGACCAAAGCGATCGCCGTTTCAAGTGCGAAACGCATTGATGTAATGCCCCAACTACCCACCCTCGCTGAGTCATTGGGCATGCCAAGCCTTGTTGCCGAATTCTGGATGGGCCTGTACGTGCCGCCGGCGACGCCGCAGCCAGTGATCGATAAGTTAGCAGCAAGTATTCAAAAGATTGCTGCTGATCCGGCCTTTAGGGAGCGCTTTGCCAAGCAAGGTGTGACGGTCCGCAGCTCGACAACCCAAGAGCTTAAGGACTTCATGGAGCAAGAAGCCCGCCAGTGGACCGATATCATCCGCGCCAACAACATCAAAAGCTAAAACGATGTGCTTACTGGGCCCAAATTAAGCCGTCAACGGCAATACAGCCCTCGCCCTCAGCCCCAAGCATCAAGGGGTTGAGATCGAGGGTTAAGATCTGCTTACCCGCAAAGCTTTGGTCCATAGCCGCTGCGACAGCTTGGATTTGCTTGACCCAAGCGCTCACATCAAGCGCTGGTTCACCCCGCACTCCACGCAGCAATGGACTTATTCTTAACTGGCCCAGCTTCGTTCGAATGCTGGCCTCATCAAAAGGTGCCAGCAGTACCACGGTATCGGGCATGGCCTCCACGTAAAGGCCCCCATCGCCAGCGATGATGACTGTTCCAAAAACCGGATCACGTCTTGCGCCAATCATCACCTCACGACGAGCCTTGATTTGCTTGGCGAGCAAAACACCATCTAACCTGAGCCCTGCTTTCTCAGCGTTATGCATAATGTCTGCGTACGCAGCCTTGACTGCCTCAGCTGTTTGCACATGGAGTCTTACCAAGCCAAGTTCAGATTTGTGTTGAACCTCAGCACTACAAGCTTTGAGCACGAGCTTCAAGTCTGGCGTTTGCAAGTTGAATCGCTCAAAGCATTCGAGCGCTTGCTCCAAATTTTGTACCACAACACGATCAACGACGCTAATACCGGCTGAGCTTAACAGTGACAGGGAGTCTGCTTCATTGAGACAGCATGGTGCGGGCAAGTGCGTATCTGCCGTACTTGCACCCTGGCTCTTGGCCTTAGCCTGCCAGGCTAAGGCATGCTGCCTGGCTTGTCCTGCAGGCATTTGGGTGTTGCGTTGATCGATCAGGGACTGATGCGCCATCAATTGCGATAATGCGTTGACGGCTTGCAACTCGGTATCAAACACGGGTAGGTCCTGAGCACGAAAATACGCAGCAACACTTGCCTGGGGCGCCGCGATTGCAAGAGGCTTAGCAGTTGACTTGCAAAGCTGTGCGGAGTCCGCTGCCATCGACGCGATATCATAGCCTTCACCAGCGACCGGCAAGCCAATGACGAAGCCATCGGCAGCAGGGTCTCTGGCAATCACTGGCAAGATATCGCCAAACAAATTCGGATTCGATAAGAGCGCTGCCGTAATATCGATAGGGTTGGTAATAGTTGCAAATTTTGGAAGAATCCCGCCCAGTTCTTCAAGCGTATGCGATGCAAGGCTTGCCATACCCATGCCACGCTGACTCGCCGCATCGGCAGCCTGGACACAAGCCGCACCCGAGTTGCTGATGGCAACCAATTGCTTTCCTTTCGGCCGCCAACCCCGTAAATAGACCTCAACAGCCGCAACAAGCTCAACCATGTCGTTAGCGCGCCAAATCCCTTGGGCTTCGAGGAATGCGTCGACGACCCGATCTTCGTTGGCCAGCGCCCCCGTATGTGAACTCGCTGCGCGTTGCCCTTCTGGTGTTCGGCCAGCTTTTAGAGCGATCATGTATATACCCTGCTCACGTGCGACAGCAGCTGCCTCTGCCAGATGCCAGGGATCGGGTATACCTTCCAGATAAAGAAGCATCACTTTGAGTTCTGAGTCACGCGCAATAGCTGCCGCCATTTCGCATACCGTAACATCTGCATCATTTCCTGTAGCAATCGAGTAGCGTACGCCAATGCCACGTTGCCTGAGCAATCCATAAGGCACCACGCTCATCGCGCCGGACTGACTGACCACAGCCACGGGACCATCCTTGGGTGCCGCCTCAATAAACATGGTTGAAAAGCTTGCCACCATGCCATTGCTGAAATTCGCCATGCCCTGTGTATTTGGCCCAATGATTCGCATGCCAGCCTCTGCAGCGATAGCGAGCATGCGCTGTTGTCTTTCCTTTCCGACATCATCGGTCTCACCGAACCCTGAACTCATCACAATCGTGTTTCGTACACCTGCCTTCGCGCAACGACGGACCGAGTCAATAGCAAGCTCACCAGGCAAGGCAACGATGGCCAAATCAGGTGTGTGATCGATCGCCTCGATCGAAGGCGCAGTTCGATAAGCTTGAATTTCAGAACGCTCTGCGTGGATCGGCGTCACGATGCCGGAAAAACCACATTGTCTGAAAAATTTGAGCGGTCTTCCCCCAATTTTATTTGGATTTTCCGAGGCACCGAACATCACAATCGAGCTCGGCTTAAAGGCTGCAAGCAAAGACGCGCGGCGATCGTCGACGGCAAATTCAAGGGATGACTTCAAGCTCATGGCAAAGGCACTCCGAAGGCTGGCAAAAGCGAGAACCTTGACACGAATTCACCAAGAGCAGCATGCAGCCTATTCCGTTTACAGTCGCATAGGCGCACAGCGATCCAAGCACTCATTAAGCATGATCGAAGCCCACCTCAAGATCGCTAGAACTTGAAATACCTGCCGTTGACCTTCAGGCACAGCCATGCAAATAATGAAGTACTTCCTTGCAACCGCAAGCTAAAGCTCAGCCACAAAGGGGTACTTCATGAAAAAGCGTTGGTCCGTCGTTGCAACAAGTTTTATATTGGGTCTTGGGTTGATTGCTTCAGAATCACAGGCCCAAAGTCCTAAAACTTATAAGATCGGCGCTATCCTTGCCATGAGCGGCGGGGCAAGTTGGTACGGCACGGTGATGAGCCAGGGCATTCAACAGGCAGTGGCAGAAATCAACGCAAAAGGCGGCGTTAATGGCGTGCCACTTGAAGCCGTGATCGAGGACCACAAAAGCGGCAATGCGCAAGAAGCCGTATCGGCCATGAACCGCTTGATGTCGATTCACGGCGTCAAGATGGTTATGACATCGTTTACTGCACCTACCCAGGCGATCGCTCCACTAGCAGACCAGAACAAAGTGTTTTTGATTAATGGCGGCGGCGTATCTAACTCGCTGGTCGGTGTATCCAAGTATATTGTTCATAACCGTTCACTTGCCGCTGATTTAGGCCGCGGCGCAGCACTCCAAGCCAAAGCACTCGGCGCAAAGAAAATTGCGGCCATCCAATGGAAAAACGATGCAGGCGACAGTATCGTCAAGGTTGTTCATCCCGCATGGGAAAAGTCAGGCGGTAGCGTCGCTGCGGTGGAGGCGGTGCCACAGGGCATTACCAACATGGACACCCAAATTGCAAAAATCAAGGCGTCCAATCCTGATGCCATCATGCTTTGGATGTTCAACCCTGAAGTCGGACTTGCACTTAAGCGGATTCGCGAATTTGGGATGAAACAACCAGTCATCGGCGTGGAATACACCGGAAACGACGCGAAAGTCGCGGGAACTCACGGTGAAGGATATTATTTTCTGAACGATTACTTCCAGGCAACCGCAGATTACCCCTGGTCGATGTCATTCGCTAAGGGTTACGAGGATCGCTATAAGGCCAAGCCCGAATTTTACGCAGCAAATTACTACGAAGGCGTTTATGTGCTGGCCGAGTTGATCAAACGCGTATCGACCAAAGGAGCGGCACCTGATGGCGAGACGATGAAGGCAGCCTTGCAAGCCAACCCTAAATTTGATTCGGTATATGGCGGTCAAATGAGCTTCCAGGAGAATGGGGTTGCCTCAAAAAAGGTCGGGTTATTCCAGGTCAAGGGCGGACAGAATCAATTCATCAAGTACATCGATTTGAATTGA
>OMIE01000043.1 GCA_900299025.1 Burkholderiaceae bacterium
TCATCGGCTGCAAACTGACCGCCATTGCTCTCCATAAATCGTCTGGCAACTTTGAGTAAGTCATGACCGAAGGCGTAGTCGGCAGTTAAGGAATACCAGCGTTTTCCCTTGACTCGGTTTTGTGCAAGAAGAGAGCGCCCAACGGTCTTAACGTACATCGAATTTTGACTCTCGACATGAAACATGTATTTGTTACAGTTTGAACCACGTAATGCGTCGGAGTTTGCTCCGGTGTTAATAAAAAGATTTTTGGTTCGTTGTGCGACTTGGGCGATCGTAAGCGCTGAAGCCGACGATATCTCGCCCACAATACAGGCGACTTTATCGCGTTCGATCAAGCGCTCTGCCTTGGTGGATGCGGTTTGCGGGTTTACAGAGTCCTCTTTGACCAATTCAACTTTGCGGCCGAGGATCCCACCTTTAGCGTTGATCTCTTCAATAGCGAGATCGGCGGCTTGAACAGCATATTCTCCGAGTGTTCCAAGAAACCCGGTTCTTGGCGTTAAATGGCCAATTTTGATGACGTTGGATTGCCCACGGCTAATAAAGGGAAAGCCAGCGAGCCCTCCTGCTGCCATAGCAGCGCCACCCTTAAGAACCTGGCGACGTGAACCTGCATCCCTAACGTGTTGGCTTGGCTTTACACCGAAGCTCGTTTCATGTTTGTTTCCCATTTCATCTTCATCACCTTGCTGTATCGTGCTCTTGTTATCCATCGCTTCCTCCTTGTGTGCGAAATGTCGCAGTGCTGCAGCTAAGCACAGCTGCGAAGCACTGTCTAGTCGACAGGTTCGGAAAGATGAGTTTCGGTTGATTTCAGAAAAACGCCGGGATGCAAAATCATCAGCAAATTTTGGTACAAACTTTCGGTTTGCGTGCGTTGGTGCCGAATTCGATCTGCGAGCGTTCGTGGCGCGTTACAGTGAAGTACTTTGAATGAGGGAGAAACATCGATGACAATTTACCGGGGGCTATCGTCAACTTGTCGATGAAGCACTCAAGGAAGTCACCACGTGCAGCGTCGAGAGCACCAAGCATCAATGATTAAGCGCATAAACGAGAGTGCGCAACTAAGGCGGAGCGGCATGCTAAGGATTAATGCTGAGCGATTAATAAGGGGCTTGCTAGATTTGCGAGCTTTTGGTTCACAGTCTTCTGGGGTGGTCAGGCCAGCTTTCAGTCAAGCCGATATGCAAGCGCGGTACTGGCTGCGCGAGCAGTTTGAGCAGACGGGCTTGATCAGTAGAATCGACGGCGTCGGGAATGTGCTTGGTTTTTCGCCACATCCTGGAAAGGCCTTGCTCATTGGTTCTCACGCTGATTCGCAGCCTACAGGCGGGTGGCTTGATGGCGCTATGGGGGTTATTTATGCGCTTGAGATAGCGAGAAGTTTGGCCGAATCAGATAGCTATCGACATCTTCCTGTTGATATCGTTGCGCTGCAAGATGAGGAATCGCGCTTCGTTGGTTGTCTTGGAGCGAAGTCGCTAACGGGCGTTTTGGATGATCATATTGCGCAGCTTGCAACCGATAAAGATGGCATTCGGCTCGTGGATGCACTTGAAGATGCAGGCCTTTCCGAGGTTCCACGCGAGCGCCTGGACCACAAGCGCTATATCGGATTTCTTGAGGCGCATATTGAGCAAGGCCCAACCCTCGAGGTCAATTCAAAGCGTATCGGCATCGTGACAGAGATCGTCGGCGTTCGAGGTTTTAGGGCTGTTTTCCGAGGACAGCAAAATCATGCTGGCACCACGATGATGGCCTTAAGACGGGATGCATCGACTGCGCTTTATGCGTTCGCAAACAGGATTAACCAGGTTTTTGCTGCTCATACCGCCGAGCGAAGTGTTTGGACAATGGGTAGGGCTAAGCTTGTGCCCAACGCGACTTCGATCATCCCTGGTTATGCAGAACTTGATTTACAGTTTCGCGATGCAAGTGAATCACAATTAGAGCGATTCACAGCGCTAGCTTATGAGACTGCTGAGGAGATTGCCAAGTCTTCACTTGTAGGCGTCGAGCTCATCGAAGCGCGTAGTCCTGTCGCACCGAGCAAGATGAGCGAATCCCTTTACGCCTATTTAGAGCGGTCCGCGCAACAACATGCGCCGAATGCGTGGATACATATGCCAAGTGGCGCGTTCCACGATGCAGGTGTGATGGCTGATTTCATGCCTAGCGCTATGCTTTTTATACCGTCGATCGGTGGTATAAGCCACGACTTTGCTGAGGATAGTCACCGTGACGATTTAATCCTTGGTTGTCAGGTCATGGCAACAGCCGTCGTGGATTTACTTGCATCGCGCGAAGGCATGCTTGAATCGTGAAACCATGATTGATTAACATAATGACTGTTATAACATTAATGTCCTAACGGAGACCGTACGATGAAAAAAGTGATTCAACCCATTGCCCTCAGAAGAAGGGTACTTGCAAATGCGCTTCAGACAGGTTTGCTCCTAGGCGCTGCGGCTATGACTGGGGCAGCTCTCAGTCTAAGGCCTGCAGCTGCACAATCAGGGCCCTTCGCTGGCTATCCAAGCAAGCCTATTAACTTAATCGTGCCGTGGCCGCCCGGTGGATCGACCGATCGACATCTTCGCAAGTTTGCAGAGATCGCAAGCAAATACTTGGGTCAGAGCATCATTATTGAGAACAAGCCCGGCGCTGGTGGCATGCTTGGCCCATCGACCATGGCGGCAGCAGCTAAAGCCGATGGCTATACACTCGCCCAACTTCCGATGAGCGCTTTTCGAATCCCGCATATGCAAACCGTGTCCTGGGATCCAATCCGCGACTTTACTTATATTATTGGCCTAACAGGCTACACCTTCGGCATAACCGTTCGGGCGGATTCAAAATTTAAAACAATTCAAGAAATCGTTGAGTTTGCGAAAGCGAACCCTGAAAAACTATCGGTGGGCAATACCGGCACTGGCACTACCCCACATCTTGTTATCGAAGAGCTTGGCATGCGAACGGGTGCAAAGTTTCTTCATGTTCCTTTTAAAGGGAATTCAGAAAATACCCTTGCGCTACTTGGTGGTCATACCGATGCCTTATCCGATGCAACGGGTTGGGGCCCCAATGTTGACGCAGGCAAGATGCGATTGCTGATGACTTTCGGTGAGCGGCGGACAAAGCGCTGGGCATATGCACCCACAGCGAAAGAATTGGGCTATGGCATTGTTTCAAATTCGCCTTATGGCATCGTTGCACCCAAAGGCCTTGACCCACGCATTCAGAAGCATTTACACGATGCTTTTAGAAAGGCACTTGATGATCCTGAGCATCTGAAAATGCTCGACACACTTGATCAGGAGTATTGGTATAAGAGTAGCGACGATTACCTGGCTTGGGCCAAACAAACGCTCGAGTCTGAGCGAAAGCTCATTGATGCCCTTGGATTGTTAAAAAAGCCTTAGTTCTAAAGTTTAGTCTCCGCTTATGAGACAAACTGCTTGCCATCTTTCAAAAATTGCATCAAGATGTGACTCGCATCGGGAGAGTTCGCAAATACGACGCCGAAGGAGCAACCGCCCCGGAATCTCTCAGGCAAATGGACCGATGCGATATTCACACTCTGAAGAGCGGGCCGCAACAGCGTGCCCCACCGAAGGAGCAAGCCTGAACTGGGGTCAGTGCAGGCGAAACTCTCAGGTCTAGGACAGAGGGGGCCAAACAAGCGAATGCTTGTGGCTTTCTTTTCTTGGAGTGAATATGTCGAAGCATGTGATCATCGTTGGCGGTGGTATTACCGGTATTACTGCTGCCTATCAGCTGATTAAACAAGGCTTTAAGGTCAGCGTTGTAGAACGTCATCGCTATCCCGCCATGGAAACAAGCTATGCAAATGGCGGTCAATTATCTGCCTCAAACGCTGAGGTGTGGACCCATCCTAGCACCATGCTGAAGGCACTCAAGTGGCTATTCAGGGCTGACGCGCCCTTGCTTGTTAGTGCCAAGCCAAGCTGGCATAAATTGAGTTGGTTTTTCGAATTTATGTCAAACATTCCGAAGTACGAAACTAATACGATTGCGACGGCAAGTTTGGCCATTGCTGCACGTGAGCATTTGTTTGCATGGGCAAGGGAAGAGGGCATCGAATTCGATCTCAAGCAGCAGGGAATTTTGCATATTTATCGCGACAAAAAGAGTTTTGACCACGCCGCTGCTGTGAACAAGCTACTTGCCAAGGGTGGCCTCGACCGAAGAGCGGTAAGTCCTTCTGAAATGACGGCGATCGAGCCAAACTTGTCAGGTTCTTTTTACGGTGGTTTTTATACCGAAAGCGATAGCACGGGCGACATCCATCGATTTACGAATGGCCTTGCCAAAGCTGCAGAAGCACGTGGCGCAAGCGTGCTTACCGGCGCTGCTGTCACCGATCTGGGTTCAGATGGCCAGCATGCATGGGTCGAGTTAAACAAAAGCGATCGGATCGAGGGTGATGCAATGGTTATTTGTGCAGGCGTTGAAAGCAGGCGATTGGCTTCAAAGCTTGGTGATCGGATCAACATCTATCCAGTCAAAGGCTATTCGATCACTGTTCAGCTCGACGACGACAAAAGCAAGGCTGCTGCACCCCAGGTTAGTCTTCTCGATGACGAGACGAAACTGGTCAGCAGTCGATTAGGCGAAGGGCGCTTCCGTGTGGCTGGGACCGCCGAATTCAACGGTTTTGATCGAAATATTCGCGCTGACCGAATCGAACCACTTGTTTCCTGGGTCAAGTCATGCTTTCCTGGTGTGAGCACACGACAGGTGATTCCCTGGGCAGGTTTGCGCCCAATGATGCCCGACATGATGCCGCGCGTCTGCCAAGGATCAAAACCTAATATTTTCTATAACACAGGCCATGGGCATTTAGGGTGGACCCTGGGTGCAATCACTGCTGTGAAGCTCTCCGAACTCGTATCGCTTTGGCAAAAACAAACTGCAACGGCCTCTTCTCGACGCTTGCTAACAAAGCCAGCACAAATTGCTTCGGCGAGGATTAATTCTTAGGCGATGTAGGTACTAGGATTTCTTTTGTATTAGGATTTCTTTTTCGCAACCGCTGCTTTGAAGGCGGTACCCGCTGTAAAGCGCGGAACCGTCGTCGCTGCGATCTTGATGGCAACACCCGTGGATGGATTGCGCCCTGTGCGAGCAGGGCGCTTTACGGCTTTAAACGAACCAAAGCCAGTAATTTGGACGTCCTGCTTTTTAGCGACCGTCTTTACGATATTGCTCAGGATCGCTTCGAGGGCGCGCCCTGCTGCGGCTTTGCTGAGGTCGGCTTCTTGCGCAATGATCTCGATAAGTTCGCCCTTATTCACCCGTATTCTCCTTGGATCCTTGGTGTTATCGGTAAGCGCATGATTTTCTCACAGCTTCCTTGTAAGTAAAAACCGCGCAAAGCTTTGACGAGCCCGAACCATACGTCAAATTGCAGGGTTAGTACGAATGTTACCGTAAGGCCTTGACCTGGGGCGTGAATCGTCGCATTATGCTGCATTGCAACATACATGGCATATCGTCGGACGCTTCGATGTCAAACCTTGGAAGGCTAACACTTGCCGCTCTAGGCGTTGTGTATGGCGATATCGGCACAAGTGTGCTTTACGCCATGAAAGAAATCTTCGCTTCAGGTCATGTACCGCTGACTTCCGACAACATTTTTGGCGTGTTGTCCATGCTTGTGTGGACCTTGACCCTGATTGTTTCACTTAAGTACGTTAGCCTGGTGTTGAAGGCTGACAATCGCGGCGAGGGTGGCTTGGTTGCCATGCTTGCACTTGCAAGTGAGTCAGTCGGCGACAGGCCTGGTTTGAAACAATTCTTATTTCTTATCGGTATTTTTGGTACCTGCCTCTTTTACGGCGATGGAGTCATCACGCCAGCAATCTCAGTCTTGTCGGCTGTTGAAGGTTTGGCATTGATTTCCCCAACGCTAACGCAGGCGGTCGTGCCCACCACCTTGCTGATTTTGCTCATTTTGTTTTCACTTCAACGCCGGGGTACCGACGGAATTGGTCGATTCTTCGGACCAATCACACTCATTTGGTTTGTAAGCATTGCGTCGCTTGGAGCTTTGCAGATTGCTGGCAAGCCGGAAATTCTGCTCGCGATCAGCCCACTCTATGCGCTGCGATTCATCATGGACCAACCGGTCGTCAGCTTTGTGTTACTTGGCGCAGTGGTGTTGTGTGTCACTGGCGGCGAGGCACTGTATGCGGACATGGGACACTTTGGGCCAAGGCCGATTCGGATCGCTTGGTTCGCACTCGTAATGCCTTCGTTGCTTCTGAATTACTTTGGACAAGGAGCCGTCCTGCTCGGTGACCCAAGTGCGGTTAAAAATCCATTTTTCGCACTCGCACCATCATGGCTTCTGCTGCCGCTAGTAGTCTTGGCAACTTTAGCCACCGTCATTGCCTCACAGGCGCTGATTTCGGGAGCCTTTAGTGTGACCAAACAGGTCATACAGCTTGGCTATTTGCCGCGCATGCAAATCATCCACACGAGTGAAAAAGACGGTGGCCAAATTTACGTGCCTTTCGTCAATTGGGGCTTGTTTTGCGCGATCGTCCTGGCAGTTGGCCTCTTTAAATCCTCATCGAACTTAGCTGCAGCTTACGGTATAGCAGTTACGCTCGATATGTTAATCACAACCATCCTGACATTTTTTGTGATCCGCTATGCTTGGAACTATCCATGGCTAGTCTGTGTTACCGCGACAAGCTTCTTTTTCGTGATTGACGCTTTGTTTTTCGCCTCTAATTTGCTCAAATTTTTAGAAGGCGGATGGTTTCCCTTGGCGATTGGTGCAATCATCTATTTGCTCATGCGTACTTGGTACGACGGTCGGCGTTTGCTCAATGAGGCCCTGAAAGTTCAATCGATCAGGCTTGAACCGTTCTTAACATCGATTCATAACAATCCACCTGCCAGGGTCGAAGGCGTTGCAGTCTTCTTAACTAGCCAAATGGGTGTGGTGCCCAATGCTTTTTTACATAATTTAAAGCATAACAAGGTGCTGCATCGATACAATCTGTTCGTCACGGTACGTAATTTGGAATTGCCGGTGATCGATGACGCCTCCCGTTTGCAAATTCGTAGACTGGGTAATGATGCCTGGGAGGTACTGGTCGATTACGGGTTCAATAACGCTCATAATCTACCTTTGGCACTCGAAGCCATGATTTCAAATGGCGTCCCTATGGACCCGATGGCAACGAGTTACTTTTTATCTCGTGACATCGTGATACCGACGACCGGCGGTGCTATGGCTCAATGGCGTGAAAAAGTCTTTGCACAAATGCACCTGAATGCCA
>OMIE01000044.1 GCA_900299025.1 Burkholderiaceae bacterium
GTGCTGGCAAATCGAGCGCGTGCGCGATCCAGTGCTGCATTTCACCTGGATGCTGGGTGCTCGAGTGGACCAGCATCGCGCCCTGCTCCTCAGGTATGGCATATGCGATCTGACCCTCAAGGTAAAAATGCTCCTGGCCACCAATCCAGCGTTGTGCTTTGAGTCGGTGTGCTGCCTTTGCCATTGCGCCATCGGTATCCCCTCGTTCAAGCAGAACCGGCGGCGTGATCCATGCACGTGCTTCCATCGCCTGTTCAATACTTAGAACGCTTGGAAGCACTTCGATGTGCAGTTTCACCTTGGCTGCGGCTGCCAGCGCTTCGCGATGAGTCCGAGCAGCGACGAGTGCGACCACTTGGCCTGCATAGGAGACCTCGTGCTGAGCAAGAATCGGTTCGTCGCCTGCCATATTGGCAATCTCATTGGGACCGTTTAAGTCGCCTGCCTGAATCAAGGCTTGAACGCCAGGCATCCCAAGAGCCTGTTCGGCGTCGATGGAAATCAGCCTGCCATGCGCTATCGGACTGCAAACCGGCGCGAGATGCAAGCTTCCGGCGACCTCTGGTAAGTCGTCGATAAAACGCGCTGTCCCCCGTATCTGATCAAGCGCGCTCTCGTGTCCGATGAAAGCACTAATAGCCTGACTCCTTTGCATCGGCTAAAGCACCACACCGAATCATCGATATAAAAGAGCGAAATAACTCATCGCAAATCGCACGCCTATAAGCTGCAGATGCTCTAGCATCGTCGATCGGTCGAATGAGCGCTTGTAAGACACCACATGCCTTGGCAATTTTGTCCAGACTAAAAGCCTGTCCGCGTAGCAGCGCTTCAACTTCCCGGGCGCGGAGCACTTGCTCAGCAACACCACCGAGGGCAATCGCTAAATCACCAAAGCTGGCTTCGGCGTTTATCGAATAGCCAATCACCATCGATACCGACGAAATATCGTCTTCCCAGCGTTTGCTGATTTTGCGTGCGTAGAACCGAAGCTTCTTGCTTGATGCTGGAATCAGTATCGATTCAATCAATTCGTGCGGAAGAAGTGCCGTGCGTCTGTAGCCTTTCAAAAAATCGTCAATACTCAACTCACGTTCTTGAATGGCTTGGGCCTCATGATTCCAAGACTTAAGACTTAGGCGAGCATCCATGGCCCAAAGTAAGGGGATGCAATCGCCAATCGGCGAAGCGCTCGCCAGATTGCCGCCAAGGCTTGCACTCGAACGAATAGGTCGCCCTGCAAAACGCTCTAAATATTCCCTAAGCTCGGACCAGTAAACCAGCATCTCGTCAAACACGGCTTGCAAGGGGCGCGCAGCACCGATACGCCAGCCCTGATCATCATGTTGCGAAACGGTGAGTTGGGGTATTCGACAAAGATCCAATAAGCCATTGGGTCGTTGATGCTTTCGACTTAGCCAAAGACCGAGGTCGGTCGCGCCCGCAACAAAGCTCGCGTCTACATGCTCGGCCTTTTCCCGCAGCGTATCAACAATCGGATCGATCGGCAGGTCGCCTGGGGCGCCAAGCATGGATATCATGTTTGGATCTTTTTTTTGCTTGACATAAGCATCGAGTACAGCAAGTCCGCTACGAATGGGCGCAAGCCAATCCACATCTGAATGGCTGAAGGTATCCATGGTTAAAGCCGCGTCGATCAGCGAAACATAGCCTGTGCAGCGACAAAGATTGCCTGAGAAAACCTCTAATGCCGCCGCACGATCCGGGATGCATGCAACCCCCTTATGTCTTGCCTCAAGGAAAGCCCCATAAAGCGACATCACAAAACCCGGTGTACAAAAGCCACACTGACTCGCATCGCTTTGCAACATGGCCTCGACCACCGGATGCTCTGGGGGTAGATCAGAGGCACAAAAAACCAGCGACTGATCCAAGCTTAGTAATGGCTTGATACAACTGTTAACAACGCGAATGTGGAGGCCATGATGAGGGTCGGCTTGGACCACAGTAACTGCACATGCACCACAATCGCCTTGAGCACATCCCTCCTTAACCGATTTAACGCCTGCTTCGCAGCGTAAATAATCGAGCAGAGAACGATCGCTTTGAGAACGATCTAATTCATGGACCTTGTTGTCTTGCCAAAAAACAATCGTCATAGGCTTTATCGAAGATAATCCGATTATGAACCAAGTTACCCACCCAACCATTGAAGCTGGTGAAAAAATCCTGCCAGTTTGCGAGCGCTGGTGCGCAAACGTTTTGCAACTACATAGCCCCGAAAAGCTCGAGCTATTGAAAGACCATGTGATTGAGGTCAACCAAGATGGATGGATTCAAGCCCTAAGACCACTAAGCACCGGAGAAATCGTCGAGCACGACTATAGAGGATTGATGATCGCGCCGGGGTTTATCGACCCTCACATGCATTACCCACAACTCGATGTGATCGGGTCGGCAGCCGAGGGCTTGCTGCCCTGGCTCGAAGCGTATACGTTCCCCACAGAGGCGGCTTTCCATGATTTGGAACGTGCGCGTCAAACGGCCGATAAGGTGCTCGATGAGCTAATTCGTCACGGCGTGACGAGCGCTTCGGTTTACTGTACCTCGCATCCAAACTCAGTCGAGGCCTTTATGCAGGCAAGCAGCGATCGTCGCATGGCGATGATGGCCGGCAAGGTATTGCAGGATCGACATTCGCCAGACGGACTGCGTGATAACACGGAGCAATCCCTTCGCGATAGCCAGGACTTGATTGAGCGCTGGCACGGTCGGTCGCGACTCAGCTATGTGATCACACCTCGATTTGCCCCGACATCCTCAGAAGCACAATTGCGTGGCTGCGCCGAATTGGCTGCTTCCTTTCCGGGAGTCCGCATTCAATCGCATGTTGCCGAAAATCAGGCTGAAATTGAGTGGGTCCGAAGCCTTTTTCCTGCCGATCGAAGTTATATGGCGGTTTACGATCGCCTCGGCCTCTTGCAAAAACATTCGATTTGGGCGCATTGCATTTATATCGATGACGACGACCGCGCCCTCATGCGTGAGAAATCGGTGTTCGCTGCTGTATGCCCCAGTTCTAATTTATTTCTAGGAAGTGGCCTTTTCGATTTTGCCATGGCCAATTTCGACTGGGGTCTGGCTAGCGACGTAGGAGGCGGCTCGTCATTTTCGCCGTTTAGAACGATGATGGGCGCCTATGAAATCGCAAGACTTCAAGGTTATTACCTCAGCCCAAGCAGACTTTGGTGGCACCAATCGATCGGAAGCGCAAAAGCTTTAGGCTGGGAAGATTGCTCAAACGGCATCGCACCAGGAAAGCCCGCTGATTTTGTGGTAATCGATCCCCAGGCAACACCACTCCTGCAGCATCGCTGGAATACCTGCACCACGCTCGAACAAAAACTCTTTTGCCTGATCGTGCTGGGTGACGATCGACATATCAACGAAACGATTATCGCTGGTAGAGCGGCTAAAAAGTCACTACCGAATCCAGGCTAGGCTCCGACCAAGCCATCGGCTCGGTCGGGTAAAAACAAATAACAATTAAAAATGGTATTCAAACTTCACATTGGGTGTGGTGGCGATAGCGCCTGGCCCTGCAGGGCCTGAAGCATCATTACCGAATTTATTACGCCAATAATTATAACCAACACCGACTTGAACGGCACTCTTAGGAGTGCCAAGTACGGGTGCCATGTCGTACATTAATGACACATCAATGAATGTCTCGGGCTTTGTGGCAGCGCCAAATTCGCTTTTTCCCTTTTCCGCAATAAAGTTTGCAACACCTTTAAACCACAACCCCGAAACTGGTACGCCCCAAGCCGCACTGAGCATCGGATGAGGATCATAACTATAGCGCGCCACGCCGGTCTTGCTGAAGGTACTGTAAGGGGCATTACTCTCCCAGAGTTGAAGCAAACTGAGATTGAAGAAACCTGCTGGGACGTCGATGAACAAGGTTGGACCGGCAACAAGCATTTGCTTTTTAGAGTTATAACCAGCATCGTTTTTAGTGTTGACATCGAAGCCGGCGGTGAAACCAACACCCTTGACAGGACCAAACTTTATCGGCGATCCCGTCAGTGCTCCAAAGTCAAGCGTGTGGCGGTAGATCGCATAAACTTCGCGTGCACCGTGATTCGCGCCAGCAAAAGCTGGATCGTTCTTATCTGACATCAAGTAGTCAATATTGACGAAATTTGACCCGTACTTGTAGCCGCTGGCATGCCAAAAAGTTAGAACATTCTTATTGATGTCTTTGGTGTTAAAGGGCTCAGAGAATCGATCGCCAAATTTGTAGCCGAGATAAGTGTCGCTCCAGGTGGCAGCTTGAACTTGGCTAGATATTGCAAGCCCGGCCACCAAAGCAGCAGATGCGCGGAAAAGAGTTTTGCGAGAAGAAGTATTCATGAAAAAAGGCCTTTCAAGCTATTGTTTATAAAGAAGAAACAAGCGCGAAATAAGAATTTACTTGAAGCCATAAAACGCCACCTGCGCGGTCTGCATCGAAGCCAACGCGACATCAGACCTCGCAGATGGCAATATTGTGACAGTTTTTCGGATAGCATGATGCATGCCATGCGTCATGCCACCCGATTTAAACGAGCGTCCACAAAGCCCGAGCATTCACAGAGACGGGTTAGCCAAGAGGTCCGCGCCGCCTTGGTGCAAGGCGCACAAAGCTTGGGCGGGATTTGCCCTCGTCAGATTGCCAGCTAAGCCGATGACGGTTTGTTGAGCCAAAGACCGTGTATGAGCGCAAAGGTATATGTTTTATCTCGTACTCGTTTGACTTGGCAGGCGTTTGCAGACTGGCATGAAATCTGCATTCTTCATAGCAATCTCTATCCTTAAAACATGAATCAGGAAGCTTCACTATGAACAGTAGACTTCGGCGAGCAGTCCCCCCTCAAAAACCCCAATCGATTCCAAATAATAGAACTTATTCAGACCTCCAGTTGAGCCGCCGAAGAGGTCTTCAAGCGTTTGCAATGGCGGGCCTGAGTAGTACCTTGGGGATGGGATCGCCCGCTTTGGCGCAGGATGCAAAAGTCCGCTTTCAACTTGACTGGCGATTCGAAGGCCCCTCGGCGCTGTTTTTGCTACCTGCGGCCAAGGGCTATTTCAGGGCTGCGCAGCTCGACGTTACCATCGACGCCGGCAACGGTTCAGGCGGTACTGTTACAAGAGTTGCATCTGGCACCTATGACCTTGGCTTCGCTGATATGGCAGCGCTTATGGAGTTTCACGCTAACAATCCTGATGCTCCGAATAAGCCTGTTGCGGTCATGATGGTCTACAACAATACGCCGGCGGCGGTCATGGCGCTGAAGAAGTCAGGGATCAAAAGTCCGAAGGACCTCAGCGGTAAAAAGCTAGGAGCGCCTGTGTTTGATGCCGGACGAAAGGCTTTCCCAGTATTTCAAAAGGCCAACGCAATCTCCAACGTTCAATGGACGGCAATGGATCCCCCGCTACGTGAAACCATGCTTGCCCGAGGTGACGTTGATGCGATCACCGGCTTTTCGTTTACTTCCCTGCTGAATTTAGAAGCACGCGGGGTTAAGCTTGACGATGTCGTGAGCTTTCCCTTCGCCGAGCACGGGGTTAAGTTCTACGGAAACGCAATCATCGCGTCCGAAAAATTTCTCAAAGAAAATCCGGCAGCTGTCAAGCGCTTTCTTGAAGCCTTTAGCAAGGGTGCCAAGGAGGTCATTGCCAATCCTGCGGCTGCGATCGAGCATGTTAAGGCCCGCGATGGCATTATCAATATCGCGCTTGAAACCAGGCGACTAAAGCTCGCGATTGACTCAGTAATCAACAGTACCGACGCGCGCTCAGAAGGCTTTGGCCAAGCACAGGCGCCCCGCCTTGCCTTGATGGCAAGCCAGGTCTCCGATGCATTCAGCACCAAAACAAGAGTCAATGCTTCTGCCATTTGGAGCGGTCAATTTCTTCCTGATGCCAAGACTCTCGATATCTTGCCCAAACGATGAATGAGGCCTTTTTAAGTTTCCAAGATGTCTGGCTCGCTTATTCGCCGCAACTGCTTGCCCAAGGGCAGTTTGCAGTCGAAGCCATTGATTTAGAGGTCAAGCAGGGCGAATTTATCGCCATCGTAGGCCCTTCAGGTTGCGGAAAATCGACGTTCATGAAGCTTGCGACCGGCCTTAAGCCGCCGAGTAAAGGTCGGATCATGGTCGATGGTCAGGCGGTTAAGGGGCCTCTGAAGATTAGCGGCATGGCCTTTCAAGCGCCATCGTTGTTGCCTTGGCGTAGGACCATCGATAATGTCCTCTTGCCCCTAGAGATTGTCGAACCGCACCGAAGTCGATTTAGACAAGAAAAAGAACGTTATGAGGGCAAGGCGCTCGCTTTGCTCGATGCCGTCGGCCTTAAGGCCTATGCGCACAAGTATCCCTGGCAGTTGTCGGGCGGGATGCAACAAAGGGTCAGCATTTGCAGGGCATTGATCCATGAACCGAAGATGCTCTTACTTGATGAGCCTTTTGGTGCTCTGGATGCATTTACGCGTGAGGACTTGTGGTGCATTCTTCGCGATCTTTGGACCGATCAGCGCTTTAATGTCATCCTCGTCACCCACGATCTACGTGAGTCTGTATTCCTTGCCGACACGGTTTATGTCATGCGCCAAAGTCCCGGACGATTTGTTGCAAAACGTAGCATCGATTTGCCGAGGCCACGTGATCTCGACATGACTTATAGCGCCCATTTCACTGAACTTGTCCACGAATTGCGCACTCAAATTGGTGCTGTCCGCACGGTTAGTCCAGCATGAGTCGCCCCCACTTTGAGCGGGTATCGTCCTGGATATTGCTCATCGCCATCGTCATCTTCTGGCAAGCCATTTGTTCCCTGTTTCAAATTTCAGAATTCATCTTTCCAAGTCCCGTACGTATCTTTGAGCAATTTCTAGAGCACAAGGCGACCATTGCTGCGCATGCATGGCGCACCTTTTGGGTCACCATGGCTGGGTTTGGATTAGCCATTGTGGTGGGCGTTCTTTTAGGCTTTGCCATCGGTAGTTCGCGGTTGGCCTATGCAGCTGTTTACCCTTTAATGACAGCGTTTAATGCACTACCCAAAGCGGCCTTTGTACCGATTTTGGTCGTATGGTTTGGGATTGGGATTGGACCCGCAATTTTGACCGCTTTTCTGATTTCCTTTTTCCCGATCATGGTGAATATCGCAACCGGCTTGGCAACCCTCGAACCCGACCTTGAGGATGTTTTAAGAGTGCTCGGCGCCAAGCGATGGGATGTCTTGATCAAAATTGGATTACCGCGATCGATGCCCTACTTTTTTGCTTCGCTCAAAGTAGCGATCACCCTCGCCTTTGTCGGAACCACCGTTTCGGAAATGACGGCGGCCAATGAAGGTATCGGTTACCTGCTCATCAGCGCAGGCTCTGCTATGCAAATGGGCCTGGCCTTCGCGGGACTGGTTGTTGTTGGGGCGATGGCGATGCTGATGTATGAGCTCTTTAGCGTAATCGAGAAGAACACCACGGCTTGGGCTCACCGCGGCAGTCAGCATTGAATTATCATGCCAACACTATGGAGCGTGTTACCAAGCAACGATTAGCCATTCGACAGATCATCAGTGATTCCCCTCGACCCTTACTTGCCCAGGAAATTCTTGAGCAAGCAAAGCCGATCGTTCCCGCACTAAGTCTTGGAACGGTCTATCGTAATCTGAAGGTGATGGTTGAAGAAGGCGAGCTAAAGCCCGTCTTTCTTCCCGGGGAGAACCCGCGCTACGAAGCCTCGGGGCATCACCATCACCATCATTTTCAGTGCCTTAGTTGCAGGCGAGTGTTTGATATTCACGCCTGCCCTGGAGAATTATCCGATCTGGCGCCTCGGGGTTTTGTCGTCGAGGACCACGAACTCACGCTTTATGGCCGTTGCCTCGATTGCAAACATCTCGCAAGCAGCAAGCGAGGCACAGCCTAATCAACCTGGTGAGCTAAGCGAGCAAATAACCTGGCAGAGCATTAATCAAGCCGAAGTCCGAGGGTTTTGACGACCCTGCCATAGCGGTCAAGCTCAGCTCGTAACATTGCAGCGAATTGCTCAGGCGAGTTGCTGATCGGATCGGCACCATTGCGGTCCATCAAGGTCTTGAAATCATCGGTGGCTACGATCTCAACGAGGGTCCTGTTCAATCGATCAATGATCGGCTTCGCGGTGCCTGCGGGTGCGAAAACACCCAACCACAAACTTGCCTCAAAACCCGGATACCCAAGTTCGGCAACGGTTGGAACATCGGGCAATGCGGGGGAGCGCTGCGCCGTGCCCACTGCAAGCGCTCGAACCTTACCGGCCTTTGCGTTTTGCAAAAGTGCAGGCATTGATCCAAATAGGGCCTGAACTTCATTGCCGATGACCGCAAGATCTGCCTGTGCGTTACCCTTGTAGGGCACGTGTTGCAGATCGATACCAGCTGCGCCTTTGAGCATTTCCATCGATAAATGCGTGGTTGAGCCATTGCCTGCCGAGGCAAAGTTCATCTTGCCTGGCTCACGCTTGGCAAGCGCCACAAAATCCCTCAGGTTTTGTGCATCGACCTTTGGATTGACCACCAAGAGATAAGGTGTGATGGCAACTAATGAAACAGGCGCAAAGCTCTTGACTGGATCGTAGGCAAGCTTGCTGTAAACACCCGGCGCAACGGCGTGGGTGCTTGTTGTGCCAATGGTGAGGGTGTAGCCGTCGGGCGCTGCTTTTGCTGCGGCATCGGCACCAATCGTGCCTCCCGCACCTGCTCTATTTTCTACAATAATTTTCTGCCCAAGGCGCTCACCGAGCTTTGTGGCAACAACCCGCCCGATAATGTCGGTTGATCCGCCAGGTGGAAACCCGATGATCATTCGAATTGGTTTATTGGGATAATCGCTTTGCGCATGGGCTGGAGCCGTTCCCAACAACGGACAAAGCACAAGGCTTAGCGCAAAGCATACTTTGCTGGACCCCCCAAACCTAAGCATAGCGCGGGTTCGGTCTTCGCTTGACCTTGCCATAAAGCGACAAAGCTTCAACGCCGTCGCAGCAAGCATCTTGCCATGTTGTATCGAGTTCCCCAAAAGGTTTGTCGCTGGCCAGCATGGCCCCAAGGTCAGATTCAACGTGATGCGCATGTTTGTCTCCCGCTTATTGGTTATCTTGAACAACGTTGAATGTATTATATCATTTTCTATAGCAATTTAGCTGCCAACAACGCGGCCCGGATACGTGCGCGCTCTTCATCAGAAATCGAAACGAGCGGTGGTCTAACCACCGCACGAGGCAATTTGCCGAGCATGACCAAGGCCTCCTTCATGCGGTTATGCATATCAACCCATGGATCGGCATAAAAGACTTCGGCTGTCGGTGTAATTAAGGCATGCAATGCGCTAGCTTCATCAAGTCGCCCCGCCTGCACGGCTTGAAACAATTGTGACTGTAGGTCCGCGATCACTGACCCACTGCCCGACAGAAGGCCCGCGCAACCAAGCACTAGGGATGGGAAAAGCCAGGCGCTGTGTGTTGTTAGTACATTGATCTTCGGGACTCTTCCTTGAAGCATCCGAATCTGTCGATCATGTAATACAGGATTAGCACACCAATCCTTTATCGCTCTTACAGTTGGAACAGCATCAAGAATCTTTTCAAGCGTTGAGACAGGATATCCCTGACCACCTTGTAGTGGATACTGAAACAGTATCAGGGGTAACTCAGTCACCTCGGCGATGCGACGAAAATGCTCAACGGCCATCTCTGGCCGTTGCCCAAAAGTGTAGATACCAGATGGAAAAACAAGCAATGCAGCGGCACCCCCCGCGCTTGCCATTTTCGCAAGTCGTTGCGCCTCAAGGCTGCCTTCTGCATAAATCCCATTGACGACTGGGACTTTATCGCCGACTTCTTCCATGGTGATTGCGAGTACGCGACACTGCTCATCAAAATTGCAAGAGGCAACTTCCGAGGCATGCGCATTAGTCGTCATTGCAGCGATTCCACGCGTTGAGACAACATCGCGAAGGTGGGACCTATATGCCGCTTCGTCAATACTCAAATCCTCATGAAACGGCAACAAGACTGCAGGTATGACGCCGTGAGGTAGATCGTCGGCGAATCGCATCATGCGTGAACTCCTATTTTGAACAAGCTAAGTCTCATTTCGTTCTCAATAATTCACCGCGATCGATTGTTAGAATCCCATCGACCATGCTTTCCGAGTGTTGCAGGTCTGACTCAGAAAGTATGACGGTAAGTCCCTCGCCTTTTAGCGAAGCAACAACCTGAACCAGGCGTTGTGCCAGCGCAGGAGCGACACCCTCAAAGGGCTCATCCAACAGCAATAGTCGCTGCCCATGCATCAGCGCACGACCTAAAGCGACAAGCTTCTGCTGCCCTCCTGAAAGTTGTAAACCTTTTCTCGCGGCGAACACTTTGATCTCAGGAATCATCATGTAGACCTTATCAAGCCGCTCCTGAGCATCTCCTCGTCCCACAGCCCAAAGTGGAACGAGTAAATTCTCCTCGATTGTCAAATCCGGGATCAGTCGGCGATCTTCCGGCATATAACCGATACCCATTGGATTTCTTGCATGAACAGGTACGTCGAGCAAACTTCGTCCCTCAAGTGCGATACTGCCTCGTGCAGGACTTAAAAGACCCATGATGCTCTTCATGAGCGTTGTTTTTCCAGCGCCATTTCTTCCGATCAGACCTGTCATGGAGCCTTTAGGCAATTCAAAACTCACTGATCGAAGGATCTCGACTGCGCCAATGTTCACATCGAGCGACTCAACTCTTAGCATGTTGACCTCCTACAACGTACTTTAGAACGTCAGGATCGTTCAGGGTCCGCTCGGGGGGCCCATCAGCAATAATGCGACCGTCATAGAAAGCGAGCACTCGGTCGGAGAATCGACTGATGACTTCCATGTCATGTTCAACGAAAAGAACGGTGCCGCCCTGAGACCGGATGTTGTCCATGACCATGTCCATCATCCCAAACTTCTCTTGTGCAGACACACCGCTTGTTGGCTCGTCAAGAAAAAGAACCTTCGGCTTTGCAACCAATGTAAGCGCAATATCAAGCAGCTTTCTCACGCCGCCAGGGAGAATTTGTGCTGGTCTGTCGCGATATGCTTGGAGCTGAAAACGCTCAAGCAACATGTTTGCAACATCATGCGGTCGTTGGTCAAATCCGGGGACTACCGGGTCGGCAAAAGAAAAAAAGCCGCTTCTCCCCGCGTTATCCAAAACAACAGAGAGTGCAACCATGATGTTTTCCATCACAGTCAATGTATTATAAAGTTGTGCGATCTGAAAAGATCGTGAAACACCACGTCTAGTCACCTCTCGGGGTGAAAGTTGGGTAATGTCTTCGCCGTCGAAAAGTATTCGTCCGCTATCCGGCTTCAAGTACCCGGTAACCATATTAATGAATGTTGTCTTCCCAGCACCGTTGGTACCAATCAAGCCAACCACCGAATCTCGTTCGATGCCCACGGAGATATCCTGAGCAGCGGTTACTGCACCAAAACGCTTGTTTAGGTTTTCGGCCGACACGATCAATGTCATATCACGCCCTCCTGGCCCGGCGAAACAAAGACCAAAGACCCTCAGGCAGAAAGACGATGACCAGGAGCAACGAAGCCCCCAAAATCATTTGCCAAGTATTTGGCGACACGTCAAATGCAAAGCTGTGAATCGCGGAGAAGATGCTTGCGCCAAGAAAAGGAGCAAGCACGCTCGCGGTACCAGCGAGAATTGCCATAAACACAAACTC
The DNA here is from genome assembly GCA_900299025.1 of Burkholderiaceae bacterium. Classification (GTDB taxonomy): domain Bacteria; phylum Pseudomonadota; class Gammaproteobacteria; order Burkholderiales; family Burkholderiaceae_E; genus UBA3064. The sequence continues at coordinate 11,770 of OMIE01000044.1, forward strand.
CCCGGACATCGTCCAATAAGCCATTTCGGGATCAATGTGTCCAACGGCTGACGCAACAATCGCACCGCCAAAACCAGCAAGAACAGCACCGATGACATAGTTAACGTAAATGACACGACGAGCAGACGCACCCATATACTCGAGTCGAATTTCGTTATCGCGAATCGCTGTAGTCATTCGCCCAAGGGGCGTTTGCAAATGGCGGTGTACGACAAGCGAGCTGATAGCCGCGATGATCGTCACAACGCTCAACATGACATAACGAACTGCATCCTGCTCTGGCCGGTAGCCAAAAAGGGTATAAGGCGCCACATTAAATCCGTCAGTCGAACCAAGCGCCTCAGTTTTTACCAACAGCCCGTAAAGGATCATCGACAGAGCGAGCGACAACAAACCATAAAAAATACTCCGGTAACGCGAAAGTAATACCCCAACCAAAAGCGCCAAAAGACCAGCAACACTCCCTCCAATCAAAATCATCACCATCAGATCGCTTACGGCCGCCCACTTACCAGCTAGTCCCGCAGCGTAAGCGCCCAAGCAGTAGTAGAGCGCTTGACCGAAGGAAACAAGTCCGGTGCGCATTTGGGGCAATAACCCCAGGACTACTAGACCCTTAGCCAGGGCAATGGTGAGTAGAAACTTCGCCCATTGCGGCGCTACCAAACCAGCAAGCAACACCACGGCCGCGATGGCAAGCACCGCAACGACGGTTCTATCCCGGCCAGGATTCGTCATTGTGACTTGGTCGATCGATAGTTTTGAATCACTCATATCTTTCTCGCCTCAGCAACACTAAACAAACCCCGAGGCCGCACCGCTAAAACGAGCGCCATGACAAAGTAAATGACGAAAAGTTCAAGTTCCGGTGCAAAGTGAATCGAGATCGAGCGGACAAGACCAACAATCACTGCACCTACGGCCGCACCTTGCAAACTTCCAAGCCCGCCAATCACGACTACTGCAAATGAGAGCACGATAATGTCCACGCCCATGGCTGGTACAACCGAAAGTGTTGGTGCAGTAAACGCACCTGCCATGGAAGCGAGGAAGGCACCAAAAGAAAAAGTGACCAGGTAGAAACGGTCTACATTGATACCCATGGCTCGACTAATTTCGGGATCATGAATCACGGTGAGCAAGAGGCGCCCAACTCGAGTCTTGTTGAGAACATAGATAAGCCCGAGGCCAGAGGCTACCGCTATCCCAATAAGTATAAGGTTATAGTTTGGATAAGTGAGAGAACCAATTTCAAAACTATCGAGTAAGCCATATGGTTCTGCAACAAAGTAGGGGTCAACGCCCCAGATCAACTTAATTGCATCCTCAAGCATCAGAAAACACGCATAGGTTATCAACATAATGACAACTTCATCTTTGGTGTACATGAATCGCAAGAGTCCGCGCTCAAGTAACGGCGCAACGATTAACGCGACCGCAGCAGCAGAGGCAAGTAGGACAACATACGAAAGCATCGGCTCCATGCCGCGCGCAAGCAAAGCTCCTGTGACCGAAGCCGCCATATACGCACCAAGTGCGTAAAAACTACCATGGGTAATGTTGAGGATTTTCATCACACCATAAATGAGTGTGAGCCCAATGGCCGACGTGAAAAGCCATGAAGAATAAATCACGCCATCAATACAAACGGCGATGAGTTGGTCCATACCTCAGACCTCTTTAAAATTGAGTGATTGGAAGGCGAACGATGTAGCTGTAAATACCCAACGTTATCGTTCGCTCTAGTAACAATGCTCTACTTCTTAAAGCCGTTTTTAATCCAATCAGCGCTCTTGATACCTTCCGGTGGATTGACGGCTTCAGCTGGGTACCGCTTGACTTTCTCGACCGTCATCTTGCCTCCCACCTTCTTCGTCATGCCATAGGCCGTTTCCATCACGGCCTGATGCCCTTTGCCAAGGCTCATCTGAACTTTCCCACCGGGACTTTCGTAGGTGATCCCTTCAAAGGCTGCAATCACTTGCTCAGGTGTAGGGCGTTTGCCTCCGTTGGCCGCTTGGGCCTTTTCCCAGGCAGTCTTCACGCCCAAAAACGATTGGGTCATTTGGTAGGCTGCATAGTTTGGCGGAACGTTATAACGGTCGGTGAAGTTGCTGCTGAACCATTTGTTGAGTTCATTATTGGGTGCGAAAACACCGAAGGGGCCTCGTGCACCAATGATCACACCGTCTGGAATTTGGGCGGCCAGTTTGTACATTGCCGTCTCGCCGGTTGTCAGAATCACCGTACTCTTTTTGAACAAACCACGGGGACCAGCCTGGAGAATAAAGGCTTCCAGATCACCGTCCCAAAAACTGGTATGAACAATATCAGAGCCTGAAGCAAGTAAAGCCGATATCTCTGCGCCGTACTGACCTGCAAAAAGCTTCGGCATCTGCGAGGTACCGACTTGCGCAGCAGGGATGAGTTGCTTCATCGACCCTTCAAAATCAGACCAGGAGTCCTGTCCCCAAGCATAGTTCTGATTAATACCCGAGAATTTCTTGGCATTGGGTTTAACGTCCTTGGCATAGAGCGCGGCGCCAACACTATCCATGGTTGCATGGGGCGAGGTACGAAACACATACTTATAAGAGCCGTCTTCAAAGATTCGAGGTGTGCCGCAATCAAAAAATACCGTAAGTTTTTTGAGTTCCTCGGCAACAGGCGCGATCGCTAAACAGTTGCCGCTCGAGATGTAGCCAATGACAACGTCGACGTTAGCCCGCTGCACAAGGTTCCGAAACTCGGTGACTTGGGTTGTTGTGCTACCCGCTTCATCGACCAAAACCAACTGCAGCGGAGCGCCTCCGAATCCTTTTTGGGCATAGGGCGCTGGCGCTTTCCCCGCATTTAATAGCTCCGCTGTGATCTCCGCCGCGTTTCTGGCAGGAACCCCAAAGGGCCCCGCGGCGGGGCCGGATAAGAAAGTCACGACGCCAACTTTGATCGGTGCGTTTTCATCGGCATGACTTGTTGCAGCGGTCCAAGCAAGGCTCAAACTCGCTACGAGCGTGAGTAATCTGGTCTTCATCGAATTCTCCAATACAGCCTTATCGGCTATCTTCATTCAATTAAATCGGGTTGGGGCAGGACAGATGCCCATGCTTTGCGCATGATCAGCTACTGATTGACATCAACCCTCGGCCGCCAAATTCGTTGGCGCTCGCATTCTCACACGTTGAATGTAGCTTTGCTGCGACCATCTGTCGGACAATAGTCGAATTCGACAAAAGCTGAAACATGAGCCTACAGGGGCGCCTCTTTCCAATCGGCTGCAGGCTCTGAAGGTTCAGCGATAAGGCCAACGGCCTTAATGGCTTCAATTGCGCAATATTCATCACGATCTGATGCGTCACCACTAATACCAACGGCGCCTATGGCCTGCCCGGCATCGTTAAGAATCAGAACGCCGCCAGGAACTGGGACGAAGCGTCCCTGTGAGGCTGCAGCAACAGCGTTCTGAAACGCTGCACGATTTGCAGTACGGTCTCGAATTTGGCGTGACGAAATCCCCATGCCCAATGCGCCCCAAGCTTTGCCAAGGGCAATATCAAAGCGAAGTGGGCCGCAACCGTCTTCGCGCTGAAAACTGACCAGATTAGCGCCGGCATCAAGCACGACCACGGCAAGCGGCAAGATGTCATGCGCTTTGCGAAGTGCTAATGCGTTGGCGCTAATGGCTAAGGCATGCTCTAGCGATAAGCTGCTTGCAATCGGAACAAGACGATCAACCATGATTGACCCTTCACAGTAAATGAGAAACCCCCAAAGCGCGATCCTAAGTCCTCCCCGGTTAAACTCAAAACTTTAGTCAAACGAGTGCGGGGAGTCGATCAGTGATTCGCTACTTAAAACGAGGCAAGGATGCCGCGGCCATCGCCGAGGTCGACGCTCAGGTGAGGGCTACGGTTGAAGGTATTCTGAAGGATATCGAGCAACGGGGCGACGAGGCAGTGAGGGATTTTTCGCGTCGTTTTGATCAATGGGATCCCCAAAGCTTTACCTTAGGCGAGGATCAAATTGCCAAGGCGGTTGCGAGGCTTAGTCCGCGCGAAATCGAAGATATTCGATTTGCACAACAGCAAATCCGCCACTTCGCTCAAATCCAGCGCGACAGCATGGCCGACGTTGAGGTCGAAACCATGCCAGGCGTGATACTCGGCCACAAGCACATACCGGTCAATGCGGTGGGTTGTTATGTCCCAGGCGGCAAGTACCCAATGATTGCATCAGCTCATATGAGCGTACTTACAGCGAAGGTGGCTGGTGTTTCAAGAATTGTATCGACAGCCCCACCCTTTCAAGGCGAAGCCCACCCGGCTATTGTAACCGCGATGCATTTCGCTGGCGCCAATGAGATTTTGGTTCTCGGCGGCGTTCAAGCAGTTGCTGCCATGGCGCTTGGCACCGAGTCAATCAAGCCAGTCGATATGCTTGTTGGACCTGGCAACATGTTTGTTGCTGAGGCTAAACGGCAACTTTACGGCAAGGTAGGTATTGACCTTTTTGCTGGTCCCACTGAAACGCTGATTATTGCCGACGAAAGTGTTGATGGCGAAATGTGCGCGGTTGACTTGCTCGGGCAGGCTGAGCATGGCCCTACCTCGCCAGCTGTGCTACTAACCAATTCGGAGAAGCTTGCGCTTGACACCATGCGCGAAGTCGAGCGCCAACTTCAAATACTACCGACGGCTGCGATTGCACGTAAAGCTTGGGAGGACTTTGGCGAAGTGATTGTATGTGACGGTGTCGAGGAAATGATTACCCAGGCAGACGAGATTGCTTCAGAGCATGTTCAAGTCATGACCGAGGACCCCGATCTTTTTCTAACCCGCATGACCAACTACGGTGCACTTTTTCTTGGACCAAGAACCAACGTAAGTTTCGGCGACAAAGTTATTGGCACGAATCACACCCTGCCAACCAAGAAAAACGCCCGTTACACTGGCGGGCTCTGGGTTGGAAAGTTTTTAAAAACTTGTACCTATCAGCGTGTGATAAACGACGAAGCCAGCGCGCTCATCGGTGAATACTGTTCTCGACTTTGTCACATGGAGAATTTTGCCGGACATGGCGAGCAGGCCAATCTTAGGGTCAGGCGCTATGGCAAGCGCGATATACCCTGGTACCAGCCGGTAGAGCCTACACACTCAGGCAAATAAGCTTGAACAAGCCCAGTTTCCCAAAGTCACCTTCATTTCGTTTAGACGGCAAGCATGCGCTTGTAGTCGGCGCAGGCAGAGGGCTTGGTGCTGCCTGTGCCATCGCGCTTGCTGAAGCAGGGGCAAGCGTTTCGCTTGCTTCGCGCACAAGCCATGAACTCGAATTGATCAGTAATTATATCGTTCAACAAGGCGGTACGGCTAGTTACCTGCGGCTTGACGCAACACGACCAGCCGAGGTCAAGGCCTGCGTCGAATCACTCGGCCCCATCGATATACTTGTCAACAGCGCAGGAACCAATCGACCACTTCGCATCGATGAAGTTAATCAGGACGATATTGACAGTTTATTCGATATTAATCTTAAAGCGGCTATTTACTTAGCGAGAGAAGTTTCTATATCGATGCGAAAGCATGCGATAAAAGGCTCGTTGATCACCGTGTCCTCACAGATGGGCCATGTTGGGGGTCCTAAGCGTACGCTTTACTGCGCAAGCAAGCACGCGCTTGAAGGCATGACGAAAGCGCTTGCATGGGAGCTCGGCCCGGAGGGCATTCGGGTAAACACCCTTTGTCCCACATTTTTTAGAACACCCTTAACCGAGCCCATGCTTGCTGACCCTGCATTTCGTGATTTTGTGATTGGCCGCATCGCATTGGGCAGGCTTGGCGAGTTGCAAGATATCATGGGGCCGATTGTCTTTCTTGCTAGCGAGGCTTCATCGCTTGTCACCGGGACATCGCTCATGGTGGACGGCGGATGGACAGCGCAATAACGCTCAGGACACTATGGCAGCAGATCAACGCGCCTGACGAGTGCCTAAAGCAGCTTTGCTTAACCGGTGCCGACCCGGTTTTGCCATCGAGTTTTCCACTAGGGCGTATGGCTCAGACTTGTATTGCTGCATGTGCGCTCATGGCCGGTCGGCTTCATAGCGATGCTGGTGGCCCGAAGCAAGCTATCGCTGTCGATATGCAACACGCGGCCACCGAGTTTCATTCAGAGCGCTGGTTGCGCATTAACGGCGAGGAGCCGCCACCGATCTGGGATGAACTTGCGGGTATTTACCCTTGTGCCGATGGTTTTGTACGTCTTCACACCAACTTTCCCCAGCATCGCGACGGCGTTTTGCGATTGCTGTCTTGCGAACCCAAGCGAGAGGCAATTGCAAACGCTCTCTTGAGTTGGGAATCCATCGCCTTTGAAGAGGGTTGTGCCGAGGCTGGAATCGTTGGCAGCGCGTATAGGCAGCTTAACGATTGGCTTGCTCACCCCCACGCCGAACTTGTTTCAACTTGGCCGCTCATCAGCATTGAGAAATTTGCAGACGGGACAGCTCGTGATCTTGATCTCGGTCCTCGCCCACTTTCGGGTCTGCGCGTGCTTGACTTAACCCGTGTCATCGCTGGGCCGGTTTGTACGCGCACACTGGCAGCTTATGGCGCTGAGGTCTTAACCATCAGCAGCCCGCATCTCCCATGGACTGACGCGATCGGCATGGATACCAGCCGAGGCAAAAGAGCGGCTTTTCTGCACTTACGCCATCCGGACGAACTCGATCAACTGAAAGCCTTAGTGAATGACTGCCATGTCTTTGTTCAGGGCTATCGGCCTGGCGCTTTGGACGGGCTCAAGCTAAGCGGAGAAGAAATAGCCCGGATTCGACCCGGCATCATCCATGCATCGATCAACGCCTACGGATCCTGTGGTCCTTGGGGTGGTCGACGCGGCTTTGACAGTCTCGTTCAAACCGCAACCGGTATCAACGCCATGGAAGCGGAGGCCTTTGGTGAGAAGCTGCCAAGAGCACTACCTTTACAGGCGCTTGATCACGCAAGCGGCTATTTGCTCGCCTTGGGCGTGATGGAGGCCCGCAGGCGTCAGCGACTTGAAGGTGGTTCCTGGCGTGTTGAAGTATCGCTAGTGCGAACGGCACACTGGTTACGCAGCCTCGGGCGGGTAGCCACAGGCCCGAAACATCCAGCGCCAAACTTCGAGTCAATCGCCCCTTGGATCAACGAGTGCGAAAGTGACTTTGGCCGTATTTCGTATGTGGCGCACGCGGCAATCTTTGAAAAAACGCCAGCCTACTGGGCCCTGCCACCCGTACCACCTGGCTCTCACCCAGCGATCTGGCCTACTCGTTGACCAACTGCGCTTAACTTAAGGCCGTGAAAAAAGCCTAATTTCGCACTTGATGTGGATGCAATTTAAGCTTATGAATCTCTATTCTTATCAGTGACTTGAACGTCGATAGTAAGTCTATTCCGAGGTTCAAATCCCGGCTTAGTGTCGGCTGTCGATCCATCTTCATAGGCCTTGGGGCGAAAGGTGTCAGCCCGCATCTGACGCTCGCGTCGTTGCATCCACCAGCGGTAAATGGCCAGGCCGAGGACGAGCTTAATCGCTAGTATGGCGGCGACGAGCAAGACGAAACCGAATCCTAGGATCAGCACCACAGCGACTGCGAGCGCTAAAACAGCAATAAGCGCTGCAATGATTCGGTCACCTATTGACGGCTGATCAACCGAATGCAACAACCAGGGAAATCGCTTCAACACGCAGCCTCGTAGGTTTGATCGCGCGATTGCTTGTGCGCGGACTCGGTGAAAGGGAGATTAAAGGACTATCTTAACCAGATTCCATTGCCCTGCCATGAGGTATGGTTCTCGTGTGTGGTTGCGCTTGCACGGTTTCTCCGCCCTTGTATAGCCTTGCGGAGTCGGTCCGAAGTGCGCTGTAATGGGCGGCTGAACGAAAGGAACTGGGATGCCTAAGACGATTGAACTGATCTACGATTTCGTGAGCCCAAACGCTTATTTGATTTGGCAGCCACTACGTGAGATCGCAGCGAGACAGCGAGCCGACATCAAGATAACAGCTGCGTTTCTTGGCGGGATGCACAAATTGACGGGCAATGCACCACCCTTCATCAGAGATGCAGAAGTGAAAGGTAAGAATGATTATGCCAAGTTGGAGATGCAACGATTTATCGAAAAGCACAAGCTTCTTCGTTTTCGGATGAATCCTAAGTTTCCCTTCAATTCGATCACGCTCTTAAGAATGCTGGTATCGCTCCCAAGCGAAGAGCAAATCAAGTTCATCGAAGCCCTGAGCCCCGCAATTTGGGAAGAACAGCTCGATGTCAGCGATGCTACTGCCCTTGGGGCGGTGTTGAGGCAAGCAGGTTTTGATCCCGATGTGCTTGCAGCAAAGGCGCAAGACCCAGCGGTCAAACAATTGGTGATCGACAATACGGCTCAGGCGGTTGCCCGCGGATGCTTCGGGATCCCGACATTTTTCGTGGGCAAGGAAATGTTCTTCGGCAAAGAGAGGTTAGGTCAGATCGAGGAGTTGCTCGAAAGAGAATGAATTACAGGGTTGGGGCCACCAGCGTTTCAAGCTCGGCTGACGCTTCGCAGGTTGTCCTTCAAATAGTCGGGAACACGCTCATCAAAGCCCAGAGCTACGCGACGAACTTCGGGAGAATCGGTAGGTGCATGACCGACACCGAGCGCTGATGCTCTCGGCGGATCGACAGCAACAACCCTGCCTCCCACCCGGCCAATTTGGGTGATCTCACATTCAACATAATGCCCCGGCCCGATGCTTCTTGAGTGGCAAGGTGTACCCATCAGGATGACGTCGCCCGGTACGAGGGTGATGTGGCGCGCCAAATCAGCAATCACATAGTGAGGCCCCCAAATGCATTCTTCCCCTATTGAGGCCTCCTGCACAACCACGCCGTCCACAAACGTGCGAATCGTTTGTTCAAACAGGTTCACACCTCGCACGATCCCTGGCCCGATGGGTAATAAGGTGTCAGCCCCCTTCACACGCAGCATGCTGCCTTGATCGGTATCGCGGAAGTCCTGCAAGCCCATGTCCAAGGCCGGGCAAAAACCTTCGATGAAATCCCAGGCCTCATCAGGGGTAACGTTGCGGCAGGTTCGACCGATCACCACCGCATATTCACCTTCGTAGTTAAGGTACTTGCAATCGGCAGGTTTTAGGATTTGGCCGCCGTGGCCATTTAAAGAGCTTGGCGGCTTGGTGAAGTAGGTCGGGGTGTCGGTGGGCTTGGGCCGATTGCGGGTTTCAAGGCTCCGCGAGGTGTACGAAATATGAACGGCAATCACTTTGCTTGGATTTACGGGTGGCAGGTAGTGAGCCGTTTGCGCATCAATCGTTCGTCCATCATCGAGCACCAAACTCACCTCATCGCGCATGCTCCCCCAAAAGGCGCTGCCGCCAATCAGCACACGCCTGCGTTCCTGACGTGGGCCCAGCATGACGGCTGGTAATTCATGAAAACGAAATTCAAAATTCACAGCTAGCTCCCTTTAGCCTTGGTACTGGCATGTGCATCTGCACTGGCGCTCGTATCGAACCACATGTGGATATTGCCGGTACCCCTTGCGTTCTCATAGGCAGAAAGCGCCTCACCCTTGGCGCGACATGCTGCACCGCCTAAGGCACCGAGCATTTGGAGGTAGTGTGCTCCGAAGGCCTCCCAGGGTCTTTGTCGATAATCTTCATCCCAGTGCGCCAAGATCTCATCGTGCCGACCCTTAGCCATGCGTTCAATGGCCCGCTTGTCACTTGCCATATTCTCTGGCGAAGAAACATTGCTCTCGTGAAAAATGCGCGGATGATTGGGCTTCCAGTCGATCCCATTGAACTTGTGGCTGAGCGCACCTGAGGCGAGCATGACGACCTTTAGCTCGCTTCGGCGGATAGCCTCACCAATGGCTTCGCCAGACTTCAGGAAATGCTCCCAGTCGCAGTTTTGACAGCTACTTACGCTTACGACCGGCGTATCCGATAACTCCAGGCGAAGCTGCTTAATGAGATTAATCGTGGGGTAATGACGGCCGAGGTCAGGATTGCAAATCGCCCTATTGAAGCCTCCCAGCTCGCGCGAAACCGCCTCAATATCGAGCGCCAGTTTTGGATAGCCCCGGTAGCTGTAGGGCACCCCGTATAAGTACCAGGGCATTTCATCGGAAATGTAGTTTCCTTGGTAGCGATCCCCGCCATCGACCAAATGATAGCCCGTGGTGAACCAGTGGCTATCGAAGATCAGCACGACGTCCGGGGCGGCCGCAGCGATACGCTCGCGCAATCGAGCATAGCCAGCGATCAGATCCGAATCTTGTCCATTGCCCATGAGGCGGCGAAACTCTTCGCATTGCATTAAGCCAGGATGATGCGATACCAATGCTGCGCCAAGGATTGTTCCCATGTTGATGCTCTCTAACGATGGCTAAAGCTTGCTACAAAAGGCTTTTTCGGGATTACGACGTCTTTGATGTCGCAAAAGAATTCAAAGCTCCAGTCCCCTCCCTCTCGCCCAAGGCCTGAGCGTTTAATGCCGCCAAATGGCGCGGCCAAGTCGCGGATACCGAAGCTGTTGACCCAAATAAAACCCGTGCGAATCTGCTCGGCTAGCCTGGTAGCGTGAGCGGCTTCGCCGTAGCACACCCCACCGAGACCGTAGTCGGTACCATTGGCCATGGCGATGGCCTCTTCATCGCTGCGAAAGGTCTGAAGCGTGAGGACCGGTCCAAAGACTTCGTTCTGAACAATCTCGCTGTCTTGCCTGACGCGAGTCAGCATCGTCGGCTGAAAATACTGTGCCCCATAGGCGTGGCGCTCACCGCCCCAAAGCACCTCAGCACCCTCTGCGATTGCCCGCTTCACAAATCCTTCGATGCGGTCCACTTGCCTTGGGTGGATGATCGGCCCTACTTCGGTGGCCTCATCGCGTGGATCACCAACGCAAAGTCGCTCGACATGCTTGCGCATGGCTTTAATAAAGGGCTCACACAGCTTCTCATGAACGAGAAATCGCGTCCCTGCTAGGCAAACCTGCCCTGCATTACGATACATGAGCGTGCCGGTGGCAGCGGCGCTCTCCACATCGGCGTCTTCAAGCACGATAAACGGGCTCTTCCCACCCAACTCAAGACTGCATGGCACAAGGTTAGCGCCTGCGGCCTGGGCGATGGCGCGTGCAGTCGGCACACTGCCTGTGAACGAGATTCTTGCTAAGCGGCTATCGCTGACAAGTCGAGCACCCGTCGTGGCGCCGCCACCTTGCAGCAGGTTGAAGACGCCTGGCGGCAATCCCGCGGACTGGGCCGCATCGGCAAGCAGTGAGCAAGTGAGCGGTGCCCATTCGGGTGGTTTCAAGATGCATGTGTTACCCGCCGCAAGCGCGGGGCCAAGCTTCCATGTTGACAGCAATAGGGGCGAATTCCATGGCGTAATAATCACGACAACGCCAGCCGGATCGTGACGTATCCGGTGACTGGCCTGATCGGTCTCAATCGATCGCTCTTGTAACCTGAGAGCATGCTCTGCAAACCAGCTGATGTTGAGCATGGCACGCGGAACTACACCGTGTCGCATGCGGGACAGTAAAACGCCCGCATCGTTGCTTTCGAGCACACAAAATGCATCAGCACGCTTGCCAATCTCTTGCGCAAAACGATCGAGGTAGGGCTTGCGTTCAGCTGCGCTCAGGGCGGCCCATCCGGGAAACGCCCTTTGTGCAGCATCGATAGCCCTCGTTATCTGCTCATCGTCGGCTTCGTAGACTTCACCAAGTCGTTGCTGCTGAATAGGGCTGAAAACCTCGAAGCTACGCGGCGAGGCCACACGCGTACCGTCAATATAGTGTTGGGGCGATACCTCGACCCCGTCAACCTGGAGATGA